>DATEQN010000038.1:0-91919 GCA_035272625.1 Terriglobales bacterium | reverse complement strand
GCGTGGCCGGGTCGTACGTGCAGTGCACCTCAACCACTTCTCCCCGGTCGTTCTTTACCACCGCCTTTGCAGTAATAAAATAGCCGTAACGCAGCCGCACTTCGCGCCCCGGAGACAGGCGGTAATACTGCTTCGGAGGATCTTCGCGGAAGTCGTCCTGCTCGATGTATAACACTTTGGAAAAGGGGACTTTGCGCTTCCCGGCGCTTTCGTCTTCGGGATTGTTGACCGCGTCGACTTCGTCCACCTGGCCCTCCGGATAGTTATCGATCACAACCTTCAACGGCCGCAGCACGGCCATCACGCGCGGCGCGCGCTTGTTCAGGTCTTCGCGGACGAAGTGTTCGAGCATCGCAAGTTCCAGCGTGCCGTTGGTCTTCGAAACTCCGATCGCCGCGCAGAAATTGCGGATTGCTTCCGGCGTGTAGCCGCGGCGCCGTATGCCGGAGAGCGTGGGCATGCGCGGATCGTCCCAACCGGTGACGCGTTTTTCCTGCACCAGTGTGAGCAGCTTGCGCTTGCTGAGCAAGGTGTAGGTAAGGCTGAGCCGATCGAACTCCATTTGCTGGGACGGGAAAATGCCGAGTTGCTGGATGAACCAGTTGTAAAGCGGGCGATGATCTTCAAATTCAAGTGTGCAGATCGAATGCGTCACGTGTTCGATGGAATCCGACTGACCATGTGCATAGTCGTACATGGGATAAATGCACCACTTGTCACCGGTGCGGTGATGCTCGGAGCGCAGGATGCGATACATGACCGGATCGCGCATGTTCAGGTTCTTGGACGCCATGTCGATCTTGGCGCGCAGCACGCGCGATCCGTCGGGAAACTCGCCTTTGCGCATGCGCTCAAAAAGGTCTAGGTTCTCTTTCACCCCGCGGTTGCGATGCGGACTTTCTTTGCCGGGCTCGGTGAGCGTGCCGCGATGCTGCCGAATTTCTTCCGCGCTCAGATCGTCAACGTACGCTTTGCCCTCGTTGATGAGCTTGATCGCCCACTCGTAGAGTTGATCGAAGTAGTCGGAAGCATAGTAGAGACCGTCCCACTCGAAGCCCAGCCAGCGGACGTCCTTCAGGATAGAGTCCACGTACTCCTGCTCTTCTTTTTCCGGGTTGGTATCGTCGAAGCGCAGGTTGGTCTTGCCACCAAACTCGTCGGCTAATCCAAAGTTGAGGCAGATGGATTTCGCATGGCCGATGTGCAAATAGCCGTTGGGCTCGGGAGGAAAGCGGGTCTGAATGACGGCGTCTCCGTACTTTTTCGTTTTCACATCTTCAATGACGGTATCGCGGATGAAGTTCGAGGGGCGAGGCTCGGAGGGTGAGTGCGCGGCAGCTTCGTTGGATTTGGACGAAGATAAATTCGTAGTGCTCATACTCTTGTATTCTATATGGGTAAGTGGATTCGCGGCGGCTGGGCGCTTCCCAGTGGCCGGGTACGGCTTCCCATTTTCATGGCAAATTGCGTGCAATGCGGTCGTCAGCTTCCAGGGCTCAGCTTCGGCAAGAAGCTTTGCCAGTGGTGCGTGCAGCATGAGGCTGCGAAACGCGGCGAGGATTCTCCCATCCAGCGAGTCGAGGCCGCGCCATGGGTGCGGCAGCAGTCTGGTTCGATGGCGGTCACTCAGGCCATTTTCGGCGTTAATGTCGCGGTGTTCGTCGCCATGTCATTGGCTGTGGGCGTTTCGGTGCTCGGCGATCCGGCGTGGATGGGTCTCGCCGTGCGCTTGGGTGCCAATTACGGGCCGTATACCATCAGTGGCCAATGGTGGCGGCTGCTAGCTTGTGTTTTCATTCACGGCGGCTTGCTGCACATCGCATTCAACATGTGGTGTCTGTGGAACCTCGGCAGACTGGCGGAATCGGTCTACGGCCATTGGACATTTGCCGCCGTGTACCTGATAGCCGGTTTGGCGTCGAGCCTCGCGAGCCTGATCTGGCATGCTTCCAACCCCGTCCCCAGCGTCGGCGCTTCAGGCGCGATCTTCGGGATCGCAGGAGCTCTGATCGCATCGTTTTATCTGGGCGAGTTTTCGCTGCCCCGCGCAGCGGTCAGCGGAATGCTGCGAAGCGTCGCCATGTTTGTCGGATACAACCTCTTCTTTGGGGCAGTGATCGCTCAAGTTGATAACGCGGCGCACATCGGCGGCCTGCTCATGGGTCTGCTTCTCGGCGCGCTCATCGCAAAGATCGCCCCGGGACATGACGACTTTCTGCGCCGGATCGCAGTGCTGCTCATTGGAGCTTTGCTCGTGGTCGGCGGTGTGATGTGGCTGCAGCGCTCCCGCACCTATATCCTTCATGTACAAAACGGAGTAATACTTCTCACCCAGGGAAAGAGGGACGTGGCGGTTCCGTCAAACATGCCGAGGAACCCAACAATTTGAAGGTTTTCCCAACGAACTGAAAGTTTGTCCCTCTCAGATCCGCATCGGCATGACAATGTACCGGTACTTGTAATCTTCGGCCTCCGCGGGACGAAGCTGCCCCGCCGACTGGGCATCCTTCAACTCCAGTTTCACTTCGCATGAGCCAGTCGCCTTGATGAAGTCCATCAGGTATTGCGCGTTGAATCCGATCGCCATCGGCTCACCGTCATAGGCTACTTCGATGGAATCCTCCGACTCGCCCGTCTCGGTTGACGATGCGGAAATCTTCAACTCGCCTTTTTCCAGACGCAGTCGCACTGCACGCGACCGCTCATCGGCGAACTGTGCAACACGCGCGATCGCAGCTCCGAGTTCTTCGCCATGCAACGCGATCGACTTGGAGATGTCCTTCGGGAGCACTGCCTCGTAGTTAGGGAACTGTCCCGTGAGTTGGCGTGACGTCAGCAAACGCGGACCGACGCGGAAGAACAGTGTTGATTCATCCTTGGCAAAGTCGATAGTCTCGACATCGCTCTCGACATGGGAATCGAGCAGCGATTTCAACTCGTCCATCGCCTTCTTCGGGATTAGCGTCTTCATCTCGCCGGAGACGCCTTCAAACTTCTCTCCTGTGCGCTCCACGTGCGCCAAGCGGTGGCCGTCGGTCGCAACCATGGTGATCGATTCCGGCTTTAGCACCATCAACGCACCATTCAGCGTATAGCGGGACTCCTCACTGGCAATGGCAAAGCCTGTCTTGGCGATCATCGAACGCAGCACTGCAGCGGGAATCTTGATCGCTCCCGCGGATGGAAATACTGGCAGACCTGGGAAATTCGACTTTGCCATTCCAACCATCTTCGTGTTGGACCGGCCGCAGCGAATGCTGACCCAATGGTTCTCGAGGAGTCGGATAGTAATATCAGCGTCAGGCAGCAACTTCACGTAGTCATAAAGTTTGCGCGCCGGGATTGTACATGCGCCTTCTTTCTTTACCTTGGCATTGCAGGACGTTCGCAGACTCAGATCAAGGTCGGTCGCCGTCAGCGACAACTTGTCCCCGACTGCCTCGAAAAGATAGTTGGAGAGGATGGGAATCGTGGTCTTGCGCTCCACCACACCTTGAGTGGCTGTCAGTTCTCGAAGAAGCTCAAATTTGCTGACCGTAATTTCCATGGTCGTAGCAGCTAAGGCAGGGGCGACTTCCACCGGCATAATTGGGTCTCCCGACTCTACTTCTGTTCTCTTCTTATATCAAATACAAAAGCATGAAAACCAGTAGTAACCGTAGGTGGCTCGGAGAAGTGGAAAAGCGGTCCAGGTCTCTGCGGTTCAGTTGCTTTCATGCCAACTCTTTATGTGAAGAATCGCTCCCCGTCTCACCGGGCCCCATCGTAAACTGCGGACCGTTCTCAGATTTCTGTCCCATCTCCCACAGTTTCCACAAACCATTGACAAAGAGAGGGCAGGAAGAACGGCCTGAAGAGTGGAAAACACGGCGGAACCCGCCGCCTACGCACCCAATTGCTCGGTAAGTTTATTGAGCAACCTGTTCAAATCCTTGTCGCTCTTGCGAACCTCTTCAATCTTGTCCACCGAGTGCAAAACCGTCGTATGGTGCTTGCCACCGAACTGGCGTCCAATTTCAGGCAGCGAAGCCTCTGTAAGGTGCTTGGCGAGGTACATCGCAATTTGCCGCGGATAGACGATTGAGCGCGAATTATTCTTCGCCTTGATTTCCACCAGGCGCAGACCGAACTGTTCGGCCACCGCCTTCTGAATGGATTCAATCGTCACCTTCCGGGCCTGCGAATCGATGAAATTCTTTAGTACCTGCTGGGTGTAGGGGAGTGTAATATCCGCCCCGATCAGCGATGAATGCGCCACCAAGCGGATCAGCGCACCTTCCAGTTCGCGCACGTTCGACCGGATGTTCTGCGCAATAAACAAGGCCACATCTGTCGGCAACGTCACCCGTTCCTGCTCCGCCTTCTTCTGCAGGATCGCGACTTTCGTCTCCAGGTCCGGCGGCTGAATGTCGGCAATCAGGCCCCACTCGAAGCGGCTGCGCAAACGATCCTCGAATTCCGCCAACTCCTTCGGCGGACGGTCACTCGCAATCACGATCTGCTTCATCGACTCGTGCAGCGCGTTAAACGTGTGGAAGAATTCTTCCTGCGTTCGCTCTTTCTGCGCCAGGAACTGGATGTCGTCCACCAGCAGGACGTCCACCGTCCGGAATTTATCCCGGAAGCTGATCATCTTGTCGTAGCGCAGCGAGTTGATCATCTCGTTGGTGAACTTCTCGCTCGACACGTAGCAGATCGCTGCCTGCGGAGTCCGCCGCTTGATCTCGTGGCCAATCGCCTGCATCAGGTGAGTCTTGCCCATCCCAACGCCCCCGTACAGGAACAGCGGGTTGTAGGCTTTCGAAGGCCGCTCTGCCACCGCCTGACAGGCCGCGTGTGCGAACTGGTTCCCGCTGCCGATCACGAACGCGTCAAACGTGTACCGCGGATTCAATTGCGCGGCGCTGTCCCAGTCAAATCGCCCCTGCGCCGGATGCAACCCCGGTGCCGCCTGCGGACCAGCACTGGCATTCGGACCGCCGCTCGAACTATGAGCCGAGAGGCCGCCGTTATGTCGTATCGGCGTGTTCGAAGGATCGTCCTCAGCGGTAACAAATTTCACATCCTCGTATCCGAGGCCGAGATTGTCGAGCGCTTCCTGAATCAGATCCGCGTATTTTTCGCCGACGTGACGGAACTCGGCGGTTGGTATGCGTACGAACAGAATTCCATTGCTGGCGTGGCTGTACCGCGTCGGCTTCAACCAGGTGTCGTAGGAGTGCCGGTTAACTTTCTTTTCCAGGGCGTCGAGGATGCGCGCCCACGGATTCGGACTGATGGCAGAACTGGAGAGAGACATTGTGTACCAGAACAACTCTTACCAAAGTATCGTTTACCAGAATATCGAATGCGCCGAAATAAAACTCCCGGGAAAACCCAATCTTGAAATTATGAGCTCTTTCGTTTAGGAGCAGTTTTGCAGCACGGGTTGTCGGTGAAATTTATTAGGAGACGAACGGCATACTAGCACAAAAAAATCGTCGCGTCGGTGAGTTGCGATAAAAATATTTCGCGCGAGCGATTTATCGAACCGCGATTTCATTGCGCTGTCAAGTGTCGAGAAACTAACTGCCGCGCAAAGTGTGCAACCAAGTGTCCAACTATGAAATCGTCCCGCGTTCGCGCCGCACTGGCGCCGTCTTGTAGTTCCCCGGATACACCACCACCGACCGCCTTCCGCCCTCACCGTCGCTCTCGGTGCGCAAATCTTTTTCCTCCCGCAGCGCCAGGTGTACGATCCGGCGTTCGCGTGATGACATGGGCCCGAACCGGTACGGCTCGCTCGTTCGCCGCACCTGCTCCGCCGCCACCCGCGCCGCCAGTTGCAGCTCGTCGATCCGCATCGCCCGAAAATTCCTGCAATCGAACCAGATCTTCTCGTGCTCGTTGCCCTGCAGGTGCAGCACTTCCGATGCCAGCAACTCAAATGACCGCAGCAACTCGCCCCCGCGCTCCAGCAGCAGCGCCGAATCGGGCCCGGCAAACTCCACCAGAATTTCCGGATGTTCCCACTCGCGATTCTGCGCAATCGGGGGATCCACCGTAATCCTGTACTTCAGCTTGAAGCCGCCGTTCGAGATTACGGCCTGCAGAAATTCCCCTATCTGTTTAGCAGCGGCAACTTTGTCTGTGATCGGCATAAGTAAGGTCTCAGGTCTCAGGCTTTACTGACAGCTGAAAGCTGAGAGCTGACAGCTATTTCTCTTTCTTGCGCGCCCGCTTCTCCATCATCTCGCGCATCTCGCGGCCCAGCGATGTGCGATTCATCACCGACTGCTGCACGATCCCGATCAACTGGCCCGCGGACCAGTACAATCCTAACCCGGCCGGCAGGTTCCAGCTCATGATGCCGAGCATGCCTGGCATCATGATGTTCATCATCTTCTGCTGCGCCGGATCCATGCCCGCCTGCGGCGTCATCCGCTGCATCACCAGCATGGTGATGATGATCGCAATCGGCAGAATGTGCAAAGGGTCTGGCGCCGAAAGATCGTGGACCCACATCCACGGCGCGTGGCGCAGATCCATCGCTACGTTCAGCATCCGGTAGTACGCAAACAGAAACGGCATCTGAATGAGCAAAGGCAGACATCCGCCCGCCGGATTCACGCCTTCCTTCTTATACAGCGCCGAAATTTCTTCATTCATTTCGGCTTTGCGCGGATCGCGCAAACTGTACTTTTTGTACTTTTCCTGGATCGATTTGATC
The DNA here is from genome assembly GCA_035272625.1 of Terriglobales bacterium. Lineage (GTDB taxonomy): Bacteria > Acidobacteriota > Terriglobia > Terriglobales > Acidobacteriaceae > Acidiflorens. Next base: position 85,210 of record DATEQN010000038.1, on the reverse strand, counting down.
TGCGGCGCCACGCGCTGCATCTTCAGCATCGACTTCATCTGCGAAAGCCGCAGCGGCAGCAGCGCCAGGTTGATGACCAGCGTTTGCAGCAGAATTGCCCAGCCCCAGTTGGCGACGATGTGACTGTACATCCACTTCAACCACAAAAAGAGCGGCCGCGCAATAATTCCCAGCCAGCCGAAATCAACCACCGCGCGGAGATCCGGTTCCGTCCCCGTCATCCCCGGCACCGCCACCGATTCAAGATCCGACAGCGCCTTCGGGCCCACGTACAGCCGGGCATCAGTCGGACCCTTCAGGTTGCCGACGGCCGCCCCCAGCACGTCCACCTTGTCCATCTGCTTGCTGTCACCGCCGCGCGGGATTTCGATGGCGTTGCGCAGCGTCACCATCGCCGCGTTCTTCGGATCCTGCGGCACGAAAACCGCTGCGAAATACTGATCTGCTACGCCGGCCCAGTGGAATGGTCCCTGTAGCGTGTTGCCGCTACTGATCTTCTTGATCGCCAGCCGTTCGACCTTGTCGTCGTACTGATACATGATCTGCCCACTCGCGTACTGCGGACCGGTGGTATCGCCGCCGAACCCGGCTGGCCACATCGGAAACGCTGTGACCTGCGCGCCCTTCACATAGACCGCAGTTTGCACGCCGACCACATAGCTGTTGCGATCAAACTCGAAGCTCTTCTGTACCGACACGTCACCGTCGGAGTAAGCAAACTTGATTTCATCCGGAGCGGGTGCCCCATCCTTCCGCACACTTTGCGGAAGGGTGGGTGTCACATACAGTGCCGAGTTAAGCTTGTTCCGCAGCGTCTCGTCATACGACCACAACGTCAGCGGATACCCATACTTCTCCGCCGCCGCGGCATTCACTAGCTCGAGCGGACCGCCTTTGTCGTCGGTGTATTTTTTCAGCACCCAAGACTTCACCCGCCCGCCGTGATTGGTGAACACGATGCGGTAAACGTCGTTTTCAATCACCGTCTCCGATTCGCTCGCCGCCTGCAGCGGAGCCGATACCGGCGCCTTCGCGGCAGCGCTTGGCGCCGCCGAAGTTTGCGCGGGGAGTTGTGTCGGTGCCTGCGGAGGAACTTGCACCTGATTCTGCGCCGCCTGCGGACTCTCCCGTTTCGCCGGGGGCTGCGGCCCGTACTTTTTTAGAAGCGGCTGGAAGAGCATGATGACCAGGAACGTCAGCGCAAACACAACCAGCAGCCTGCGCTCCATCCCGGGTTCTTGCTGAGGATTGTTAAATTCCGCCAATTAGTCGCTCGCAATCAGTCCCGTGTGGCGCGGACACTGTTGTCCGCGCTCTTGTCCACGATCTTGGTCTTTCACCACCGGATCCAGTCCTCCCGCCGCCAACGGATGACACCGCAATACTCGCCACGCCGCCATCATTCCGCCACGCAGCACACCATACCGCTCTACTGCTTCCATCGCATATTCTGAACAAGTAGGCACATACCGGCACGACGGCGGAAACGCCGGCGAAATCCACCGTTTGTAAAGCCGTAACAGCCAAAGCCCGAGAGACTTCATTTCTCCACCGCCAGCTTTTTCGCGATCATATCCAGTGCCCGCCCCACTTCTTCGAGCAGCGCCGAAAATTCCATCGTTAGCACAGACTTCTTCGGATTGATCACCACATCAACCGCGCCCGCGCCCTGCAGCGCCGAACGCCGCTGCCGAACTGCTTCGCGCAACCGCCGCTTGATCCGGTTCCGCTCCACCGCGCCGCCCAGCACGCGGCCCACCGTGAACCCGATGCGCGAGCTTCCCTGCGGTGACGCGGCCTCCGGCGAAGCGCCTCCCGCATGCCGCAAATAAAACACGGTCATGTGCGAGGAGAAGTGCCGCCGTCCCTGCTTGTACACGCGATCGAAGTCGGAGTGTTTCAGCAGCCGCCCCGAACGAGAAAAGCCACGCGGAAAGGCGCCGCCCGCGTTCGCCGCGGGCTGCTCTACACTCCGGTTCGGAGCGTCGGCGCTCACCAGTTCACAATCCTGCACAAGAATCAGTAATAATGACGGCCTTTGCTGCCCGTTGAGGGGAAGACTACTCGCGGAAACCCGGCTTCACTGATACGCGCTTGCGCCCTTTGGCCCGGCGGCGCGACAGCACTGCGGCCCCGCTCTTCGTCTTCATGCGAGTCCGGAACCCGTGCTTCTTCGAGCGCTTGCGCCGGTTGGGTTGAAATGTACGTTTCGGCATCGAAAATCACTGCTCCTGAATGAATCAGCTTACTTGAGGCAAACGGTAAGTATAAATGACGCGCGCCGGATGCAGCAAACGGGACTCCATGACACCATTGCTGGACAACCCTGTCCCGCCACCCTGAACTTCTGGCTATACTCGATTGATGAAGATGACCGGGTTTCCTCTATCTACCACGGATTGGGCTCAGCTGGTGCCTTCCGAACATCCCGGGGAGAGCGGCATAGCCTTCTGGCGCACTCAAAACTTCGGCGAGATTCGTGTACGGATGGTGGAATACTCGCCGGGCTATTCGGCCGATCATTGGTGTTCCAAAGGACACGTGCTCCTCTGTGTCGAAGGCGAACTCGAAACCACCCTCTCCGATGGCAGGACTTTCACTCTGACCCCAGGCAAGAGCTACCAAGTTGCGGACGGCAAATCCTCTCATCGGTGCTCAACCAAGACGGGAGCCAAACTTTTCATAGTTGACTAACCTGATGACTGATCACTATTCAACAACCATTTTTCACTGGCTGTCATGAATCTCGACGACACCATCGTCGCCATAGCGACCCCGCCCGGCCGCGGTGGTATAGGAGTAGTCCGCCTAGCCGGCCCCGAAGCGCGAGCCATTGCCGCACCCATGCTCCGCCTAACGCGGGAGCTAGAACCGGGACGAGCCATCCACTGCGATCTAATCGAACCGTGTGGCGCGGGCGCCCCCGCCCGCGAAACTGCCGCCGCCACAACTCACGTGTGGACGGACGCCCCCGGCCGGCCCGCGGAGGGAGGTTCCGCACCTGTCAGCACCACCGCAGCTTACGGCCGCATCGACGAAGTCGTTGTCACCTTCTTCGCCAAGCCCCACTCCTACACCACCGACGACGTCGTCGAAATCTCCGCGCATGGCTCGCCCGTAGTTCTTCGCCACATAGTCGAACTTTCTCTAGCCCGCGGCGCCCGTCTAGCCGAGCCTGGAGAATTCACCATGCGCGCCTTTCTCAACGGACGCCTAGACCTGACTCAAGCCGAGGCCGTCCGCGACCTGATCGACTCGCAAACTCTATTCCAGGCCAAGATCGCCGCCCAGCAACTGGAAGGCGCGCTCTCCAATCGCATCAAGCCCATCAAGCAAAAATTAGTCGACCTGATCGCCCTGCTTGAGGCCGGCATCGACTTCGCCGAAGACGATGTTTCCATCGCGCAGGACGCCACCATCCGAGATCGCATCGCTCAAGTCAAAGCTCCGCTTTCGCAACTAGCCGCCAGCTTTACTTACGGCAAGATCGTTCACCAGGGACTTACCCTAGCGATCGTAGGCCGCCCCAACGTAGGCAAGTCGAGCCTTTTTAATCGTCTGGTCGAGCGCGAACGCGCCATCGTTACTGCCCAGCCCGGCACCACGCGCGATCTGGTTAGCGAAACCGTAGCCATCGATGGAATTCCAGTGGAACTGGTGGACACCGCCGGAATCCGCCGCGCTCTGGACGAAGCCGAAAGCATCGGCATCAAGAAATCAATGGAGGCCCTGGCTGACGCCGACTTAGTCCTGGTAGTAATCGACAAGACCCAGCCTGTCACGGAAGAAGACCAGGAGTTACTGCGCCAGGTAGAAGGCCGCGCAGCGATCGTTGTAGAAAACAAATCTGACCTGCTGGGCTCGGGTGGGGACTGGCGCATCGCCCGTCCGCGCGGGGCAGAGCCCGGCGGGCTTTCGCCGCAGCCAATTACCGAACCATGTCTTGCAGAACCATATCGTGGAGAACCATGTCGCGCTGAATCATGGGGCGCGGACACTCCTGTTCGCGAAGCCCCACAGGCGCAGCGGGCGATCACTCGTATCCCCACCTCCGCTCTAACCGGCGAAGGCATTCCCGCCCTGCGCGCTGCCATCCTCGAACACGTTGCCGGAGACTCCGCCACCCAACTGGAAACCGGCTTCCTAACCAGCGTGCGCCATCAGAGATTAGTCAACGACGCGCTAACCGCGCTCGACGCCGCGACCAAGGGCGTTTCTGCCCAAGTCCCCCACGAGATGCTCCTGCTCGATCTCTACGGAGCGCTGCGCCCCCTTGACGAAATCACCGGCGCCACCACCACCGACGACATCCTCAACCTGATCTTCGGCACCTTCTGCATCGGGAAGTAATATTTTTTAAGCTGTCATGGACAACTGGTGGGTTCGTTGGCAAGAACACAAAAACGAAAGCGCCCCAGACTCCATTTAGAGTCGTGAGACGCCCGTCGAACAGCCCTCCCCCGAAGTCTGCTCACAACCACCCTAACCTCTTGGTCGACGCATGGGAATGGCTCGGATGGGCTATGGTAGAAGGTTTAAGCCCAAAACGAGGTCTAAGCGCAAACGGGGTTCATGGAGACGGTTTGCTCCCAAGCCCCGTCCGGCGATATATTTACGGGTACGTCTGGATTGATTTTCCTATGTTCACCGATTTCACCGCCACCGACCGCTGGAGCAAGAAGCAAGTGCACTGCCTCTACCAGGCGCTGATGGTGGCCATCGCCACCCGGCACGCCGATGCAGTGGATATCAAATTCCTGGTGGACGGGCGCCCGGTCTGGGTTGCCCTGCCGCATCCGGCCTGGGTTGAATACAAGAAGCGCACCGGGAAGCTGATCACGGACTCCCTGGCGAAGGAAATAGCCGGCCATTTTCTGAAAACGGCGCTGGAATCGGGTGAAGGCTTGGGTCGCGAAATGTATTCTCTTACCATCGATGAGACCCTCAAGCACCTGGAAGGTGTCGTGGCGGAGGTTGAACCCCCGGTCGTGGCTGCCACCCGCTAGCTGGAAAGAACCCTCGAAATGAGGGACAATATTTAGTCCAGTCCTTATTAGCGGGAGCAGGATCTCTGAAGTAGCCTCGCCTTTCTGCCCGCGGATGCCATTTTCAATGGCGGTATAGGATCGCGCGGCTTGCTGTTTTGAGGAGAGTATTTGAATGTCCAGCCTAACCTCCCATATGGAACCCATTACCGACAAGAAGATCGACAAGAAGGTCGAACCGAAGCATAAGCGGTTGAGCGCCTGGGTGGAGGAAGTTGCCCAGCTCTGCAAGCCCGATCGAGTGTACTGGTGCGATGGCTCGCAGCAGGAATATCAGGCGATGCTGCGACTGATGGTAATGACGGGCACTGCCGTCCAGCTCGCCGAGGACAAGCGGCCGAACAGTATTCTGGTGCGATCCAGTGCGGGCGACGTGGCTCGCGTCGAAGACCGCACTTTCATTTGTTCGAGAACCCTGGAGGATGCTGGTCCCACCAACAACTGGTCAGATCCGGCGAAGATGAAGCAGAAGCTGCAAGGTTTATTCGCGGGCGCGATGACGGGACGGACTATGTATGTCATCCCGTACAGCATGGGACCGATCGGCTCGCCGATTGCGAATATCGGCGTCGAGATCACCGACTCCCCTTACGTTGTGGCCAGCATGCACATCATGGCGCGGGTTGGCACTCGCGTGCTTGAGGTTCTAGGAAGCGATGGTCACTTTGTCCGCGGCCTGCACTCGGTCGGCGCTCCATTGGCTGCGAACGAGGCGGATTCGACCTGGCCAAACAATGCGCAGGAAAAATACATTTGCCATTTCCCGGAGACGCGCGAGGTGTGGTCCTTCGGTTCCGGCTATGGTGGCAACGCGCTGCTGGGCAAAAAGTGTCACGCGCTGCGCATTGCTTCGGTGCAAGCCCGTGACGAAGGCTGGATGGCGGAGCACATGCTCATCCTCAAGATGATCAACCCCAAGGGGCAGGTCAAGTACATAACGGGCGCGTTCCCGTCGGCCTGCGGCAAGACCAATCTGGCGATGTTGATCCCCACCATACCGGGGTGGAAAGTTGAAGCCATCGGCGACGACATTGCCTGGATGAAGTTCGGCAGCGATGGCCGACTCTATGCCATCAACCCGGAGTACGGATTCTTCGGCGTGGCTCCGGGAACGAGCATGAAGTCGAATCCGAATGCCATGCTCACCGCGACGAAGAATTCCATCTTCACCAATTGCGCGATGACTCCCGATGGCGACATATGGTGGGAGGGGATGACGAGCGAAAAGCCCGCCGAATTGATCGACTGGTTGCGCCGGTCGTGGACTCCGGCTTCTCCCCGCAAGGCAGCGCATCCCAATTCCCGCTTCACGGTTCCAGCAAGCCAGTGCCCAGTGATTGCGCCGGAATGGGAAGACCCCAAGGGTGTGCCGATCGACGCCATCCTTTTCGGTGGCCGCCGAGCTGGCGTTGTCCCGCTGGTGACCGAGTCCTTCAGTTGGCAGCACGGGACGTTTCTGGGTGCGATCGTGAGCAGCGAAACAACGGCGGCCGCCGCCGGCAAAGTCGGCGAACTTCGCCGGGACCCGATGGCCATGCTCCCCTTCTGCGGCTACAACATGGGCGATTACTTCGCCCACTTTCTCAAGATCGGCAAAAGGCCGGGTGCAAAGCTACCCAAGATCTTTTACGTCAACTGGTTCCGCACGGACGAAAATGGCAAATTCCTCTGGCCCGGATATGGTGAGAACAGCCGAGTGTTGAAATGGATCTTCGAGCGTTGCGATGGCAAAGTGCATGCGGTGGATACAGCGATAGGCAGGCTTCCCGAGCCCGCGGATCTGGATACCAAGGGACTTGACCTTTCTGCGGCTGATATCGCCAAGTTGCTGAGCGTGGACTTGGAGGGATGGCATGCGGAGATACCATTGATCCGGGAGTACTTCGCGCGGTTCGGCAGCCGTCTTCCGGAGGGCTTGAACCGGGAAGTCACGGAACTGGAAGACCGGCTCTGGAAAGCAAAGAAGTAGATCGTACCGCCAAGCTGCGGCCGTTTTCTGCGCTTCAATCAAGGGCTGTGCTTAAATCAAGGAATGTTCGCCCGGAAGGTCCGCGTGGAATACCAGCACGAAGGGCAGCTTCAACCCTGTCCGTTGAAATGGCTCGACAATTTCAGCATGCGCAACTTCACCAACGCGTCGGTTTTTGACGACACGCTGCCAGTGGCCGACGGGTGCCTGGAAATTGGAACGCATGTCCCGCTCGATCAATTGCGGGACGCGATGGAAGACTGGTTCCGCCGCAAGAGCTACCTGCCGAAAGACGCGACGCTGGTGCTGACCCAGAGCTAGAGATCAAGCCGACTGCTCTCGGCTTGGACAGCCGGGAGCGGCTGTCCCTACGCAAGCTCCCTACGCAAGCTTGGACGGGCGAGGGCGCCCGTCTCTCCACCTTCCGACTCTGCCTTCACGGTGCTAGGTTGCACCGCCCAGGCTGGAGGATCTTTCCATCTTGAGCAGGCGGGCAAATAATCGGACGATCATGCCGTCGAAACGGGTGCCGCTCATTTTCCCCAGTTCCGTAAGCGCTTGCTCGTCGGTCTTGGGGGGAGCGAAAGAGCGATCGGTCGTCATGTTCACGTAGGCGTCAGCGACGGCGACGATACGGCCATACAGCGGTATATCCTCGCCCTTCAGTCCGCGAGGATAGCCGCTGCCGTCGAAGGCCTCGTGATGGGATTCGATGGCCTGGGCCACACGCTCGATTTCGGGAATCGCCCGCAACACCTCGCCCCCCACTAGCGGGTGGGTTTTCATCACCGACATTTCATCTTCCGTAAGCGCCCCCGGCTTGTTCAGGATTCGATCGGGGACGAAGAGCTTGCCCACGTCATGCACCCGCCCTGCGAAGATGATGTCTTCCACCTCCTGCGGCGGGAGGTTAAGTCCGCGCGCGACGATCCCGGCATAGTGCCCGCACTGCTCGCCATGTCCCGCCGCGTTGTGCTCCCTGAGTTCAGCCGCACGCGACAAGGCTTCGACAGCCTCCTTCATCGCCCTTTGATCCGTAACGTCCTCACCGCCGCACAGCTTGCGGAGAGTGGCGACCAGTTCTTCAAGGTGCTCGGGCCCGTTATGCTCGCGCTGAAGAAATCCTTCAATGTAACCGGAGACAAGCTGTCGCTGCACCGCGGAACCTTCGCCGAACGCATCGGAAGTGGAAACCTGGTTACCTCCAGCATGCTTAGCCACGTACATGCCGGCATCGGCCACGCGAATCAGGTCCTCCATGGAAAACCCGTGAACGGGGAAACTGGCGACGCCGAAACTGCCGGTGATATGGTGCTCTTCGAGCATCGGGTCGGTGGCCAGCCACAGCCGCAATCTCTCCGCCAGCACCTGCGCCTGCTCGATACCGGTCTCGGGCATAAGAATGATGAACTCGTCTCCGCCGTAGCGGGCAACCACGTTCGACTGGCGGCACTTCTGTTCGAGCAGCCGGCCGACGCGAGCCAGCACCAGATCCCCTTCCAGATGGCCGAGTGAATCATTAACTTCTTTGAATTTATCCAAATCTACCAACACCACCGAGAACGGCCGGCCGGAACGCGATGCGCGCTTCCACTCCGAGGTCAGCGCCTCCCAGAAAAAGCGTCTCGTCTTGATGCCGGTCAAACCATCGGTGATCGATTGCTGCTGCAGCTTCTTGAAGACGAAGGAGTTGTGTAGCGCCGTCGCCAGGAGATCGGCCAGGGTATTCAGGATCAGAACATCCTGGGGCGCGAAAGCATTCTCATCCCGGCTCTCCACATTGAGTACGCCGAGCAGTGTCTCGCCGTAACTGATCGGCAGGCAGAGCACCGCCCGCGATTCCGGCAGCACGCCGGCGAGCTGTCCCGGGCCGGCGTTTTGCACGAGTGCGCTCACTCCGGTGCGCGCGACCTTGCCCAGAACTCCACTACCCACTGCGATCCGGCGGCCCAGGGTTTGCGATGCCGTTCCCGCCTCAGCTTTGATCTCGATGTCCTTGGTGGCGTAGTCCATGATGCCAATGCCGATGTGATCGTAGCGGAAATTCTTCTGGATCTCGCGCACGATGTTGGCCATCATCTGCTCGGCGTCTTCGCTCGAGATCGCCATTTTCGAAATGTTGTTAAGAAACGCGAGATGGCGGGCGCGGCGCTGCTCCTCGGTAAACAGGCGCGCATTTTCGATTGCCACCCCCAGTTGACCGGCAGCGGTTTGCATGACCTCGAGATCTCTTGCCTGGAACTGCATTTCCCGCTCCGTACTCAGCGCCGCCATCACGCCCACCGGCTTGCCGCCTAGAAAAATAGGAACGCCGCAGAACGACCGGGCCGGCCGTGGAGGTACGAAATCGACTCCCAGTTGGGGGCGCATTTTTTCAAGATCGGACTCAATCAGCAGCGGCTCTCCCGTCCTGATGATGTGCTCGGTAAATCCATTGCCGACCTTGCGCGACCGCTTGGGAAGAATAATGCCACCTTCGATCTCCAGCTCGAAGTGAATCTCGTCTTCTTCCTGAAACGCGATGTAGAAAGTGCTGGTGTCGAAAATCTGGCCCAGTTCGACCTGCACCGTGCGCAGCACTTCGTCCTGGTTGAGATGAGAACTGATGGCCTGCCCAATCTCGGTGAGCAGTTCGTATTCCTTGGTTCGCCGCTGCGCTTCGTGCATCACGACGTAGTTTTCCAGGGTGAGCGCGATCTGCAGTGCCAGGCCGATCAGCAGCCGCAGATTCGAAGAGCCGAACATCCGCCGTTCCGCGTGTGGAAAAAGGAGGACGCCGAAGTTGTGCTCCCGTGTCTGCAGGCTCACAGCCATCAGGTCGGTGATTCCCTCCGCCAGCAGAGTCTGCTTGCAGGCCTCGAACTTTCCTCCGGAAAGCGCCGGCAAAGGTTCTCCCAGTTCGGCGAGATTTCTGAAGGTGACTACTCCGCCACGCCTGTAGGCGAGCTCGGCGATGTAATCCCCGGCCTGCGTCTTTTGCAGCTTTTCCAGAAACTCCGCGGAAAAGCCTTTTTGTACCGAGGGCACGGCGCCGCGCCACTGCTGGGAAACAAAGAAGACGGCGCGGCGCGAGGGCAAGGGCGCCACTAACCTCTCCACAAAAGCCTGCAAGCTGGGCACCAGGTCGGATACCAATAGCAAGCGGCGCGGATCGACGCCCAGGGTTGAGAACGCCAAGGCATTCTCCTGGACCGCATTGCGCTCGTTTTCAAACAGCACCATTACCATCGCGATGGCCAGCAGCATCTGCGGGATCGGCCCGAGGAAACCTCCCAGATGACCCCCCACATCGAAGAAAGGTTGACGGAGCTGTCCGACGCCCATGAGCGCGGCCCAGAGTGCCAGCGAAAACGCCAGCGTCCAGAACGCCACGGAATTCCTGCGAAAGGCGTAACGGTAAAAATGGAACGAGCAATAGAGCAGGATCGCCGCCAGCCCCACTTCCAGCCGCAGATAGATCGGCACCGGAGTCGCGCTCTCGCTGGATACCCCGCCCGCGATGTGCGCTAGCAAGCTCACATACGCCAGCAGGACTCCGGTCACCGTCAGGGCAACGTCATACCACTTCAACTGGAAGGACTCTTTCATCAGGCGAGTCGAGATAAAGATGCAGATCGCCATGCCCACCAGCAGCAGCAAGCTCAGAAAAAACAGTAACGCGGAAGGGCCGCGATAATACTCCACGGCCTTTAGCGCGTAGTGCAGCGTGTATGCCGCCCATGCCAGTTGCCACGCGCGAAAATAGCTGTGACGGTTCTGCTCGTGCAGGTAGGTGAAGACCAGAAACACAAGCAGGGCCACGGCTCCGGGAATCAACACCAGACCTGTGGCAACGCTATACATGGATTAACGCTTCCTCGATTACGCTTCCCTTATCACTTGTAATTGTGGCCCGGATGGAACTCTCGTTGGCCTAATCTTGTCATGTCAAATCCTGTCATACCAAATCCTGTCACAGCAGACAGATCGAAACAACAGGTGTCTTCCGGCAAGTTCCGCCCTGGGCACGGGGTTTTCAAAAGTATCTTCTTATCAGATGCGATGCCGCTATAGCGATTCTCTCGTGAAGAGTTACCTTCGTAATCGTTAGTAACCCGTTATCCCTCGCGGGGACTACCGGTACTGGCCATTTCGCGTTGCACCAGCACCGGACTACCCGAAGTCTAGAGCCAAAACCTCAATCCCGCTATACTCAAAAGTTATGCTTCGCGTTCGATTCGCACCGTCTCCCACTGGTTTTCTGCACGTTGGCAGTGCCCGCACCTTCATCTTCAACTGGCTCTATGCCCGCCACAACCGAGGAACCATGGTTCTGCGGCTCGATGATACCGACGTCGAGCGCAACACCGACGCCTCTGTCAATTCGATCTTTGAAGGTCTGCGCTGGCTCGACCTCGGCTGGGACGAGGAATACAAGCAATCCGAACGCTTGGCCCTGCATCGCCAGATCGCCGACTCTATCTTTCAGAAGGGGCTAGCTTACCGCGACTTCACCCCAGCCCATACGGGAGACAGCGAAAAATCGGGCGCCAATCAAACCTGGCTCTTTAACCCGGGTATGCGAGAACTTTCCCGCGCCGAGAGTGACCGCCGAGCTGCGGCGGGAGAATCCTTCGCCCTCCGCTTCCGTGTTCCGCGCGGAACAGGCGAACAAGTCCGCTTCAATGACGCCGTTTATGGCGAGCAAATTAAGTCCGCTGAGGACATCGAAGACTTTGCGCTTCTGCGTTCCGACGGCATGCCCACCTACCACCTCGCCTCTTGTGCCGACGACATCGATCTGCGTATCACCCACATCATCCGCGGCCAGGACCATCTCTCGAACACTTACAAGCACGCGCTCATTTTCGAAGGCGCTGGCGCGAAGCCCCCGCAGTTCGCGCATCTTCCGCTACTCGTCGCCCCTGACGGATCGAAGCTCTCCAAGCGCCGGCACGGTCCGGTGGTCAGCGTCACCACCTACCGCGACGCTGGATTTCTTCCGGAAGCTTTTATCAACTTTCTATGCCTGCTGGGCTGGTCGCCAAAAGACAATCGCGAGAACATGACCCGCCAGGAACTGGTTGACGCTTTCTCTCTCGAAGGCATCAACCGCGCGAACGCCGTGGTGAATTTCAAAGAGCCCGCTGCGACGCCGGACGAAACCTTCGATCCCAAGGCCCTCTGGCTAAATGCCGAGCACATCCGCGCCCTCGCGGTCGAGGAACTCAGCGCCCGCCTGCTTCCGATTGTGCACGCCGCCGGCTTCCCAATTACGCTGGAGAAAATGCTCATCATCACTCCACTCATTCGCGAGCGCATCAAACTCCTGCGCGACGTCCTCACCGCTGCCGACTTTTTCTTTGTGAACCAGCTTCCACCCTACGACCCAGCCGAACTCATCCCACAGAAGGGCGACGCCGCAATGGCGCTCAGAGTTTTGACCCGCGCTCGGGAAGTCCTGGCGCAAGCTGAATTCAAACATGACCCACTGGACCAGACCCTCCGCAGCGCCGCGCAGGAAATCGGGCTCAAAGCGGGACAGATGTTCCAACCGATCCGGGTGGCCGTCTGCGGGCGCAAGAATGCCCCGCCGTTGTTTGAGACGCTCCAGGTTCTCGGACGGACAACTACCTTGGCACGAATCGATCAGGCGATTGAGAAACTGCAGAGTTGCGCGCCGTCCTAGTGAGAAACCTGAGACTGTTCCGCTTTCCGACGACCTCGCTCATTCGGCAGCCGTTTTTCTCCTGCCTAATTGGCGCGACATAATGCGAAAGTGGCTGCTCAAGTGTGATGGCCTTAGCGGCGAGATCGAAATTCTAGCGTGACGCCAGCGGCTGCAATTCTCTGCACATTTTCGCGCGTTTGTGTCTGCCATTTGCACCTTGACCAAACTGCAAGCAGCATTTACATTTTTGGGCCAGTCTAGAAGCGGAGGGAAACGTTATGTTATCCGGTTTTAAGCAGTTCGTCTTGCGTGGTAATGTGGTGGATCTGGCGGTAGGTGTGGTGATTGGCGCGGCATTCGGTACCGTCGTTACCGCTCTGGTCAAGGACCTAATCAATCCCCTCATAGCGCTTCTGGTAGGCAAGCCCGACTTCACTGGGATCTCTTTCACGATCGGGAGCACGCTGTTTCCCATTGGCGATTTCATTACTGCGGTGGTCAGCTTTGTGCTGGTCGCGGCGGCGGTTTATTTCTTTGTGGTGACTCCGATCAACGCTCTGATTGCAAGGAGCCGCAAGGATCCGGCGCCGGCGGACCCAACTACCAAGAAATGTCCGGAATGCCTGAGCGAAATCCCCATCGACGCGCGCCGCTGTAGCCAATGCTCGCAGCCGGTGATGGGCAAAGCGGCCTAGTTCGTACGACGTTTCCGCTTTGGCGAAATTCGCCGAATTCCTGTAAAATCAAGGCTTCGGCAACAAGCCTGGAAGGATTTCAGAGTTATGGCACGAGTCTGCGATATCTGCGGCAAGGGGCCGCAGTTCGGAAATACCATTAGTCACGCCCACAACGTCAGCAAACGGCGTTGGAACGTCAATCTGCGCCCGGTTCACGCCAAAGTGGGAGCCGCCACCAAACACATCCGCGTCTGTACTTCTTGTCTGCGCAGCGGCAAAGTGATCAAGGCGTAAGAGCCCAGAGCCCGCAGAGAGGTGCAAATCCTGCGGGCTTTTGTGTGTCTGCCAGCTTTTCGCGGACAAGCTTGCCCTGAGCGTAGTCGAAGGGAGTGTCCGCGCCACGCGAGCTATTTCACGTCAACCAATTGCACATCGAAGATCAGGGTTGCGTTGGGCGGGATAGCCCCTGGATAGCCCTTTGCTCCGTAAGCCAAGTCCGGAGGAATGCGAAGCTGGCGCTTGCCGCCCACCTTCATGCCAGCTACACCTTCGTCCCAGCCCTTAATGACCTGGCCGGCGCCCAGCATAAACCCAAACGGCTTGCCAGTGCCGACCGAGCTGTCGAACTGCTTGCCATTGGTGAGCCAGCCTGTGTAATCGACTTTGACATGCTGTCCGCTTTGGGCGACCGCGCCGGTGCCAACCTTGATGTCCCAATATTCGAGACCGCTGGCGGTCTTGGTGGGCTCGCCGGTGACTTTGGTGGGACCGCTCCCGCCCACGGTCTTATCGGCAGGAACCGCCTTGAGGATTGCCACGCTGGCCAATGCAAGCAATGCGAGGGCAAGGATAACAACGACAGTTTTCATAATTCCTCTTTTCTTACGATTGGGTAGCCTTTCAATTCTGTCCCTACAAGTCAGTTTTGTTCAAGCCAAAGCAATCGCATCAATCTCAACCAGGACATCCTTCGGAAGCCGCGCCACTTCGACGGTGGAGCGCGCCGGCGGCGCCTGCTTGAAGTAGCGGCCGTAGACTTCGTTCATGGCGGCGAAGTCTCCCATGTTCTTGAGGAAGACGGTGCAGCGCAAAACCTTCTCCAGGCTGCTGCCCGAGGCCTGCAAAATGGCTGCGAGATTCCTCAGCACGCGGTCGGTCTGCGCGCTTATATCGCCGGCGACGATCTGCGCGGTTGCGGGATCGAAGGCGATCTGTCCAGAAGTAAAGATCAGGCCCTGGGCTCGAATGGCCTGCGAGTATGGGCCGATGGCCTGCGGAGCCTGGCCGGTGGCGATCACTTCACGCATGATTCCTCCTGCGGTTACTGCATTTCTGCGGTGGATGATGACGAAGAGTGATTAACGCAGATTGCGGCAGTGGAAGTCAAACCGGGTCGTGGCCTTACAGTGGATCAGCCCGAATGTCTTGTGTTCGATCGCGGAAATATCCAGCGCCAAAAGGCCAGAACCGTCTTGGACAAAAGCCAAGCGCCAAGCTCATCGAGGTCGCAGAAGAATTCGATTAGGCTCTGCATCATCTCCCCGATCTTTTCTAAAAGAGGGAGCTTTGCCGGCGGTTCGGCGTAATCCCAAAATGCTCATACGCCAACTGCGTAGCGACACGTCCCCGTGGAGTCCGATTCAAAAACCCAATTTGAATCAGAAACGGCTCGTAGATTTCTTCGATAGCGTCGGGTTCCTCGGCGAGCGCGGCGCCCAGCGTATTCAATCCCACCGGCCCGCCCTGGTACTTCTCGATGATGGTGAGCAGAAGTTTGCGGTCGACTTCGTCGAAGCCGTAGCGGTCAACTTCAAGCATGCTGAGCGCGGACTGGGCGGTGGGCAGATCAATCGAACCCGCGGCGCGCACCTGGGCGTAATCACGCACGCGGCGCAGCAGGCGATTGGCGATGCGCGGCGTTCCCCGAGAGCGGCTTGCGATTTCCGTAGCGCCGGGACGATCGATGCTCACGCCGAGAATCTCGGCCGAACGCTCGACTATGACGCGGAGGTCGTCGTGGGTGTAGAACTCGAGCCGCAGCAGCAGGCCGAAACGGGAGCGCAGGGGCGCGGAGAGCAGTCCGGCGCGCGTGGTGGCTCCAATGAAGGTGAAAGGCTTTACGTCCATCGTGTGCGTGCGCGCGGACGGACCCTGGCCAATCATGATGTCGAGCTTGTAGTCTTCGAGCGCGGAGTACAGGATCTCTTCGAGCGCAGGCTGCAGACGGTGGACTTCATCGATGAAAAGCACCTGTCGGTCGCGGAGATTGGTGAGGATCGCGGTCAGGTCGCCCTTGATCTGCAACGTAGGGCCGGAGGTCTGCTGAAAGGCGGCCGCAAGTTCGTTGGCAATAATGTTGGCCAGCGTCGTCTTGCCCAAACCTGGCGGCCCGTAAAGCAGCACGTGATCAAGTGCCTCGCCGCGAGACCTTGCCGCCTGGATCGCTACATCAAGATTCTCTTTCACTTTGTTCTGGCCGATGAATTCCTGCAAGCGCTGCGGCCGGAGCTTTAGTTCAAACGAGGAATCGTCCTCAACCGGCGCGGCAGAGACGAGGCGGTCTTTCAAGTGCAGCGCGAGATTGTCTTTGGCAGCGGACACTGAAGGCGATGGTAGCAGTTGTCGGTGGCGAGTGGCCAGTGCGGCGCGGACACTCTTGTCCGCGAAACCTCGACACTCAAGTAACCGCCGACAAGGCTCCAAATTGGCGGACAACAGTGTCCGCCCCACCCAATCTACTGCCCAATCACGCCCAGCCGCACGCCCTTCAGCTTGCCCGCGTCGAACCAAGCGACCTTCTGCCCGAACCAGGTTTTCGTGCCTGAGAGTTTGTACTTCTTGGTTGCCCCCGCGAAGTCGCGCGTGCCAAGCAGGTAAGCGACCGGGGTCTCGCCAAACTTGCTGAGCCGGTCCGAGAGCCAGCTTCCGCCGGAGGGAGCTGCCAGAATCACGGGCTCGCCCGGGAAGTACGCGAGTTTGCCGAAGTCTTTCTGCGTTTCGGTGAGCGGCGCGGCCCAGCCGTAAGCGTTGCGGAATAAGGCAATCGACGCATCCAGGTTGGTGACGCCCAGTACGACGTTCTCGATGCCATAAACCGGCGCTCCCTTGACGCTGTCCGAAGTCTGGACGCGCCAGGCGCGCGGCGTCTGGTCTTCGATGATGAACGGCAGCGTGGAGCCCGGTGTTCCGGAGCCAACGTCGGCGGTCATCCACTCGATCGACATGCCGTCGGGACGCTTGCGGCTGCCGTGCTCGGGAGTTTTGGCCGGGATTCCGGCCTTCTTCAGGCGATCCACTTCCTGCAGCAAGACATTTGTCCCTACGGCCCATGCGCAGGTGACCGCATCGTCGGACATAAACTTCGCCCAGTCGGAGCCCGCGGTCGCACCCGGCTTTACCGGCGCGATCAGTTCAATGTAAGAAGCGTCATCGAAGCCAATAATGGCCATCTGGGTAATGCCGTTGCCGTGGGGACCGCCAAAGTCCGGAGTCATGCCCACATCCGTGAAGGCCTGACGCAGCATGTCCAAATTCGATCCGCAGATCGACACATGGTCGATCTCCAGTGCCAAACTCTTGCTTTCCTGATTCATTGCAGGTTGGGACATGAGTAACAGCAGAAAAATGACCGTCGCAAAAAACAAGCGGCAGCAGATCGGGGAACTCCGCTTGGGCATCTGTGCCTCCTTAGAAAGAAGAAAGAGGAATGGTACGCCAGAAAGAGCTGCCGGTGAATCTGTTTTTGGCCCTGGGGAGCTCCGAGGTGGACGGGCGGTGGCGCCGTCTCTACGCGAGTTTATTCCTCTTCTTCCTTAACCTCGCCACGCTCCGCTTTTGCCTTCTCGATAATCTTGTCCTGCAGTTGTTGCGGGACGGTGTCGTAGTGATGCATTTCCATGGAGAAGCTGCCGCGGCCCTGCGTCATGGAGGTGAGGTCGGCGCCGTAGGTGAGCATCTCAGCCATGGGCACCTCGGCCTTCACGATGGTGTTGCCGGCCTTGTTATCCATACCCTGGATGCGTCCGCGGCGGCTGTTGAGATCGCCCATGATAGTGCCGGCGAATTCGTCAGGCACGGTGATCTCGACGGTCATGATCGGTTCGAGCAGTGTCGGCTTGGCCATTTCCATGGCCTTGCGGAAGGCGATTCGGCCCGCCATCTGGAACGAGAGGTCGTTCGAATCCACGTCATGGTAGGAACCGTCGTACAGGATGGCGCGGAAGTTCACCACGGGATAGCCCGCGAGATAGCCGCGAGCGGCGGCGTCCTTGATGCCCTTTTCGACGGCGGGAATGAAGTTGCGCGGGATGGCGCCGCCGAAGATATCGTTGACGAACTCGAATTCAACTTCGGAGTTGCGCGGCAACGGTTCCATCTTGATTTTGCAATCGCCGTACTGGCCGTGCCCGCCGGTCTGTTTCTTGTGGCGTCCCTGGACGTCGGCCTTGCCGCGAATAGTTTCGCGATACGGTACCTTGGGCGCCTTCAGGACCACTTCGGCGTGGTACCGCTTCTTCATCTTCGAGACCACGACTTCGATGTGCTGCTGTCCTGTGCCTGCGATCAGAAATTCTTTGGTTTGCGGGTCGCGGAAGAAGCGCAGCATGGCGTCTTCTTCCATCAGTTTGTGGAGGCCAACGCCCAGCTTGTCTTCATCAGCTCGACTTTTTGGCTCGATGGCGAAGGTGATGGCTGGCTCGGGCAGCTGCACGGCGGGATAGCGGATCGGCGATGACTTATCGCCCAGCGTGTCGCCGGTGAGAGTCTCTCTCAGCTTCGCGACTGCGCCGATGTCGCCCGCATGCAGCTCCGGGATCGGAACCGCCTGCTTGCCCTGGATCAGGGAAATGTGCGCGAATTTCTCTTGAATATTGCGATTGTAGTTCTGCAGCGATGCGTCGTTCTTCAGCACGCCGGAGAAAACCTTGAAGTAGGAAATACGGCCGGCGAACGCATCGGACATGGTCTTGAAGATGTAGACTGACGCCGGCTCATTGTCGGTGCCTTTGCGGACGGCAGGCTCGCTGCTGCCCTCAGCCGTCCAGCCGGTGATGGCGTGATGTTCGCTGGCAGCGGGCGTATAGTCCACGATGAAATCCATCAGCTCGTCGACCCCAATGTTGCCGAGGCCGGAAGTGAATAGCACAGGGAAAAGCTTGTCTTCGCGAATCGCTTCGTGCAGCGCCGGGACGAGATGTTCCTCGGGGATCGTGCCCGTTTCAAAGAACTCTTCCATCAACTCGTCTTTGCCCTCGGCGACGAGCTCCACCAACTTTTCGTGAGCTTCCTTGGCTGCGTCCGCCATGTTGGCGGGGATTGGACCTTCCTTGCCCTTGCCGTTTCCACCCATCTCGTAGGTGTAGGCCTTCATGCGGACCAGATCAATCACGCCGTTGAGGCTCTTCTCGCTGCCGATGGGCAGTTGCAGCGGAGTAACGGCGCGGCCAAAGGCGTTGGTGAGCGATTCCAGCACGCGATTGGCGTCGGCGCGGTCGCGGTCCATGCGGTTGACGACGATCATGCGCGGCAGCTCAATGTCGTTGCAGTATCCCCAAACGCGTTGGGTCACGACCTCAACTCCGGCGACGCCGTCGACTACGACAAGCGCAGCGTCCACCACCGGCAGCGCCACCTTGGCTTCGTGGACAAACATGTTGAAGCCGGGAGTGTCGAGCAGATTGATCTTGACCTTAGCATCTGTCTTGCCCCACTCGACAAAAGCGAGGCCGGTCGAGATGGACATCTTGCGGGCGATCTCTTCTTCGTCGTAGTCGGTGGTGGCGGAGCCGTCGTCGACGCGTCCCAGGCGTGGCGCGGCTCCGGCGGTGTAGAGCATAGCGGACACCAGGGTAGTTTTCCCGGCATGCCCGTGTCCGATAAGGGCAAGGTTGCGCAGATTGGCTGCTTCGTACACTTTCACGGGTTGTCTCCTTCCGCAGGCTTACAGGAAGGGTGATACGGCCCGGAATGAGGATGAGTACAGGCTACAGGCCAGCCCAACATCACCTGCGAAACTTCTGATGCTAACACAGGGGGTTTGGGGCCTGCTACAATGTTGCGCTCTTCTCCAACATCAGCTTCTTGATCTTCTCCACGAACTCCGCCGTCCCCATGTCTTCGGTTTTCTCTTTCCCACGGGTGCGGACGTTGACCTTGCTTGCCTCGGCCTCTTTGTCGCCGACCACCAGCAGGAACGGCACTTTCTGCATGGCATGCTCGCGGATTTTGGCGTTCATTTTCTCGTTGCGGGAATCGACTTCCACGCGCACACCCACGGTTCGCAGCTCCGACGCTACTTTTTCCGCGTATTCGGTATGGCGCTCGGCGATTGGGATCATCGCTACCTGCACCGGCGATAACCAGACTGGAAATGCTCCGGCGTAGTGTTCGATGAGCACGCCGAAGAAGCGCTCGACCGATCCGTAGAGTGCGCGATGGACCATGACGGGCTGCTTGCGGCTGCCGTCTTCGGCGACATATTCGAGATCGAAGCGTTGCGGCAGGTTGAAGTCGAACTGCACGGTCGAGAGCTGCCAGAGGCGTCCGATGGCGTCGACCAACTTGATATCGATCTTCGGCCCGTAGAACGCGGCTTCGCCGGGGATGGTCTTGTATTCAATATTCAATTTCTTCAGCGCACTTTCCAGGGAGTGGTTGGCGAGGTTCCACTGGTCTTCCGTGCCGAGGAAACTCTTCTTGTCATTCGGATCCCAGGTCGAAAGCTCAGTCTGGTACTCGTCGAAGCCGAAAGCCTTCAGCACGGCGAGCGCGAACTCCAGGCAGCCGACGATTTCGTTTTCAATCTGCTCGGGGGTACAGAAGATGTGCGCGTCGTCCTGGGTAAAGCCGCGGACGCGCAACAGCCCGTGCATCACGCCCGAGCGCTCATAGCGATAGACAGTGCCGAGTTCGCCCAAGCGTATCGGCAGATCGCGATACGACTTCAGCGAATCTTTGTAGATCAGGATGTGCCCGGGGCAGTTCATGGGCTTCAGGCGGTATTCGGCGTCGTCGAGCTCCATGGAGTCGAACATGTTCTGCGAGTAGTAGCCTTCATGGCCCGAGGTGAAGAACAACTGGCGGCGCGCCACATGCGGAGTGACGACGAGCGAGTAGCCGCGGCGCAGATACTCTTCGCGCATCCAGTCTTCCATCTCCTTGCGGATGATGCCGCCCTTCGGATGCCAGAAGATCAGGCCCGGCCCGGCGAGTTCCTGGATCGAAAACAGGTCGAGCTGTTTTCCCAGCACGCGATGGTCGCGCTTCTTCGCTTCTTCGATGCCAGTCAGGTAGGCGTCGAGATCCTTCTTCGAAAAAAACGATGTGCCGTAAATGCGCTGCAGCTGCGGATTCTTTTCGTCTCCCAACCAGTACGCGCCCGCGATGTTGAGCAGCTTGAACGCTTTGATCTTTCCAGTTGAAGGCAGGTGCGGGCCGCGGCAGAAATCCTGGAACTTGCCGGTCTTGTACACCGATATTTTTTCATCAGGCTTGGTGAATTGCTCGATGAAGTGGCACTTCATAAAGTCGCCTTCGCTCTTGAACTTTTCGAGTCCTTCTTTGCGCGGGAGGAATTCGCGGACGTAGGGCAGGTTCTGCTGGACGAGCTCCTGCATTTGTTTTTCGATCTTTTCTAGATCTTCGGGAGTGAACGCAGTCGGACGATAGAAGTCGTAGAAGAATCCGTTCTCAGTAGCCGGACCGTGGCCGAGCTTGGTCTCAGGAAAAAGTTCAAGCACAGCCGCAGCCAGCAGGTGCGCGGACGAATGCCGATAGACTTCGAGCGCCTCTAAATCGCGGTCGGTGAGGATGCGCAGGTCGGTGTCGCTGTCCAGCGGTCGGGTGAGGTCGATCAAGTTACCGTCAGTTTTGGCAGCAAGAGCAGCGTCGGCAAGACGCGGGCTGATGGACTTGGCAACGTCGAACGCCGTGGTGCCCTTGGGGACTTCCTTGGTGCTACCGTCGGGGAGTTTGAGATGAATGCTGTCAGACATGGATGGACCTGTATTGCGCTGAATAAGTTTATCATTTGCTCGCGTAGGGGCAGGTGCCCCACCTGCCCAAGTGGGGCGAGGCCCCGCAGCTTTTCCATAGTGTCGGCAAAAGGACTGGCACGCTTTACGCGCATCCCCCAGACGAGGGCGTCTGGGGCTAACCGGTTCCCTACCAGCCCACCTTCCTACCTTTATTCTGCTCGTCCAGCCACTTCTGCAAAGGCGCGAAGTATTCCAGGATCGCGCTGGCATCGACCTGTCGTTCGCCGGTTAGCACTTCGAGTGCATCCGGCCACGGCCTGCTCTGGCCCATGGCAAGCATTTTGTTGAATTTCGCGCCCGCTTCTTTCGAGCCGTAAAACGTGCAGCGGTTCAGCGGGCCTTTATAGCCGGACTCGCGGCACAGGGCACGGTAGAACTGGAACTCCAGGATGTGCGCCAGGAAGTATCTGACGTAGGGCACGTTTGCTGCTACGTGATACTTCGCTCCAGGATCGAAGTCAGCTTCACTGCGCGCCACCGGAGGCGTCACACCCTGATATCTAAGGCGCAGCTCCCACCACGACCTGTTGTAGTCCGCAGGTGCGATGTCTCCGGAGAAAACTTTCCAGCGCCACTGATCAATCATCAGGCCAAAGGGGAGGAAGGCGACGCGATCGAGCGCCTGCTTCAGCAACTCCGGGATATCGTTGCTCGTCTCCGGCACGTTCTCGAGCAGTCCAACCTTATACAGGTATTCGGGCGTGATCGCCAGCGCAATGGCGTCGCCGATGGCTTCATGGAAGCCGTCATTGGCGCCGTTCTTGAACATGAAGGGCTGATCCTTATAAGCGCGCTGGTAGAAGTTGTGTCCGAGTTCGTGGTGAACGGTGACAAAATCGGTGCCGCGGACCTGAATGCACATCTTCACGCGGAGATCGTCGAAGTTGTCGACATCCCAGGCGCTGGCGTGGCAAACGACATCGCGGTCGGCGGGCTTGGTGAAGAGGGACCGCTCCCAGAAAGTCGTCGGCAGCGGCGCGAAGCCCATCGAAGTGAACAAGCCCTCGCCGTATTTCACCATGCCCTTCGGATCAAGATTCTTCTTCTTGAGCAGTTCGGTCACATTGACACCGCCGCTTTTGTCTTCCGGCACTTCGAGCAGGTCGTAGATGTTGCCCCATTCCTGCGCCCAGGGATTGCCGAGCAGATGCGCCGGGATCGGACCGTCAGGCGGAACGACGTTAGGGCCGTATTTTTCCGCCAGCTTCCAGCGCACATACGTGTGCAGCGAAATATAAAGCGGCTTTACCTGGTTCCAAAGACGTTCGAGGTCAGCGGAGAATTCTTCCGGCGTCATGTCGTAGTTCGAGCGCCACAGGACGCCAGTGTCCTTGAAGCCCATTTCTCGGGCGCCCTGATTGGAGAGATCGACGAAGCGCGAATAGCGCTGCCGCATGGGCGGCGCTATGGCGTGCCATCCCGTCCAAACTTCTTTGAGCGTTTCAGGATCGCGGCTGGTGGACATCAGCTTTTCGATCGCAGTGATATCCAGACACTCGCCATTCTTGCGGCAGTACTTGCCCTTGCCGTAGTCGGCATCAAGCGATACGCCAATCTCGGTCATTTCCCGACGCAGCGCGGCATCCTTCGGCGCAGGCGCGGTGAGCGAGAGCTTCAGCAGCATAAACTTTCTCGCGAGCTCGGGCGAAAGTGCGAGGCCGTCAAAACGCTTGGCCTGCTCCACCAACTCAGTCGTGACGGCGGTGACCTGATCAATCGCGTCGGCCGCCATGGCCTGCGTGTCATCGGTAATGAAATTCTCCTGTACCCAGGAGGCGCGTTGAACCTTGACGCTCAGGTCAGCGAGCTGGGTCTCAGCCTTGTTCATAAACTCCTGGGCTTCGGCGGTGGTGGGGGCGGTGGTTTGAGCGTATGCGTTCATGGCAAGAAATAAGAATACGAGACCAACGGACTTCATGACACCTCCGGGACAAGTAAAAGAGTATGACGGATGAGGGAGGACATTGTCAGCGGCGTTGGCCGGAATTGCTAGGAAACCGAGGGAATCTGTTCCTACATGGTTCTGGGCGCAGAATGCAGAGCTTCGATTGCCAACTTCACCCTCGTCGTCACATCGTCCGTATCGCGCACGGTCATCCCGGCGGTAGAGATCGGTTCACCAACCCGGATCTCCAGAGGCTGGCACTTGATGTGGTAGGTGTTCATCGGCAGCAGGTCGAAGGTGTCGACTAGCGCGATCGGGACGATATCGGCCTGCGCTTTAATCGCCAGAAAGAATGCGCCCGGCAGAAAAGGTTGGATCTTTCCATCTGGCGTACGGCCGCCCTCTGGGAAAATGACCAGCGGCATGCCGCTGCGCAGGCTCCTCAGCGCGGACTTTACGGCGCCGATCGAAGCCGCCGGGTTCTGCTGATTGATGCAGACTTGCCCCGAGCGCTGCAGATGCCAGCCGATGAATGGGTACGAAAGCAATTCGCTCTTGAAAATGATGCGGAATTGAAATGGCAAATACACGTAGAGGATGGGAATATCGAGTGCCGATGCATGCGTTACCGCATACACGCGAGGTCTGGAATTGTCGATCTTCTCCTTGTCCATGCCCGTGACTTTCACCGGCGACAGGATCGTCTTCATGATGAGACACGACCAGAAGCGTGCGAGTTTGTGCTGAATTCGCCCGTCGCGGTCAAAGAGCGAGCAAACCAGCGAGAGCGTGCCCAGAATGATGGTGTAGGCCCAGATCAGCGGGGAAAGAATGAAATACGAACGCAGCCGGCTGAGCCAGCCGTGCCGGTTGACGTGGTGAGCGACCGGTCGCGCCTCGGACCAAGTAGGGACAACCGCCTCCGGCTGTCCAGCCGAGCGCAGCCCGGCTCCGCCTTTTTCCGGCTCCGCAGTGGTGGCGATTTTGTTCAAGGTTTCTAGTTCCATGTAAGGAGTAGACGCGGCTTGCTGCGTCTGCTGCCCCGGACAGAGACGGGGTAAGCCCCGTCTCCACACTTAGATGCGGACGCCGAGCGTTCGCATCGCCTCTCCCACAATGTAAATCGAGCCGGTAACGACCACCAAGCCGTCCCGCTCGGTCACCTTCCGCGCCCGGTCCAGGGCTCTCGCTACATCCTCGGCCTCATCAATATCAGTGCCCGCCGCCACACGCGCCGCTGCCTCCCGAATTTCATCCGGGCTCGCCGAACGTGGGTTGTTGGCATGGGTCACGATCACGTGCCCGGCAATCGGAAACAGAATCTCAGTAACCTCCCGCATCGCTTTGTCCCGCATCACCCCAAACACCATCGTGATCTCCCGGCCGTCTCCTAATTCTTGATACGCCGCCGAAAGCGTCGATCTCAGAGCCCAGGCCCCGGCAGGATTATGCGCCACATCGAGCACATACTCGGGATCGTCTCCCGAGGACGGCACCACCTGGAAGCGCCCCGGCCATCGCGTCTCGCGGATGCCTCGCGCGATCGTCTCGGGCGTAATCCGCGTGAAGCCCTGGTTGTGCAGTTCCTCCGCCGCCGTGATCGCCAGCGCCAGGTTGCGCAGCTGATGACGCCCCACCAGCGGAGACTCGACCATGATTTCTGCCCCCATCACGTCCAGCGGATACCGTTGGCGCTGATCACTGGCCACTGGCCACTGGCCACTTCCGGGCGATACCGGCGGCACATACGGCACGGCACTTACGGCACGCCCGCCCACATTCAAAATTGCGTTTCCGAGCACGTCGTTGGCTTCGGGCAATTGCGGCAGCGTAACCACAACCCCACCCGGCCGGATGATCCCCGCTTTTTCGCGCGCAATCTCAGTTACAGTTTCGCCCAGATACTTTTGATGATCGAGCGAGATGTCGGTGATGATGCTGAGGCGCGGCTCGACTACGTTGGTTGCGTCCAGACGCCCGCCCATGCCGACCTCGAGCACCACCATTTCGGGCCGGCTGCGCGCGAAATACTCAAAGGCCATCGCGGTCAGCATCTCAAAGAAGCTGGGATGCCATGGCAGATCGCCTTCTTCAACCAGCCGCTCGGCGGTGCGGTCGACCACGTCATGGAGCATCGCGAAATCGTCGTCGTCGATGGGTTCGCGATTGAGGCGAATTCGCTCGTTGATGCGAACCAGATGCGGCGAAGTGTAGAGCCCCGTCTTCAGCTCGGAGGCCTGCAGAATGGACGCCAGCGTCGCAGCCGTCGAACCCTTGCCGTTGGTGCCCGCGACCAGTACGGTTGGAAAGCGATTTTCCGGATGTCCCAGTGCCGCCAGCAACACGCGCATGTGCGTAAGATCGAACTTATGCGACGGCGTCTGTGCCAGTTCGTGGCCCAGCGCGTACATCTGCGCAACTGCGGTTTCGTAGGACAAGGGCGTCGTTCGTCGGTGGTCGCTCGTCGCTCGCGAACTCGGGAAGGACCCGTCGTTCGCCACAGCCGATATGTTTAGGGTAGCAATTCCGGCCTACACTTTCGACTTTCTCTCATCAGAATGAGGCTGCCGGAGGTCAAAGTGCGCTCCACGAGCCCTGAGCAGAAGTCCCACCGCTGGGTCGTTAGAGGAGGCGTTTTGCTAACGACTAGCGACGAACGACCAGCGACTGCGTCTAAGCTGCCTGCACCATAAAATCCAGAGCCCGCGCGATATACGGTTTCAAGTCCTTGCGCGCGACGACCGCATCGAGCATTCCGTGTTCCAGTAGAAACTCGGAGCGCTGAAAACCTGGCGGCAGCTTCTGCCGGATCGTCTGCTCAATCACTCGCGGCCCGGCGAAGCCAATCAGGGCGCCCGGTTCGGCGACGTTGAGATCGCCCAACATGGCAAATGATGCGGTCACCCCGCCCGTCGTGGGATCGGTTAAAACCGAAATGTACGGAACCCGCGCCGCGTCTAACCGTGCCAGCGCAGCGGAGATCTTCGCCAGTTGCATCAGGCTGATCACGCCTTCCATCATGCGCGCGCCGCCCGATGCCGAAACGATGACAATCGGCGTCCGCGTTTCAATCGCCTTCTCAATCGCCCGCGTAATGGCCTCGCCCACCACCGCGCCCATGCTCCCGCCGATGAACGAATATTCCATCGAACTCACGATCACCGGGCGCCCGTTCAGTTTGCCGCGGGCATTGACGATCGCGTCTTTCAGTCCCGTGTCGGTCTTCGCCTGCTTCAGCCGCGAGGAATACGCTTTCAGGTCCACAAATTTCAACGGGTCGGTGGAGGCCAGATTACTATCGAAAACCTCATATTGATTGTCGTCGAGAAGCTGGGCCAGTCGGGCACGGGCGTCGATGCGGAAGTGTTTGTCGCACTTCGGGCAGACGTTGAAGTTGTCTTCCAGATCCTTCTTCCAGATAATCTGCCGGCAGCCGTCACACTTCACCCACAGTCCTTCGGTGCGCACCTTCTTCTCGCCCGAAGTGTCCAACTCGCCGGCTTGTCGCTTGAACCAAGTCATAAAAAGCAGTTCTCAGTTGCCAGTTCTCAGTAAAACCCCGCCGGATCCCCGCTCGTACTGAGAACTGAGAACCGGGAACTGAGAACTAGTATTCGATTCCTCTTTGCGCCATCACGCCTTTCTCATAGGCATGCTTAATCTGGCGCATCTCCGTCACTGTGTCGGCCAGCTCAACAATTGTCGGATGCGCGTTCCTTCCGGTCAAGATGACGTGTACCATCTCCGGCTTCCGCTTCAGAGACTCAGCCACCTTCGCCGCGTCCAGCATACCGTAGCTGATGGCGTAATTGATTTCATCAAGCACCACCAGGTCCCATTCGCCGGATTGAATCGCTTTCTCGGCCTCGGTCCAGGCCTCCTCCACCATCCGGACGTCTTCAGGGTCTGGCTTTTCCGTGCCAACCTTCACAAAGCCGCGTCCCATCTGCTTCAGGACGAACTTGTCGCCGAAAGCCTTGACCGCGTCGAGTTCCCCGTAGTGCCACGAGCCCTTGAGAAATTGCAACATCAGGACGCGCATCCCCTGTCCAACCGCCCGCAGCGCCGTCCCCATGGCCGCGGTGGTCTTCCCCTTGCCCGGACCGGTATTCACGATGATGAGACCACGGCGCAGCTCCGGCATATCGAAGATCCGAGATAAGGTCCAATTGTTGATTGTACGCGGACGGGAATGTTACGTGCCATACACACAAACAAGAAGGCGGACGGTTTTGGCTTCCGTCCGCCTTGAGCCAACGGGGGAGTAGATCCTCTGGGCTTACGGCATTTCGACGACTCGTCGCAGCTGAGACTGACCTTCGCCTTTCGCTGCGCCCGGGTCTTCGGCGCCCAGCAAGCGCGCTGCGACTCGCAAAGCTTCCATCTCTTTGCGGACCCGCATCAACTCTTGCTCCTTACTTCGCAACACGTCGTACGGGTTTTTCATTTGGGGAAGGGCCTCGCCAAAAAATTCAGACTTTGTTCCGCCTGTCAAGAAATACAGTAAGCCAGTCTCGCGCCGCTGTGAAGCTGCCAGAAGTGCATCGAGGCCGGGAATCGAGTCTTGCGGAGATGGGGCTGACTGGCCGCTGCCCCGTTACCATAAAGTTAATGTCCCAAATGATAGGGATGGTTCCTGAGAATGGTAAAAGCGCGGTAAAGCTGCTCCACCAGAACCACCCGTGCCAGTTCGTGGGACAGCGTCATCCTCCCGAGGGACAGGGTAACCCCGGCTTGGCGCCGCACTTGTTCACTGAAACCGTCGCTGCCACCAATCGCAAATAGCAGCGGGATCGCGTTCACCTGCTCGCGCTCCAGAAACTCGGCCAGCTCTTCGGATGAAAGCTGCTTACCCCGCGAATCGAGAAGCACCAGCTTGTGCCGCTCTTTAGTCTGCTGCCGGTTCCGACGCCCATCGCCGTTGGCTAGCGACAATATTGCGGCTTCGTCTTTCAACGCCAGCCCCGCAACCTCGGCATACCGCGAGATGCGTTTCAGGTACTCGTCCGTAAGAGCCTCGATCGCCGGCTCTTTCGTCTTCCCAATCCATGCCACTTTGATCTTCACAGGCCTTCCGCCACTCAGGCTTTTCCCGACGCCAGAACCACGTCGGCGCCGAACCGAATCTCATCCCCCACACGATAGCGCTCGATCGCCACCGTTGCCTCCGCGCGGATCACCGGCAGCTCCTCCACCCGCACTCGTTCCAGCATCGGCCGGAACGGAGCTGCCACTGCCCAGGCGTATTCGAAAACTTCTTCCGCGTCTCCCGGCCAAGTCCACGGAAGATTTTGAGTCGACTCCTCTACCTCATGGAATCCGGCGGAGTTGAGCACCTTCGAGAGAGCGCCTGGGGCCGAGAATCGAAAAGGATCGGATCCTCCCGGAGGAAGCATGCTTCCACCCACGTGCCGGTGCACAATCTTCATCGTGGTTTGCCAATAAGGTTGTTCCATCGGACCCCATGCGACAAAACAAGCACGAGCCCCCGGCTTCAACACGCGGTGCAGTTCCGCCAGCGCGCGTTGGGAATCGCTGAAAAACATTACCCCAAAGCGGCAAGTGGCAAGGTCAAAGCTCTGGTCGGCAAACGGCAGATGGTGCGCGTCTGCGCGTTGGGTAACGACGTTTAAGAGATTCTTGTCTCGGGCGCGCTTGGCCGCAATGTCGAGCAGTTCCGAACTCTGATCCACCGCCGTGACCGAACCTTGGGGAACGCGGTACGCCAGGCTGATCCCAGGCTCGCCCGTGCCGCTGGCCAGATCGAGAACGCGCATATCAGGCAACGGACGCGAGTATTCAACCAAAGCTTCCGTCACCGCCTTGCCCAGCGTCGCCGATTTTGCCTTCCACTTTTCCGCGGCCACTAAGCGAAAAGAGGAACCCCAAGGTGCTGGATTCGAAGCGCACACTTCAGACCTTCTTTTTGCGCGTCTTCTTGGGCGCAGCGGACGCGGTCTTGGCGGTTGTGAATTTGGCAGTCGCTGATTTGACAATCGCCCGTTTTCCAATCAACGCCCGCCGCGCCTTCGGTTTCGCCAGCAGTTCCCCTGGCTCCAGCCGCTTCGCCGACTTCCACAGGCGCTCCAGATCATAGAACTGGCGGGCTTTCTCGGAGAAAATATGGACGACGAAGTCCACGTAGTCGAGCAGCACCCACTCCGCCTGTTTGTAGCCCTCGGAGTGCGTAACGCGCAGGCCCAGTGCCTCGAGCCGCTCGTCCACTGCATCGGAAATTGCCTGGATCTGGCGAGGGTTGGTCCCGCTGCACATCACGAAATAGTCGGTGAACGCTCCCGAATCTTTTTCCAGTTCGAGAATCGTCACATCTTCAGCTTGTTTGTCTTGGCAGGCGAGAATGGCTTCACTTACCAGGTGTCTAAGGTCGTCCTTTTTCTTCATACGGGCAAATCGATTGTACCCCGCCTGCGGAAGAGGCGCGGCTTGCCGCGTCTCAGATTGCCGCGACCCACCCCCACTTCACTAAGGGACGGTCGCCCTCTGCTGTCCAGCCGAGCGAACCGGGGCCCCCGACAAGCCCGGTTTTGGCTTGACGGGGTGGAGTAGCTCGGCAGCGCCGCGTGCACCGGCGCGCAGAGGCCAAGCGCCGGGGCTTTGTCTTGCCCTAATCATTCCCGCGGTACAGCCCATGCTTCCGTACGTAGTCCGCTACTCGCGGGTCCAGCCATCGCGCCAGCGGCTTGCTTTGCGCCGCTGCCGCCCGAATCGCGGTCGCGGAGACGCTCTGATGAACTCCCTCCAGCAAGTGCAGTGCGACCCCGGGAAGAACCAGATCGCCTTTTGCTGGCTGCTTATGGAAAGGACGAGTCACCGCAGCCGGAGGCCGCAAATCTTCCGGCAACGACTCGGCCACATCCCGTAATGAAAATCCGGGACGGCTGGCCACGATGAAATCGCATTCCGCCAGAAGCGCGCGCGCCTCACGCCATTTCGCTACATCGCGGAAGGCATCGATTCCGATCAGAAAAAAAAGCCGATCTGATTTCTTGAGGGTTTGTTTCAGGCGCCGAACCGTATCGATCGAATAATTCACGCCACCCGACTTAGGGTCCGCCCCGGCCGCCTCCAGCAGCGACGGTACGAATCCCCGTTCGTCCTGCGTTGCCAGCGTCACCATGGCATAACGATGGATGAACGCCGTGAGCGGATGCTTTTGTTTGTGCGGAGGAACATTTGCTGGCACAAATAGCACTTGCCGCAGAGCGTAGCGGCTGGCGGCCGCCTGGGCCAGTGCCACGTGTCCGCGATGGATAGGGTCGAAGCTGCCGCCGAAGAGCCCGATATTCATTCCGATATGTCCTGCCCGATGTTTCCTGCGATGCCCCGTTAGTTTCGTCGTTCGCGGGTCGTTGTTGCAAGTCGAGTAGCAACACTGTGTTCCCCGCTCACCTTTTTGTACCGCTGAGTTTTGTGGAAAACAGCAACTGAGATTACGCTGTGGACAAAGCTCTTCCTTCTCTCTCGACGTTGCCCCCCAGGTTGTGCCTGGGTCGCTGTACCTCTGGCCATTGTGCCGCCAGCAAACTGCAATTGGACTGGCGTAACTCGCTCTGCGCGCTCTCCGCGCATAGCATGAGGCCATGCGTATGAAACTCCCCCTCATCCGCAGCTTGGCGGTAACTCCGGCACGCGCTCCTATCCTGCGCTACGGAGTCGCTCTCCTCAGCGCCGTCCTGGCGCTAATCCCAACATTGTTTTTCTCCGATATCGCGGAAAGCCGCCTCGTCGTCTTCGCCGTCGCCGTGATGGTCAGTGCCTGGTACGGAGGATGGAAGCCCGGACTCGCCGCCACCTCCTTTGCGCTCACCGTCAGTGCCTACTACTCTCTCGCGGGAGAGCTGACCCCCGGCGAGTATCGCAAGGCGATCGCACACCTCGCCATGTTCTTTGCCGTGGCCCTGCTGATCTGTTGGTTCAACGCCGCACTCCGGGCTACGCAAGAGAGCCTGAACCGGTCCGAGAGTAATTTTCGGTCGCTGGTGATGAACGCGCCCTACGGCATCTGCCGCTGCAACGCCCTTGGAATCCTGCAGGACGCAAACCCAGCGCTGGTGGCTATGTTCGGTTATGCCAGCGCTGCCGAACTCACAGGCAGACATCTGGGCAGCCTGTACGCCGATGCCCAGCAATGGTTTCAAACCGCCGACTATTTTCACGAGCGAAAAGAATTCAACAACCTCACCACCGAGTGCCTTCGCAAGGATGGCTCGGCCATCGTGGCGCGCATTTCTGGACGCACCATTCCGAACGGCAAAGACGAAGGCAGCTTTGAGATTTTCATGGAAGATGTCACCGAGACCCGCACCCTAGAGCTGCAATTCCGTCAGGCCCAAAAAATGGAAGCCATCGGCCGGCTGGCCGGCGGCATCGCTCACGACTTCAACAATCTGTTGATGGTGATCTCCGGCTACTCCGAGTTTCTGCTCGAGCGTATAGGTCCTGACCCCCGCCTGCGCGGCCCGGCCCAGGAGATTTCTAATGCCACAGAGCGCGCCACTTCCCTCACCCGGCAATTGTTGGCCTTCAGCCGCAAGCAGATGCTTACCCCCAAAGTGCTCGACCTCAACGAGGTGGTAAACGAGAACCTGAAAATGCTTACCCGCATGATCGGCGAGGATATCGATCTCGTCATGGTCCCAGGGCCCGTGCTCGGCGCCGTCCGCGCCGATCCCGGTCAGATCGACCAGGTGATCATGAACCTCGCCGTCAACGCCCGCGACGCCATGCCGCAGGGCGGCAAGCTGACCATCGAGACCGCCAACGTCTCTCTCGACGAAAACTTCGCGCGTACTCACACCCCGCTCACCGCAGGCGACTATGTCATGCTCGCCATCAGCGACACCGGCGTCGGGATGGACAATGAAACGCAGTCGCGCATCTTCGAGCCTTTCTTCACCACCAAGGGCGCGAAGGGCACCGGCCTCGGTCTCTCCACGGTGTACGGCATCGTGAAACAAAGCGGCGGCTTTATCTTCGTTGACAGCCAGCCGCAGCGCGGTACCGCCTTCCGTGCCTATTTCCCGCGAGTCGATGGCGGAGAAGCCGCCGCTGCGGCGGCGGCGCAGGACTCTCTCGGCCTTCCCCCCGCCGACCGGGGGCAGGAGACCATCCTACTCGTCGAAGATGAAACCAATCTCCGTCGTCTCGCCCGTCAGTATCTGGAGAGGCAGGGCTACAAGATCCTGGAAGCCGAGGACGGCGCCGCTGCTCTGCAAATCGTCGACGGCTACAAGGGCGCTATCGACCTCCTGCTCACCGATGTCATTATGCCCGGAATGAATGGCCGCGAATTGGCTGCGCACATCACCAAGCTAGTCCCGGCCGTCCGGGTACTCTACATGTCGGGTTACACCGAGAATGCCGTTGGTCACGACGGCATGCTCGATGCCGGCATTAACTTGCTCCAAAAACCATTCAGCCTTCCCGCTCTGAAAGACCGCGTCCGGGAAGTGCTGGATTCCGAACCCATCCCCCTGGAGGTCGTGATGTCAACCCGTGCCAACTCTCTCGCTGAAAAGAAGGTTCCACCGTTCCGAGCTCGCCGTTTCAATCTGCATCTGCCGCTGCGCTATCGCCCGCTCGGAGAAAAGAGCTGGCGCCCAGGCACCACTGAAAATATCAGCCGCTCCGGATTGCTGTTCCAGGCGCAGGAATTGCTCCATCCAAGCGTACAACTGGAGATCAGCCTCGTGCTCCCCGCGGAAATTGCCGGCCTGGCAGCCACCGAAGTCATCTGTCGCGGAGAAGTGGTCCGCTCCATCGAAGCGCGAGGACAAGGACAGGAAACGGGAAAGGGACAGAGTGTGACCCCCGCCCTAGCCGCGAAGATTCTCCAATACCACTTCCAGCACGGCGCGCGCGTCGGAGAAGCTTAAGGGGTTGTGTGGCGACGGGGCTCCGCCCCGTCCCAGCGGGGCAAAACCT
The DNA here is from genome assembly GCA_035272625.1 of Terriglobales bacterium. Taxonomy (GTDB): domain Bacteria; phylum Acidobacteriota; class Terriglobia; order Terriglobales; family Acidobacteriaceae; genus Acidiflorens. The sequence goes on along the minus strand of DATEQN010000038.1, from coordinate 52,003 downwards.
CCGCCGCCACAATATCTTGGAATCGATCCGCGGTTACCTTCGATACCCGGCTCGCCTTGGACAACGCGCCCTGGGGCTGTTACATTGCCGCCAGTACCATTGGGTCACTTCGTGAGGCGGCTATGTCCCTGGTCGTGAAACTGGAAGACGATCTCGGCGAACGCAGCGAGTGGGTTATGCTGCACGGAGTGGTTCCCGCCACGAGCCATCAAGATTTCCTGCTGCTCAGCGGCATTGATCCCTTCGGCAAAACCGTATTCAATCACCTGCAGATGGAAGCCTTCCTCGAGGAATGGGATCGCGCAAAAGATCGCGTGCGCGATGATAGTCAGTTAGAGGCCTGGGAAAAGGTGAAACACATGGCCGAAACCTGCCGCCACGACCGCGATTTGTATCTACGCTTCGTTGGCAACTAATGAGCGTTGACTAAGTTGGTCACGCTTCGTATCAGGGCATCACTTCCGCGGTGCCAAATTTCTTCGAGTCACATGCCCCTTTCAGGGGCTGGCAGCGAATATCGATCTCCTGGGCAGCCTGAACCTTGGCTCGGAATCACTTCGAGAGCGCTCCCAGGGCCTCGCGAAACAGCACTTCAAAACTCTGGGAACTCTTTCCGCCCCGAGCCGCCAGCAGCGCTTTATCCGCCGCCGCCCGCTGATAGCCCAGATTTACCAGCGCCGAGATAACATCTTCCTCGACCGGACTCGCCGGCGAAGTGCTTGCTTCGGACGCTCCCGTCGTCGTCGGCAGCTTGTCGCGCAGCTCCAGCACCATCCGTTCCGCTGTCTTCTTGCCGATTCCGGGAATGCGAGTGAGCCGTGCCAGGTCGCCTCCGCGAATCGCTCCCGCCATCTCGTCGACCGGCATTCCGCTCAGGATCGTGATCGCCAGCTTCGGACCGATCCCGCTGACCGTCAGCAGCTTCTCGAAAAGCTGCTTCTCGGCAGGACGCAAAAATCCGTATAGGCTGAGCGCGTCCTCCCGAACGTGCGTGTGAATGTAGAGCGCGACTTCAGCGCCTGCCGCCGGCATCTCCGTAAACGTCGGCACGCTAATCGCAACGTCATAGCCGACCCCGTGGGTTTCCACGATCGCCTGGTTCGGATGTTTTGCCAGCAGCGTTCCTCGAAGATGCGCAATCATCGGGGCTATTGTACGGCAGTTCACGGAGGAACAACCCACGTAGAGACAGCTGCCTTCGGCGGTCCAGCGGGCAAAGCCTGCCAACTCTCCACGCGCCCCGCGAATAAAATTGCACTTTTCCTTCCCTTTCCACAGGAAGTTTCTCCCCTCCACAGTTTTTACACAGTCGGGCCGCACTTTGCCGTTGCGTTAATCTTTCCGCTACCGCAAAGTGCTTGCAGTCAAAAGCGTGAGATGTTCTGCATCTGGTCCGACAAAGGTTCAGCGTTGCCGGTGATTTTCGAGAGTGAATCACCGGGGGAAATTCGGCGCATGTCCAGTGCGCCGGTGCCCGGGCTTTGCGGCCTCCAAAGAAATCCCCCTTCCAAGGAGGATGAAAGCGTTGAATCGTAACCCTGACGCGCAAGCCTCAGGTGAGCATCGCGGCAGGGCACTTTTCGGAGTGCCATTTGTGCGATGATCTTTCGCCCCAGCGAGAGACGGCAGTCGGAACGTCCGCGATAACAATGCGGCCCGGGTGGCTGGCCCGGGCCGCATTTGTTTTTCAGCCTCAGCCCTATCTGCGAATGATGGGAGCAAGTTGTAGAGTAGAGATGCGCTCTCAATGACTTCTTCCGACAACTTCAAAGAGACCCTCAAGCAGCAGGCCGATATCGTCCGCATTATCGGCGACTACGTCAAGCTGAAGAAGGCTGGCGCGCAGAACTTCTCCGGGCTTTGTCCTTTTCACGCCGAGAAGACGCCGTCGTTTTCCGTGCATGCTACGCGGCAGTTTTATCACTGCTTCGGCTGTGGAGAGTCGGGAGATGTCTTCACCTTCATCCAGAAGGTTGAGAACATTACTTTTCCCGAGGCCGTCCGCCTGATCGCGCAGAAGCTCGGCATACCGATGCCCAAGCTTACCTTCTCCAGTCCGGCCGAGGCCCACGATGCTCAGGTTCGTATGGCGCTCCTCGATGTGCATGTGCGCGCCACTCAGTTTTTTCAGGAGTGTCTGCGCCGTCCCGAGGGCGCGAATGCCCGCGAATACCTCAAAGGCCGCGGACTCGATGCGGAGATGATCGCCCGCTTTCGCATCGGCTACGCGCCCGATTCCGGATTCCTGCTCCGCGACGCTTTGCGGCGCGAATTCGATGAGGAGTGGTTGCGGGAGAGTGGGCTGTTTTCGTGGAAGGAAAGCTCTCAGCAGGAAGCGAATACCGAGAGTCGAGAGCTGAGCGCTGACAGCTCCGACGCGAACAGCGATGGCCTACGGCCCGTGGCTCGCAGCTCGCAGCCCGCTGCCATCTACTCCAAATTTCGCAATCGCGTGATGTTCCCGATCTGTAATGACCAGGGCAAAGTGATTGCCTTCACCGGGCGTACACTTTCGACCGATGAGAAGGCTGGCCCGAAGTATCTGAATTCCCCAGAAACAGCAATTTACTCGAAGTCGCGCGTCCTCTTCAATCTGGACAACGCCAAAGAAGCGATCCGCAAGCTCGAGTACTCCATCCTCGTCGAAGGCCAAATGGATTGCATTTCCGTGTACGCCGCCGGCTTCCACAATGTCATTGCCAGCTCGGGCACGGCGTTTACGGAGCTGCAAGCGAAATTACTCGGCCGATTCTCGAAGAATGTTGTGGTCAACTTCGATCCCGACACAGCCGGAACCCGCGCCACCGAGCGGACACTCGCGTTGCTCGTAGAAGAGGAATTCAACATCAGGGTGCTTACGCTTGATACCGGATTCGATCCCGACCTATTCATCCGGCGCAAAGGCAAGGACGCTTACGGTGCGGCGCTGAAGCACTCGCAGAAATATTTTGACTATCTCATCGATCGGGCACGCGCCATGTTTCCAGCGCGCAACCCGGAGAGCAAGGTCAAAGCCGTTAACCATCTTCTTCCGCACATTCAGCGGGTGCCAAACCGCATCGTGCGCGATGAACTGGCGCTGGAAATTTCGCAGAAGCTGGGAATTGATTCCGCCGTGCTGCGCCAGGAACTAAAGCATGCCGCCACCACGCGCTCGGCAACGCAAGTCAAAGCCCCGGCTGAGGCCCAGATCACCGGTGCGGAACGCGTCCTGATCCGGGCGCTGGCTTCGGCAACGCAGATGCAATCCGGCGTAACCCGGAGTTCCGCGAGAGAAGGAACGGACGAGGAATTCGATCCGGCCCGCCAGGCGCAATACGCGCTGCAATCGGAACATCTGTATGAGGGGCTGGCATCGCAGTCTTTGATGGAGGCTCTTCTCGAGGCCGGAACCGAAACGGCGGACGTTCTGGCGCTGCCGAAGACGGAAGAAGACCGCCGTCTCTTGGCCTCAATCCTGATGCACGAGGAGGAAGACCTGACTCCCGAAATGATCGAAGGCGCGGTGCGAGCTTTGCGGAGGATTTATCTGCGGCGGCGGCTGGACGAGGTGCAGGCCGCATTGCAGCGCCTGGGCCTCTCGATGGCGGAAAAACAGGCGCTTTTGCAGGAAAAAGTGCGTTTGAAGCGGGCTTTGATGGATCCCGGACTGGGGGAAGCCGACAGCAAGGCTTCGTAAATTGGAACGAAACCGGCTCGAGCACCATCTAAAGAACTAGCGGAAAAAGAGATACGGGCGGCTGAGGGCCATCGGCGAACTGGCGCAAACTTACACTTGCGCCGGCAAGAACAGTCGTCGGCGTGCTATACTCTTAGGGTTTGTGCCCCTTGCGCACAACTCCGTTACAACTCCCACCGCTGAAAAGACGATGGCGTCCGCGAACCGGCGGACGTCCCGAGGATAATCTGGCTTGGCACTTGATGACAAGTACGACGACATAAAAAAGCTGATTGACGCAGGCAAAGAGAAGGGATATCTGACCTATGATCAGGTCAACGACCTTATCCCGCACGATGTGCACTCTCCTGAAGACCTGGAAGATCTGCTGACCACGATCGGGACCCAGGGAATCGATGTACTCGAGAGCTCGAAAGGGCCGCCGACCGATCTGGAAAAAAAATTCGAAGAAGTAGATGAGGCTTCCGAGGACGTCGAACTCGACCTAACCCCCGGAGCCCTGGAAAAAACCAATGATCCCGTCCGCATGTATCTGCGCGAGATGGGGACTGTTCCCCTGCTTACTCGCGAAGGTGAAGTAGAAATCGCGAAGCGCATCGAGCGGGGGCAAAACCGCGTTCTGAAGGCGCTGTCGCGCTCGCCGATTGTAATTCGTGAACTCCTCGCTTTGGGCGAGGACCTCGAAAAAGGCGTCCGCTCCATCAAAGAGCTGGTCACGTTCGACGAAGAGGAAATCACGGAAGAGATTGTCGAGAAGCGTCTGAAAGAATTTCTCGCCAAGATCAACACGCTTGACAAGCTCTACAAAAAAGTCGCGCCGCTCCAGGAAAAGCTGGCGGCGGTGAACTTGAAAAAGCGGCCGCGCGACCATCGCCGGTACCGCTTTCACCTGGCCCACGCGATTGTGCGTACGTCGATCGCGGTACGAAAACTCGGTTTCACCAACAATGAACGCAAGCGCCTGATCGACCGCGTGAACCGCACGGTCGACGGAATGCGCTCGCTCGACCGCCAGATCCAGAACCTGGAGAAGCGGGCCGAGGCGACGCGCAGCGACGAGCAAAAAAAGGAATACAAGAAGCAGTCGCGCGCGGTCCGCGGAGAGCTCGAAAAGCTCGAAGTGGAAGCGGGCCTGTTGTTCCAGGAACTCAAGCGCACACAGCGCGAGATCATCCAGGGCGACATGGACGCCGAGCACGCCAAGCGCGAGCTCATTGAAGCGAACTTGCGCCTAGTGGTCTCGATTGCGAAGAAGTACACGAATCGCGGCTTGCAGTTCCTCGACCTGATTCAGGAAGGCAATATCGGCCTGATGAAGGCGGTCGACAAATTCGAATACCGCCGCGGCTATAAGTTCTCGACTTATGCAACGTGGTGGATTCGGCAGGCCATCACCCGCGCAATCGCCGATCAGGCGCGTACGATTCGTATCCCAGTGCACATGATCGAAACGATCAACAAGTTGATCCGGACATCCCGGCAACTGGTGCAGGAACTGGGACGCGAACCAACGTCGGAAGAAATCGCCAAGCGGATGGACATTCCGGTGGCAAAGGTTCGCAAAGTCCTGAAGATTGCACAGGAGCCGATCTCTCTCGAAACGCCGATTGGCGAAGAGGAAGATTCGCACTTGGGCGACTTCATCGAAGACCGGGCGGTGGTTTCGCCGGCCGAGGCGGTGATCAACGTCAACCTGAAAGACCAGACTTCGCAGGTGCTGCGCACGCTGACACCGCGCGAAGAGAAGGTCATCAAGATGCGCTTTGGTCTGGAAGACGGCAGCGAGCACACACTCGAAGAAGTGGGCCAATCGTTCGCAGTAACCCGAGAACGCATCCGCCAAATCGAAGCCAAAGCCCTAAGAAAGCTGCGCCATCCATCGCGCTCAAGAAAGCTCCGAGCATTCATGGATGGAGTACGGGACTAACAATGCTCACGTAGGCGCGGACGCATTCGCCCGCCCAGCGGAGCGAAGCTCGGCAAGATCTCAAGGGCGCGAACGATCGCGCCCTTTCTTGTTGGGTGCCAGCAGAATCACTGTCCTCGAAATGGATTCCGAATTCGGACGCTGCCGTACAACCGCCCATGTTCGAAGTCTTCGGACACGATTTCCTCCAGACCATAGTGCTCCGCGTAGGCCCAGAGGTGCGCATCGAACCAGGAAATCCGATATGCCTCCGCGCCTAAGAGCGCTGAATGAACAACCGCGGCGTTCGGATAAAGGATGGGTAACTGCGTCATGAGTTCTTCCACTTCGTGGCGCGCTTCGTCCAAGGATAGCAGGGGATCGGAGCCGACTTTTGTGCGTGTCACTGCAGACACAAACTCGATCAGCGCCTGGTGGGGAATTCGGGCGGAGTCATCTCTGAGTCCCCGATGCAGAACATCACGCGCGATTCGCTGCTTCTCCGGATAACGGGCATCAAAACGGTAGACAAGCACATTTGTATCAACGAGGAAGGCCACGATCGTAAAGGTCCTCTCTTGTCCAACCGCGGTTTGAGGGTTGGGCTCCGAGCGCGTGCTTCTTGCGGAATGCAGCGTTTCGCTTTTCCTGGCGGGCCGTCGCCTGCTCAAAAAGTCGGAGCCGTTGCTGGAGCGTGGCAGCGCTCTCTCTGCGGGATGCGGACCGCGACCGTTTTACGACCCGTATCGTCTCCCCTGCCGCTAACCAGTCCAGTTCGTCTCCGGGGCGAATCTTGTACTGCTCAGCAATCGCCTTTGGAACCGTCAGCTGAAGTTTACTCGTCACTTTAGCCATGACTAAGCATAACAAGGAATGTGTCCTTGTTCAATCCTTGTTTACGTTACAGTGGCCGTCGCCTGCTAGAATCGACCTATCTCCATGGATGCCGCTCACATCCGAAATTTCGCGATTATCGCGCACATTGATCACGGGAAATCCACGCTCGCCGACCGGCTGCTGGAGCTGACCGGGTCGCTCGCCATGCGCGAAATGCAGGAGCAGGTCCTCGACTCAATGGACCTGGAGCGCGAGCGTGGCATTACGATCAAAGCCCACGCCGTCCGCATGCTGTACCCGGCGCAGGATGGACAGATTTACCAGCTCAATCTGATCGATACTCCCGGCCACGTGGATTTTTCCTACGAGGTCTCGCGCTCGCTCGCCGCCTGCGAAGGCGCACTGCTGGTGGTGGACGCCTCGCAGGGAGTCGAAGCACAGACCTTGGCGAACTCCTATCTAGCGATCAATCATGGCCTCGAAATTATTCCGGTGATCAACAAGATCGACTTGCAGAGCGCCGACGTTGCGCGCACCAAGGAGATGATCGAGAGCGCGGTAGGTCTGGATGTGTCCGATGCGTTGCTGATCAGCGCCAAAACCGGGCAGGGCGTGCCGGATGTGCTCGAGGCGATCGTGAAGCGCGTTCCGCCGCCGAAAGGCGCGCCGGAAAGGCATCTTCAGGCATTGCTGTTTGATTCGTGGTTCGATCCTTATCGGGGCGTGGTGGTTCTCGCGCGCGTTTTCGAGGGCACTCTGCGCAAGGGACAGAAGATCCGGCTATGGTCGAATGGGCACGTGTTTCAGGTCGAAACTCTGGGTACGCTAACGCCGAAACCGGTGGAAGTCGATGAACTCGTGGCGGGCGAAGTTGGATTCCTGATCGCGGGTATCAAGAACGTCGCAGACACGAAGATCGGCGACACCATCACCGACGATGACCGGCCCTCGCTCCAGGCATTGCCCGGGTTTGAAGAAATCAAGCCCATGGTCTTCGCGGGACTGTACACCGTCGACGCACACGAACACACCCAGCTACGTGAGGCGCTGGAAAAATTAAAGCTGAACGATTCGTCATTCTTCTTCGAGCCGGAAAGTTCGGTGGCCCTCGGATTCGGCTTCCGCTGCGGTTTTCTGGGTCTGCTGCATATGGAGATCATCCAGGAACGGCTGGAGCGCGAATACGATCTCGACCTGATCACGACGGCTCCGGGTGTGCGCTACCGAATCACCAAGACCGACGGCGAGGTGATCGAGGTGGATAATCCTTCGCGTTGGCCCGATACCAGCGAGATTGCGAAAGTGGAAGAGCCGGTGATTCTCGCGGTGATTTTGACCAATGAAGAGTATGTCGGCGGCATTCTGAAGCTGGTCGAGGAGAAACGCGGGAAGCAGAAGAGTTTTGAATATGTCAGCTCGTCGCGCGTTATGCTGCAGTACGAGCTGCCGCTAAATGAAATCGTGCTCGACTTTTACGATCGGCTGAAGTCGGTGTCGCGGGGCTACGCTTCGCTCGACTATCATCTGTCGGGCAACTGGGTATCGCCCATGACGAAACTCGACATCATGGTGGCGGGCGAGCCGGTCGATGCGCTGTCGACCATCATCCATCGCGACTTTGCCTACGAGCGCGGACGGGCGCTGGCCGCGAAGATGAAACAACTCATCCCGCGGCAGATGTTTGAGGTGGCGATTCAGGCCGCGATTGGGGCAAAGATCATTGCCCGCGAAACCGTGCCGGCGATCCGCAAAAACGTGCTCGCCAAGTGCTACGGCGGCGACATTACGCGCAAACGCAAGCTGCTCGAAAAGCAAAAAGAAGGCAAGAAGCGAATGAAGCGCATCGGCCGCGTGGATATTCCGCAAGAAGCTTTTTTAGCGGTGCTCAAAGTCGGCGAGGGCAGCGGCTAACTGCTTCAGCAACCGGGGATTCACCAAACTCATCTCACCACGGTACCGTTCGGAGGCTCGCATGTCACGAATAAGTACGATCATTGCATTACTAGCATGTTGCTTCACAGTGGCATTCGCGCAAAATACCGCGAACACGGAATCGCCGAGTCACACCACCCAAGCTAAGCCGGCTCCTTCGCAACCGATCCACGTCTCGAGCGAAGTAATGTTGGGACTCGTCGAGCACAAAACCATGCCCGTATATCCCGATGAGGCTATGAGAAAAGGAATCCAAGGCGACGTGATTTTCAAGGTCCAACTCGACGAAACTGGAAAGATGGTTTCCCGTGCGCTCGTGGCGGGCGATCCCTTGCTCGTAACTGCCAGTGTGGATGCGCTTCAGAACACTCGCTTCCGCCCCTACCTGCTCAATGGAACGACAGTGAGCGTCGAGAGCCAATTAGGATTTCATTTCTCAGTAGAGAAAAATGCCGGCAGGATTAATGGACACGTGGAATGTATAACGTCGATCCCCGATCCTCCGGCGTCGTGAAGGTTCTGCGAACCCGATGCCGCAGAATTGTTAGAATCGTATTCAGGTCCTTTCGAGTCTCATACAGGAAAGGAGAAAAGCATCATGCCCGAGAAATCTTCAACCAGCGCTCTACTAGATGAAACCCAATCGGCGTCCCAGAAAACTCATCCGGCAAAAGTGTACTCAGCTCAAAGCCCAACCTCAGGCTTAGCGCCCGGCAAGATCCAGCGTCGCAACCCGCGGCCTCAGGATATCCAGATCGAGATTCTGTACTGCGGCGTCTGTCATTCGGATTTGCACCAGGTGCGCAACGAGTGGGAAGGCACAATGCCTACGGTCTATCCCTGCGTACCAGGACACGAAATCGTTGGCCGTGTCGTAAAAGCCGGCAGCGCGGTAAAGAAATTCAAAGAAGGCGATATTGCGGCGGTAGGCTGCATGGTCGATTCCTGTGGCGTGTGCCCCAGTTGCCGCGCAGGAGAGGAGCAGTTTTGCGAGAACGTCGCGACCTTCACCTACAACTCGGAAGATAAGCAGATTGGAGGTGTCACATACGGCGGCTACTCCGAGAGCGTTGTGGTCACCGAGGCATTTGCGCTGAAGGTCCCTAAGCAGCTCAATCTTGCTGCCACTGCGCCTTTGCTCTGTGCGGGCATCACGACCTATTCGCCGCTGCGTCACTGGCATGTGAAAAAGGGGCAGAAGGTGGGCATTGTGGGACTGGGCGGCTTGGGTCACATGGGGCTGAAATTCGCCCATGCCTTCGGCGCCAACGTCGTATTATTTACGACTTCTCTCAACAAGACCGAGGACGCGCTGCGACTCGGCGCCCACGAAGTGGTGATCTCGAAGAATGAAGCCGAGATGCAGAAACATCTCGCCAGCTTCGATTTCATCCTCGACACCGTGTCCGCCGAGCACGACTTGAATGCCTACATCGACTTGCTGAAGCGGGACGGGACGCTAACCCTCGTGGGAGCGCCCCCAACCCCGTCGCCGGTTAAAGGCTTCGGCCTGCTTTTCAAGCGTCGACAGCTCGCCGGCTCCATCATCGGTGGCATAAGGGAGACGCAGGAGATGCTTGATTTCTGCGCCGAACATGGCCTTACCGCCGACATCGAGCTGATCCGAATGCAGCAGATCAATGAAGCGTTCGAACGTTTGCTAAGAAGCGACGTGAAGTATCGTTTCGTTATCGATATGGAGTCGCTGAAACAGTGATGACTTAAACCGCGTAAACGCTGCTTGTGCGGCGGGTTCTGAGGGCATGGCTTTCCGCTGAAGCCATGCCCTTTCGAAGCCACCTAATCAAACTTCCCTAGCGTATCCCGGCATGGAAGAGATCGTGCTCGGGAGCCTCCTCGTAGGCATGTTCGCCGTGGATGGATTCATCGAGGCCCAACGCCTCGCTCAATTCGTCGACTTTCACGGGCGTGAACATATCGATGATTCGTAACATCGCGTAGGTAAACACGAAGGCCCATACCGACGCGAAAGTCACGGCCACGACTTGTTTCAGCAGGAACGTTGGATCGCCATAGAGCAGTCCGTTCGCTCCGGCGGGATTAAATTGCTTGTTGGCGAAGATTCCCAGCATCACGATGCCCAGAAAGCCTCCTACGCCGTGGACTCCCCAAACATCCAGCGCATCGTCCCACTGCAGTTTGTTTTTCATCTCAACCGCGTAGTAGCAAACGACTCCAGAAACTATGCCGATGATGACCGCGGTAGTGGGAGAAACATATCCAGCAGCGGGAGTGACGGTCGCCAGTCCAGCAACGGCTCCAGTGAGCAAGCCCAGGAGCTTAGGTTTTTTTTCGTTGAGCCAAGCCACAAACAGCCAGGCGACAGCCGCAAACGAGGCTGCCAGATCGGTGTTGAGAAATGCGGTCGCAGTCACTGAATCGACGCGCATCTCACTGCCGGCATTAAAGCCGTACCACCCAAACCACAGCAGGCCGGTCCCCAGGGCAACCAGCGGGATGCTGTGCGGGCCGCGATCCGCGGTGTGGCGCTTCCCCACATACAGCACGGAAGCTAGAGCGGCGACGCCCGCGATGTTGTGCACCACGATGCCGCCGGCGAAGTCCAGCACGCCCCATTTCTGCAAAAAGCCTCCGCCCCAGACCATGTGCACAAACGGGAAATATACAAACGTCAACCACCCGGTCAAGAACAACATGTACGCCTTGAAGGTGACCCGGTTGGTGAACGCGCCCGAAATGAGCGCGGGAGTGATAATGGCGAACATCATCTGATACGCAATGAACACAAACATCGGAATCGTGTTATTCGGCGAAGCTGTAGTCAGATCGACGCCGCGCAGGAATGCATTGTGAAAGTTGCCGATGACCCCGTGCCAGTCGCCGCTGAAACACAGCGAGTAGCCGTACAAATACCAGATCACCGTCGTCCAGCCCATCGAGACAAAGCTCTGAATCATGATGGCGAGCACGTTCTTGCGCCCCACCAGGCCGCCATAAAAAAATGCGAGACCGGGTGTCATCAGCATGACCAGGCTGGTGCATAGAATCATGAAGCCGGTATTACCAGTATCGAGATGCAGCATAGAGGGTTCTCCAAGAGAAAAGGTTAGAAGGCATAAGAGGCTCTGCGGTCCGAATCAAAAAACCGATGACCACTAAAGAGGTGAAAAACAACTCGCGTATACCGGGTTGGAGGTAACAAAACGCCAGCGCTCTCCGGCACCACGCTGACTCAGACCAGGAGGACATCCAGTCTCCTCCTTTCTGCAAAAGGGTATGTTTTTCGAAGCACCAGCGCCATGAGGCACGTCACGGCTGGATGTGACCTAAACCGCCGCTTTCCCCACTGCTTCCCGACGAGCGCGCCCGTTGCAAACCCCAGTTTTTTCGCACCCGGGCAGGCCTGTCGGGACGGTTTACCCGCGTGTCAGCCACTGTTGATGCGGGCTACAGCCTTTTGGCTTATGTGCAAATCTCATATTTTGTGACAAAAGTGCTGATTCGCAAGCGGTTCCGCCGATCAAAATCCTAACGATCGTTAACCAACTTAAAAACATAGCTTTAGGAAGACGCGCGCCGCACAACAATCCCCCCGCCAACCGGTCGGTGCCGCAAGATTCCGAGGGCAGGCCTTATCATCCACAAACTTTTCCACAGGGGTACAGGTGTCTCAGGGTCGAATTTCTGCTGTCCCTGGTAGTCTTTCGGGGTTACTCAATTCGGTGCCTAATTCGAGGCCTATTCGCCGGGTTCGCTATTGCCTTCCATCAGGTTCGCGAAGCGCGTGGAATTGTGCAAAAACGCGAGATTGAACTTGCCGATAGGGCCGTTGCGCTGCTTGGCAATGATGATCTCGGCGCGGCCCTTTAGATCCGGATCGTCCTGCTTGTAGATCTCTTCGCGGAAGATGAACATGACCACGTCAGCGTCCTGCTCAATCGACCCGGATTCGCGCAGATCGGAGAGTTGCGGCCGATGGTCCCCGCCCCGGCTTTCGGGAGCGCGGCTAAGCTGCGACAAGGCGACCACCGGGACGCCGAGTTCTTTGGCGATGGCTTTCAGTCCGCGCGAGATGGAAGACACTTCCTGCGTCCGATTCTCGAAGCGCTTGCTGCCTCCGGACATAAGCTGCAAGTAGTCGACAACCAGCAGGTCAAGGCGTCCCTGGGATTGTTTCAGGCGGCGCGCCTTGGCACGCATCTCGCTAAGGGAAATGCCCGGTGTATCGTCGATAAACAGGAGGGCGTTGGAGAGCTCCTCCATGGCGCGGACGATTTTCTTCATATCGTCGCCCCAGAGCGAGCCGGTGCGCATCTTGTGCGCGTCGACAATGGCGCGCGAACAGAGCAGGCGCTGCAACAAAGCCTCGCTAGACATTTCCAGCGAAAAGATGCCAACGACTTTGCCGTCATCGATGGCGGCGTTCTCGGCGATGTTCATGGCAAACGAAGTTTTGCCCATGGAGGGCCGGGCGGCAAGAATCACCAGATCGGATTTCTGCAACCCGCTGGTCAACTCATCAAGTTCGGTGTAATGCGTGGCCAGCCCGGTGATGCGCTGTCCACGTTGTAGCAGCGCGTCGACCGATCCAAAAGAGTTGCGGACAATTTCCTTGATCCCCTGAAACCCCTTGCCAATGCGCTTCTCGGAAAGCTGGAAAACGGCGGCTTCGGCGTCGTTGAGGATTTCGTCGGCAGGCTCGGCCTGCTCGCTAGCCTTTGCAATGGCGGCATTGGACACGCTGATCAGCCCGCGCAGAATCGCCTTGTCGCGAACGATTCGAACGTAATGCTCGATGGAAGGCCGGTCAGGTACGCCGTCAAGCAGCCCGGAGATATACCCGACATCGCCGACTGCCTGCAGGTCCTTCTTCTGCTCAAGTTCTTCGACCAGCGTAATGATGTCAATAGGCCGAGAAGATTCGGCTAGATCCATCATGCGCGAATAAATGCGCCGGTGCGAGTCAATGGAAAAATCTTCCGGCTTGAGGTGCTCGGCGGCATCGTTGAAGGCGTGATTGTCAAGCAGCACAGCGCCCAGGATGGAACGCTCGGCATCAATATTCGCCGGCAAACGGCCGATGGTGGTTTCCAGAGTCGCCACGATGTTGAGGTGAGTGTGTTGCTGCATCGTAAACCTTTTCCGCCTGTGGACGTATGAGGAGCACCGCAGGAAAATGAGTCCAAAAATAAATTTTCCTGGCGGCCGAGCCCCTGCGCCCTTCCACAAAACACGCAGGGAGGGACGCATTCGTCCGTCCAGCCGAGCGAAGCTCGTCACTGCCTGCGCCGCAGTATGTCACAGGGCGAATAAAAAGCAAATAGTTTTGGTGAGTCTAGACGAGCCCCGCCTGCCAATCGCTTTACCTCGGCCCCACCGACGCTAGCGCGCCCCCGGCCTGGCCTCCGATGACTTTCGTTACCATGACGGCAAGTGGTCTCTACCTGCACACTGTAACTGTCTGTCACACTTGAGCGAGCAATTCTTTTCGGGACTGCCCCGAAACGCTTCGAAACCGCGTGGTCAAAAATCCTGATACAAAATGAGTCACCCATGAGCACTGGAGCAATGCCGGCCCAAGTAAGAATTCCTCCCCCAGAGGCTGGGGCGGAACGAGCGGAAGAATCAGCAGTCGCAAACCGCGGCCGCAGGTGGTATTTCTCCTTCTTCTTTGTTTCCGGATTTTGCAGCATTCTCTACGAGCTGATCTGGCTTCGCCTCGCCATGGCGCAATTCGGGGTCACCACGGCTATGGTGTCGATCGTGCTCTCGAGTTTCATGGCAGGATTGGGGCTGGGCTCATGGACAGCGGGGCACTTTGTGCGCAAGTATGCCCGGCGCCTCACGTCTCCGCCTTTGCAGGTTTACGCCATCGCCGAGTTGTTCATTGGCTGTTCCGCCGTCGTTGTGCCAGCGGAATTCATGGTTGGCCGCCTCGTGCTGGAGCACGTGGGTAGCGGGCTGTCGCTGTCTTCATCTGGCTACTACGTTGCTGCTGGAGTATGGGCGGCATGCAGTCTGATTCCGTGGTGCGCTTGCATGGGGGCTACGATTCCGCTGGGCATGTTTGCCCTCCGTAGTGAGACGGGTCTTGAGTCGCGACGCTCATTCAGCTTTTTTTATCTCGCGAATGTGCTCGGAGCCGTGGCGGGAGCTCTGATTCCCTTGTTGTTGATCGAGGTTTTGGGTTTCAGTGGCACGCTGCGGGTTGGAATGTTGCTCAATCTTGCGATCTGCGGCGCTGCCTTCGCTCTGGCCCGCAAGCAGATGCCGCAAGCAGGCAGCAACCACGAACGGGATGACGCTGCCAAGGCCGCCCCCGCCTGGCGTGAGATGTTGGGAAGCAGGACGCTCTGGTTACTGTTCGCCACCGGACTCACCAGCATGGGGATGGAGGTGGTCTGGACGCGGCAGTACACCATCTATATCGGGACCTTCGTCTATTCTTTCGCAACCATCCTGGCGGTTTACCTGGCAGCGACATTCATTGGATCCAGCATCTACCGGGTCTGGAGCCGGCGGCACCGCCACCAGGGATCCTTGATATGGCTGTTCGTCTGGCTGGTTTCTCTAACTCCATTGCTGACCGCCGACCCACGCCTCGACATACCCGCGTGGCTGCGCGTACCGCTGGGCATCGCGGCGTTCAGCGGACTCCTGGGATTTCTGACTCCGCGGCTAGTCGACCGTTTCTCGGAAGGCGACCCCAACCGAGCCGGAGTCGGTTACGCGGTGAATGTTGCCGGCTGTGTTCTGGGCCCGCTGCTCGCGGGTTTTATCTTGTTGCCGCATTTTGATGAGCGCTTCGCACTGGTGATACTTGCGCTGCCTTGGCTGCTGGTTGCTTTATCGTTCATCTTGTTTGGACAGACGGGACCGACGCCTCGGCTCACGGCGCAGCGGGCAATCACGTCTGCGATGATTTTACTTGCGTCGTTGAGTTTAATTCTAATGACGCGGAGTTATCTCCATTCTTTTCCGAAGGAGCAGGTACGCCGGGACAGCACGGCCACCGTGCTCGCAACTGGCGAGGGAGCGAAAAAGGGGCTTTTCGTTAACGGCGTGAATATGACCGAACTTACTCCCGCCACCAAAATGATGGCCTCCATGCCCCTGGCGTTCCTGGATCGTCCGCCCCGGAATGCCCTGGTCATCTGCTTCGGCATGGGCACCACGCATCGTACAATGTTGTCCTGGGGGATCGACTCCACGGTGGTGGATCTGGTTCCCAGCGTTCCCGCACTTTTCTGGTACTTCCACCCGGACGGCCCGGAGCTGCTGAAGTCGCCGCGCTCACACGTCGTAGCTGATGATGGCCGGCGTTTTCTGGAGCGCACGAATGGACAGTACGATGTGATCGTCATCGATCCGCCCCCGCCCATTCAAGCAGCCGGCACAAGTCTGCTGTATTCGCGCGAGTTCTATTCCGCCGCCCAGAAACGCTTGCGGCCGGACGGCATCCTGCAGCAATGGTTTCCCGGTGCAGATTCGATGACGACCGCCGCCATCGCGCTCGCGCTGAAGGAATCGTTCCCCTACGTTCGGGTTTTTCGTTCAGTCGACGCCAAGGGTCTGCACTACCTTGCCAGCCGCCAACCGATCCCGGATCGGTCCGCCGCTGACTTGGCAAGACGCATGCCGGCGAGTGCAGCTGCCGACCTGGTGGAATGGGGACCGTTCCCAACGGCTGAACAGCAGTTTGCGGCGGTCCTGGAGAAGGAAATTCCGATTGACTGGCTGGTCGCCATGAATAGGGATGCGCCCGCCATGGAGGACGACCGCCCAGTCAACGAATACTACCTGCTGCGCGACGGGTGGCTGCATTAAGATTTTTTGTCGCGCCAAAGGGAGGGCTTCAATCTTCCGCAGTGGCTAGAAGCGGTTATCCTTCGTGCTCGTCCCAAACGATTACTTACACAACGGCATCTCGATAGTTGATGTAAAAATGCGGTTTCACTAACTGAGAATGTTGGCTCTCATTAACCTGCCATCTGCGGGCAAGTTTTCGCGCCGACCCGCTCTGCATCCATGCCCCTGAGCTGCGATCCGCTAGACCCGTAACTCCACCACCGTGGCTCCGCCGCCGCCCTCGTTTGCAGGGGGTTCCGCAACCGATTCTACATGCGGATGCTTCTGCAGATACTGCCGCAGAGCTTTGCGCAGAATCCCCATGCCGCTCCCGTGCACGATCCGCACCCGAGGCATGCCGGCCAGAAACGCGCGGTCGACAAATTTTTCGACTTCGCTGGTGGCTTCGTCCACGGTGCGGCCGATGACGTTAATTTCGGTGGGCATGTTGAGACCGCTGGTTTCGTTTTGCAGCGAAACGCTGATGCCGCGGGCGCGAGCGGCCTGCACCGGCGACTCGGAAGCGCGCGTCAGCACCTCAGCAATATCTTCGCGGGCGATGCGCATCTTCATCGAGCCGATTTCGACATCGAAATGATTCTCGCCAATTTTCTTTTTGACGACGGCAGCGCGGCCCATTGATTTGAGCTTGACCGTGTCGCCCTCGGAAACGTGCTTGATCATGCTGGGCTGGGCATTCGGGTCTCCGCGATCGGCGCCGGTCGCGTGCGCGACCACCGTCGCATCGAACTGCTCGCGAAATTCGCGACGCATTCTGGCGATGCGACGTTCGGCGTCTTTCGATAATTTCTGCGCGGCAGCGCGTTCCTGCACCGCATTCACGGTCTCTCGCGCGTGGTATTCAAAGTCGCGGAACAGAGCTTCAAGCTTCGTCTCCATCGCGCGGATTTTGGCCTGCTGTTCTTTGCGCCCCTCGCTGGCGAGGAGCGACCTCTCCCGCTCCAGTTCCTGTTCGCGCGCTTGCATCCGAGAGCGCTCATTTTCAAGATCGCGAAGGTCGGCATGCAGGCGGTCGAGAAAACGCGCGACATCCTGAGTTTGCGAACCCAGACGCGAGCGAGCCGAAGCGATGATTGCCGGATTCAGTCCGAGTCGTTGCGCGATGTTGATGCCAGCAGATGCACCAGGAACGCCGATCTTCAGTTCATAAGTCGGCTGTAAAGTGGCCTCGTCAAAGCCGACCGAGGCATTGATCACTCCCGCTGTATTCGCGCCATAGACTTTGAGCGAAGTATGGTGGGTTGAGATCACGATCATGCATCCGACTTTGCGGAAATGCTCGGCGATGGCAACGGCCAACGCAGCGCCCTCTTCGGGATCGGTAGCAGAGCCAAGTTCGTCAAGCAGCACCAGCGAATTCGCAGTCGCAGTGCGAGAGATGGAATCGATATTCGTGACATGCGCCGAAAAGGTCGAGAGATTCTGCTCGATCGATTGATAGTCGCCGATATCGGCCAGAATGGCGTCGAAAACCGGCATGTCGGCGCGGTCCGCGGGAACTGGAATGCCAGACTGCGCCATCAGAGCGAGCAGGCCGAGCGTTTTCAGGGTGACAGTCTTGCCCCCGGTGTTGGGACCGGTGATGACGAGCTGGCGGCGTTCGCCTTCAAGTTCGATGGTAACGGGGACAATCTTCCCGTTCTTGAGTTTCAGATTGCGTTCGAGGAGTGGATGACGAGCGCGGTGAAGAAGCAGGCGAGCTTCGCTCGTCATGGACTGAAGAGGTCGCCCATCCTCACACGAGCTCTCGTCCCCAGAAAAGCTTACGGCTACACAGTTGTAGTCTTCGGCGAAGCGGGCTTTGGCGAACTGGAGTTCCAGTTCGGCCAGGATGTCGGCTGCGGCCAGAATCGCATCCGCGTTTTCGCCGATTTGGCGTGTCATCTCCAGGAGGACGCGATGAACCTCGGCTTGTTCCTCATCGAGCAGGCGGACCAGTTCGTTGTTCTGCTCGATGGTTTCGAGCGGCTCGATGAAGACCGTCTGTCCGCTGGAACTGGCGCCGTGCACGACGCCCTGTACGCGTCGTTTCTGCTCAACTTTGACTGGGATAACGAAACGCTCGCCGCGGATGGTGATCAGTTCGTCCTGCACGGTGCCGCCTTCGGCGAGTTTCCGCAGGTAGCCGCGCAGCGAGTCCTGGATCTGGCGCTTCTGCTTCTCGATCTCGCGGCGAATGCGGCTGAGTTCAGGGGAAGCGCGATCGTCGAGCGTGCCGTCGGGCAGAATCTTGTTGTGGAACGCGCGCAGGAAGCCGGTGAAGTCTTGAATGCTGTTGGAAAGCGCAGCCACGGCGCCCCAATCGCAGCGCATGGCGGCCGGAGGCTGACGCACGATTTCGCGCCACTCTGCGGCCCGGTCGGCAATAAGGACAACGTCGCGGATCTCGCCGGTTTCGAGAGCGGCCCCGGCAATGCGGGATTTCTCGATCAGCTTTTTGACTTCGGGCAGGCCGGCGAATTCAAAGCGTCCGCCGACACGACGATACTCGCGGATTTCGGTCGTGAGCTGCTGCTGGGTTTCAATCCACGCGCGATTGAGCGAAGGCAGAAGTTCCGCGATGCGGCGTTGTCCCAAAGGCGACGAGGAGTAGCCGGCGAGCAACTCGCGCAGCGTCTCGAACTCGAGCAGGCGCGAACTGGTGTGGGTCACGGGATTGGGCACGAGATTGGCCGCAAAGGACATGCGTTTTGATGTTACAACGCCAGGCAGATTTCCGTAGGCGAGGGATGATTCGGGGCGAACTGCAGTGTAGAATCGAGAGCGCCGGTGAGCGGATGTCACTACCGGCGGACGGCCCCGTAGCTCAATTGGATAGAGCATCAGACTTCGGATCTGAGGGTTGGGGGTTCGACTCCCTCCGGGGTCGCCATTCCGAAAAGCCGATTTGCGATTACCGGAAACCTTCCTGGAACCCCCCCATATCATCATCCCTGGCACTTGCACTCTCGTTACTTGCTACGGTCTCGTTTTCCGGGTGCAATGGCACTTGCGGGGTAAGCTGCCGGGACTCTCAGGCGGCTAAAGCCCGCGTCTTTATTGGCTCTGGGCGGCACGGCCGAAGCCATGCCCTTCCCAAAACCATTTGCGAGATAGCTTCTTGCGGAGCAAATTATGGGACGCGTTCTTGGGTTTTTGGGCACGATCATAACGATGGCGATCGGTATGTACATCTACTCCGTGCAGATCAAGACCCTGACTCCGGGTGCTGGGAGCGGCAATCCTGAAGAAGTTGCCACCATCGTGGGCGTGAAAAACGACCTGATCGGCATTGCTGATGCCGAGCGCGTATATCAGGCGTCGCAAGGGAAGTATGCTTCGCTGGATGAGCTGATTGCAGGCAACTACATCACCATCAAAGGCGAACGCCCTCCATATATTTACGATGTCGAAACCACTTCCGGCAGCTTTCGGGCGACTGCCACTCGCACTACGAAGGGCGCTCCAGCGCAACTGTGGATTACCGACACAATGGAGGTTCAAGCCTCGGACTGAAGGTCCAAGATGCCAGACCTAAAAGGGCTCTCAATGAACGTCCAAGCGGCGCCGCTAAAGCGATCCCCTATAAGACGTCGGGTCAGGTTTTCTTCCAGTCCGTCAAGGACATGAGTTCGTCCATGATTTCCTGCAATCTCTGCAGTCGACGTTCCTGGTCGGAAGCTCCGATCATCTTTTTGCCACCTTGCAGGTACAGGCGGTTTGCTTCACTGATTTCTGCGATCTCTTCGCGCAGCTTTCCAACGCGCTCTTTAACGGACTGCGGCATAAGGATAGGCTAGCAGAGCATTTCACACCTTGGTCAAGTTGTTTTTCAACGGTGTTGACAAGTACGGCGGAGCGGCTAGTCTCTGGAACAGAGGCGAGCCGGGCTACCCCCGGCACCGACTACAATGGCGGCCATGAGGGTGCCCCTCTGGCTCAAGATCGGCTGGACCGTCTGGGTGATCGCCTGGGTTCCGCTGTACTGGAAGCAATACGGCCTGCAAAACTTCCTGTTCTTCTGCGATCTGGGAAACCTCTTTCTCGTGCTCGCCCTATGGCTGGAGAGCCCTCGGATTTTTTCCTGGCAGGCGACCGGACTGCTGCTGTTCCAGACCCTCTACGCCATCGACTTGGGCGGGGCTTTGAGCACCGGCTCGCACATCATCGGCGGCACGGAATACATGTTCGATCCCAACGTGCCTTTGTTCATTCGCCTGCTCAGCTTGTTTCACGTCGTCAGTCCTCCGCTGCTGTTGTGGGCCATCAGGCGACTGGGTTACGACCGCCGAGGCTGGGTCTACCAGACGCTGACCGCATGGGTGGTGGTTCCCATCAATTATTTCTGGCGTCCCCAGTTCGACGTGAACTGGGCCCGTGGCCCGTTCTTCCGCGAGCAACACGCTATGCCCGGCCTGCTTTACCTGCTGGGATACCTAGTCGTGGTCCCGCTGGTCGTGTACTTTCCCACCCACCTGCTGCTGCAGTGGTGGGCCCGACGTGGAGGCTTCCTGCTGGCGCGAGGGAGAGGCGACCGTACATGACGTGCATCACCATTGAGCGGTCGCAGTAGCCACTGTGTGTCGCGACCCCTCCAGTCGCTCCACGTGGGCATTCTCACCTTGCGGTGACCTGATTTCCAGTTCCGCCGTCCCCTTCGAATCCGGTAAGACCGATACGGTGAACAGGTGTGCGGCGGAATCATACATTGGCGTGCCTGTTTTGCCTTTGATTGGGGTGATCACCGGGGCAGTCGGGGAATACCCCTGTACGGTTCGGGAATTCTCGCCGTGCACGAATTGAATCGTCACCCGCACCTTTCCGTTGTCCGATAGTTGGCTGATGCGTTGCCTGCCGAGCGAAACCAGCTGTTCACGGTCACCCAGAAAAGCGATCCCGGATCGGCCGAGCGGAACCACGATGAAGTACGCGTATCCCCTTTCCAGCGAGTCCGTGAAGGTCTTATCCGGATCCAAAACTGTTCCCTGACGAGAAAAATAGTCGAATACGTAAACGCGCGTATGCAGGCTAAGCGATGCGGGCGTGAAAGAGACTGTTTTTTGGGAGCCGCGTGCGTAAGCCAAGACGTAGAAGGCGTTCAGAGTCCCGAAATCGGTGTATGCAGAGGCGAGCATGGGCCGCTTCAGTTTCTGTGCATCTTCAACGAAGGCTTGATCGGTGGGCACAAGCGACACATCGGGCTTAACGATTACTCCGTCGGCCCGGACAGCACGCAGCAGGTTCTCGCGATTTACCGAGCCAATCCGGTCGCCCAGGCCGACCGGACCAGTGGAGAGCGTCGAGAGCAGCAAATTGTCCAACTCATCGCTCATAAATACATCGGACCAGGGCCACACACCGAGAGAGCTTGCCAACCGCGAGCCGTAGAGGAACTCATCCCATTTGTCTCGGCCAAAGCGGTCGCCACTTGTGCGAATCGTGGTTACATTCTCGTACTTGGTGCTTTGCAGGTAGTGGCGCGGCAAAGGCATGCAGTACTGAATTGTGAGCTTCTGTCCCTGGAGTGCCTGCGCCATTTCATCCATGAACGCGGCCGGATCGTGCAGATTGAAGGCCGCTTGTGCGCGTTCATCAAGCCAGTCCTGCTCGTAAGTAAGGACGTGGGCATCATCGAGATAGCTCGCCACAGTTTCCCAGTAACGGGGATCCACGACCACGTTGCCGGACACCCGATAACGGCTGCGGTAAGGACTCTTCGGATCAATCCAACGAGAATGCGTGACCAGCGGCAAGCCCAACTGCTGCTGGAAAGCTTTCAGGCCATCCGGGAAGAGGTCCTTATCGGCGACATATTCGAAAATTCCATCAAATTTCTTCCAATCTGCGTTCGCACCTTTCGGGTAAAACCAGCTATCGAGCTGCATGTAACCGAGCGGGACACCTTTTTTGAGAAACTCGTCGCGAATCGCCAGCAGTGTCTTTTCATATCCTAGCGAGGGTTCGTACTTGTAGTAGTAAGTCGCGCCGTTATCGGTCCAGTAGCCAAGCTTGGCGAGAATCGGCTCGGCATCATTGGCGGCCCGCGCCTTGCCTTGTAGTCTAGCCAACGCGCTTCCCCAGGTCTCGAATGCCTGATTGATTCCTTTTTCCACTACGAGGATCGTGCTATGCGTAAATCCTTCAGGCAAGGTTGCGATTCTGGAATCGATCCCGCTGACTATCTCTCGCGATGAGGATCGGGTAGTCGCAGAAATCAGGAAATCGGAAGCCGGCGAGAGGATAAACGTGTTACGGTCGCCATCGAAGAATACCCACGGGCTATCAACGCCGAACTCGTTAAAGCTGTACTTGCCAAACTGACCACTATAGCTGACGTGATAGGGGGTCTCAGGATAGGAGGTTAGCTTTGGGAACGCAGTGGTGTTGCTTGTCGCCTGCAGATACTTAATGTTAAACAGCACGACTGGGATCCCGGAGTAGACGCGAATGCTAGCCAGTTTCGACTCGTTTTGTACAAAATCGACAATGATCTCCTGGTACGCAGCTACGTTATCTCTGCCTTCTTGAATGACAATTGCCGTAGGCGGCTGGCCCAGGTTTCCGCTGAATTTCCAACCGGCAATGCGCGTCGAGACAATGCTAGTCGATATGACGTACCGGCCATCTGGCTCGACCGTGGCCCCGATGCCGGTCGAACGGTCGGTAATCGAAACCGGCACGGTGGCTCCGAACAGTCCGGAAGCACACAGCAAGTGGGCTGCCAGCCATATGTAACCAAATACGCCGCGCATCCGCACATGGTAACCGATTCTGACTGGCGAGAGCGCCACTCTCACTCGGCGCGTGCCGTCGAATTGACCAGAGTGCCGCCTACGATTGGTCCAGGAAATCTACAAAACCCGCCCTGATCCGGAGCTGAATATCCACATCAGCGTTTTCAGCTACTGAGGGGTTTGGTCAACATCTGAGGTGATGATTTATTCTTAACCATGGTTTGAAAGGAGCGTTATGAAGGTTTTCTCGGTACTTTTCGTGACCCTGGTCCTGACCACAGTTTTTGCGGTTGCCGCAGATCAGCCTCAGCCGCCGGCCGTGGGCAGTCCAGCCCCCGTTTTCAGCCTGCCCAACCAGGAAGGAGCGCAAGTGTCGCTTGATCAGTTCAAGGGCAAGTGGGTTGTGCTTTACTTCTATCCCAAGGACTTCACGTCGGGTTGTACGATCGAAGCTCACAATTTCCAACGCGACATCGATAAATACACGCAGAAGAATGCCGTGATAGTAGGCGTCAGCGTGGACGACGTGGGTTCTCATAAGAGCTTCTGCACCAAAGAAGGCTTGAACTTCAAGCTGCTCGCGGATTCCAACCACGCGGTCGTCGAAAAATATGGCTCGATCATGGAATACAAAGGGATGACTCTTGCCGCCCGCAACACCTTCTTGATCGATCCCACGGACGTAATCAGAAAGGTGTACCTCAAGGTCAGTCCGCAGGGGCACAGCGAGGAAGTGCTCGCCGATCTGCAACAGCTGCAGGCCGCAAAGTGAGGGCTTCTACCGTCTATGGCGTTCCTCACGATGGTGTTCCTCGCGTATGACTGACGTCAGTCTACGTCGGAAGACCTCATAGACGGGCAATCCTGCTGCGACGACTGCGATTCCAAGCGGCTCTCCCGGCTGATGCGCGATGCTGAATATTAAGAAGATTCTTCTGCCAGTTGACTTCCCGAACGCCTCGCTGCGTGTGGTTCATCAGGCTGCGACATTGGCCCACCATTTCCATTCGGAGATCGTGATGCTGCACGTCGTGACAGGTCGAAGCCATGCCGCCGGTGTGCCGGAGGACGGCCCCAAGCTTGCTGGTTGGGATCTGCTCGCTGAGATGGTTAAAGGAGCCCAGAAAAACCTGGACCCGTCTCTCGGGGCGGAGCTTGAAAGCCTTGCTATCCGACGCGTGTTGGTCAAAGGCAACCCAGCCCAGGCAATTTTGCAGACGGCCCAGGTGGAAAAAGCCGACCTGATCATGATGCCGTCCCATGGCTACACGTTCAACCAGTTTCTGCTGGGCTCGGTGACAGCGAAAGTACTACACGGGACCGAGTGCCCGGTTTGGACCGGCGCCCACGTGGAAGAATCGCCAGGGCAGGAGTTTGCGATCCGCAATGTCCTCTGCGCGGTCGATTTCGGCCCCCGGAGTCACAAAACTGTGTCGTGGGCCACGCAAATGGCCGCCGAATTCGGTGCCCGTCTTACACTCGCCCACGTTACTGCCGGGGTGGAGCTTTGGGGACCTGGCGGCAGTTACGTCGTTCCAGAGTGGAAAAAAGCGCTGGTCGGTGACGCTTCTCAGCATCTCGCAGAGCTTCAGCAAGACATGGGCATCAAGACGGACGTATTCATCGGCAATGGTGACGTGCCTAAGGTGCTGAGCCAAGCGGCGAAGCAAACGAAGGCGGATTTGCTGGTTACCGAGTGCTACCCTTACGGCGGTAACCTGCGGATCCATGGCTACGCAATCATTTGCGCCGTGCCGATTCCGGTTCTGAACGTATGAGGGTTCCTGCCGGGATTGCTGCAATTCGAAATTTAGATCGGGGATCAGAATCGGCGCATTCTCCCGTCCGCCGCCCCTCCAAGGGTGGAGCGGCAGTCCTTCTTCGGGTAGAGGGTGGGGTTCTCGACTTTGGATGCAAGAAACGCAAATTATGCGTTGGACTGTTTCCCGGTGGAACCGCTATTTTGAAATTATCCCCGGATGGTCACAACCCCTTGGGAAGACTCAGGGAAAGGAGCTGGCATGAAATCCCGACGACGTTCCGTTCTGCACTCGGCTCGGGCCTCCCATCGCCGTTTTGCTAGAACCGGTGGCCGCACATTGGTTGAATTCAAATGTCCGGCAGGCGCTCCGTTTATGGACACTGTGACGGATCAATCGCTCGAACCAGGCAAAGCCGCAACGGTTGTCCCGCATCCAGCGGAGCGCACGGCTGAGAAGGTTGCCAGCAAGCGACCGTCTAATGCACTAGATCGGGAGATGCTGTTGCACTTGTCCCAGCAGTTGTATGCTCACGCTCTCACGTTGCAAGAAGTGATTCGCAACGAAGGCGATGTAGCATATGACGTTTTGAGACCCCGATGCGACCGACAGGCTGCCAAGCAATTCGAAATTTTCTATCGCACCGGAGATAAGCCTACAACTGAGGCTGACATCGAGCCTACGACGGTGGCGGACTGTTCGTCTTAAAGGGATTCAAATCGGCAACTGCAATACCCACGTCACGCCGTCTTCTCCCGCATATTCCATGTCGAGCGGAATCATCGGCGCGCGCCCCGCGTCCATATATAGAAGATAGAGCAGCGCCTCCACGAAGTTGGAATGTTCGCTGTCGAATTCCAACCCCACCCAAACAC
Organism: Terriglobales bacterium; assembly: GCA_035272625.1. Lineage (GTDB taxonomy): Bacteria > Acidobacteriota > Terriglobia > Terriglobales > Acidobacteriaceae > Acidiflorens. The sequence goes on along the minus strand of DATEQN010000038.1, from coordinate 26,450 downwards.
TCCATCGCGTGGATACCGCCGTAAGTCGCACACGTTTCCACCGCCACTACCGCCCAGGCCGGGGCGCGAGTCGAATCGAAAATCAGATGCCGTTACCCCGGTAACTTGGAGGCAACGGTCCTAGGCAATGAAAATCATACCAACGGGTCATGTCTACGGGAGCGCAAAGAGCGGTAACCGAGGAGCAGGCAGGTACCTCTCAAGCTCTGTCGCTGCTGGATGACCGGATACTGGCCATGATCATGGGCCAGAATCCACTCCCGGCGATCTTGAATACTCTGTGCGCCGACATCGAGAAGCACCACGGCGGAATGCTCTGCTCCGTTCTTCTTCTTGACGCCGACGGCACAACCTTGCGACATGGAGCCGCCCCCAGCCTTCCCCAAGAATACAGTCAAGGCACTGATGGCCTAAAAATCGGGCCTTGCATGGGATCTTGCGGCACCGCCGTTTATAGAAAGCAGCCAGTCGTCGTCTCCGACATCGCGACCGACCCACTGTGGGCAGACGGTCGCGACATAGCCCTGAGGCACGGTCTGCGAGCCTGCTGGTCAACGCCGATCCCAGCGCAGGACGGCAGCGTCCTTGGGAGCTTTGCCATCTACTACCGCGAGCCGCGCACTCCTGACGCTCTACATCTGCAAATCATTGCTCACGCTACCCATCTCGTCGCTCTCGCCATCGAACGGGATCGAGACAAAACCCAGCTTCGCGCGGCGGAAGATCGCTATCGGACGCTGGTGGAACGCTTGCCCGCGATCACCTATGTCGCCGAACTCGGTGCCGATGGACCGTGGCACTATGTGAGTCCTCAAATCCGGTCGATTCTGGGTTTCTCGCCGTCGGAGTGGCTCTCCGATCCGTTGAATTGGCTAAACCACATCCACTCCGAGGACCGTGAAATTGCCCTCGCCGCGGAGAAGCGCTTCCAGGAGACCCAGGATTTGTTCCAGGCGGAGTACCGCATGTTTGCGCGCGACGGCAGGGTCCTCTGGTTCCGCGACGAGGGCGTCATGTTGCACGCGGCGATCGGCGACCGGGCTCTCTTGATGCAGGGTGTGCTCTACGACATTACCGAGCACAAGCGTTTGGAGGAACAGCTCCGCCACTCCCAGAAACTGGAAGCCGTGGGCCAGTTGGCGGGCGGCGTGGCCCACGACTTCAACAACCTTTTAATGGTCATCCAGGCTCACAATGAACGCCTTCGCGCCCGGCTGGCTCCGAGCGATCCCGCGTCGCACAAGGATGCCATTGAAATCGAACGCGCGGTCACCCGTTCTACAGCTCTCACCCAACAGCTCCTCGCCTTTAGTCGCAGGCAAGTGCTTCAGCTTAAGGCACTCGATTTGGATGCCGTCCTGACTGAAGTGGCGAAAATGTTGGATCGCCTCATCCCCGCCAACATCGAGCTAAAAATCCTGCCCGCCGCGTCACCCAATCGCGTTAAGGCCGACCCCGGACAGATGGAGCAGGTAATTCTCAACCTGGCAGTCAATGCGCGCGATGCCATGCCCCAGGGCGGCCAGCTGACCATCGGGACCAGAAACGTCGAACTTCACGAAACCTTTGCCGGAAGCCATGCCCAAATCCCGCCTGGCAAATATGTAGTCCTCACAGTCAGCGACACTGGTGTTGGAATGCGCAGCGAGATTCAAGCCCACATTTTTGAGCCCTTTTTCACCACCAAGAAACCCGGCGAAGGAACCGGCTTGGGCCTGGCCATCGTCTACGGAGTAGTCAAACAAACTGGTGGTTGGATCACTGCCAGCAGCGAGTTTGGAAAGGGAACGACCTTCGACATCTATTTCCCCCAGGTGCAGGAGGAAGAGGCCAAGTCCGAATCCCAAGCCAAAGAAGAGCCCATCTCTAAAACGAAAATGTCGCATGCTCCCGTCGCCCGTGGAACCGAGACCGAAACCATCCTATTGGTGGAAGATCAGGATGGAATCCGTGATCTAGTCCGCGAGTTCCTGCAGAAAAGCGGTTACACCGTCCTACATGCGGTGGACGGCAACGAAGCCCTCAAGATTGCGGCCAATTACCAAAATTCGATCCACCTATTGCTGACCGACGTTGTAATGCCCAACCTGGGCGGACGAGAGTTGGCGCGCCGCCTCACCCAACCACGGCCGCGGATGAAGGTGCTGTTCATGTCGGGCTATCCCGACCACACCACCTGGAGTAGCGAACTGGTCGATGGCACTGCCGCCGTCCTGCAAAAACCATTCCCCTTAGACACCTTGGCGCGTAAAATCCGCAACCTCCTCGACGACTAAGCTCGAAGGCACGCGTGGGGATGGCTCGTGGGGGGACGGGCGCTTTCACGCGTCCAAGCCGAGCGCAACTCGGCTTCTCCACTGCTGCCATTACCCTTCATGGCATACAGTCTTGCAACGAAGACCTAATCAGACAATCCGCAAACGTGCGATGATATTTCGATCCTCAAAAGGAGACCATCCCCATGGCCGAATCATCCCCCCAGAATTTCTCCAATCACACCCGTTATGATCCCCTCTTCCATTTTTTTATCCTGCCCATATTTTCCCTCCTGCTGCTCGCTTCCATCGTCCATCTGGTCATGCGGCCGGGCCTGCACTCTGCATTGTTGGTCGTCGCCGCAGTCGGGTTGTCGGTCGTCATCTTCAAGGTCCGCCTTTATCCCATCAAAGTGCAGGACCGCGTCATCCGTCTGGAAGAAAGATTACGCCTTGCGACCCTACTCGACCCAGCTCTTCGTCCACGCATAGCGGAATTTACGGAGTCGCAGTTGATAGCACTGCGTTTCGCCTCCGATGCCGAACTGCCCGCGCTAGCCGCGAGAGCCCTGAACGAAAAATTAGCCGCCCCCGAAATCAAGAAAGCAATCCAGCAGTGGCGCCCCGACAATTGGAGAGTTTGAAATTAACCCACTCCGATTCGCTGCCCAGCCACTGCCTACGCTTTCAAGTACCAAGGCACATTAATAATGTTAATCCGCTCATCTCCACCCAGCAGCAGCAGCGCCGTCAGCATCTGTCCGCGCTGATTGTGCAGAAAATAGTGATACCAGTGCCGTTCCACCATCGACGCAATCACCACTGCGATCGTCCGCCCAGGATTCTCCTTCTCCACCTTCAATACGTAATCCACAATCGGATGCACGACCAGCCGAAACGGCGAAGGCAAGGTCACCAGCTTCGGAACCCGGGTTCCTGCCGGTGGCTTCTCCGCCCACTCCCACGTCGGCTTATCTTCATCCGCATCGCACGTCACATGCACCGCCTGCACATCCGGAGACAGCGTCATCGCAAACTGCAGCGCTTTCTCCGTAGCCGCATTCCATCGGTCCACCGGAACCAGCACAATCGGCGGTGCCAGGTTTTCCGAATTCAAAACCACCCCACCCTTCAGCGCCACTTCTTCATTCGCCCGTTCATAATGACGCCGCACTCGAGCCATAAACAGCAGCGCCGCCGGCAGCAACAGCACCACCACCCAAGCCCCTTCGACAAACTTGGCGACCACCACCACCAGCACGGTGATGCCAGTAGCCAAAGCTCCAACCCCATTTACCAGGATGCTGTGCCAGGCCCGCGCCCCTGATTCCGATCGCAGCCAATGCCCCACCATCCCCGCCTGCGACAATGTGAATGCCAGAAAAGCGCCCACCGCAAACAAAGGAATCAACCGGTCGGTCACCCCTCCAAACAAAATCAGCAACAGCCCCGCAAAAATCGCCAGCGCCCAGATTCCCTGCGAGAACACCAGCCGCCGTCCGCGCGTCGTCAAAGAATGCGGAAGATAATCATCCCTAGCAATCATCCGGCACAGCCTCGGAAAATCCGCAAACGAAGTATTCGCCGAAAGACACAGGACCAGCAAAACCGAAAACATAGTCAGATCGTAAAAAATCCCCTTGCCCGTGACCGCAGCCGCAAGCATCGACAGCACGCTCTGATACCCTGGAGCTCCCGGATCCGTAGCCATAATCCCGTAGTACCGCACCAGCAAAGCAATTCCTCCCAGAAGCACAATCAGAATCGCGATGATCGCTGTCAACGTAGCCCGAGCCGCCGGAACCACCGGTTTCCGGAACGCCTGCACTCCGTTACTAACCGCCTCGACGCCCGTCAAAGCCGTGCATCCCGAAGCAAACGCCCTAAGCAGCAACCACAATCCCACCGCCTGCAAAGCCGCCGGAGCCTGCTCCGGCGGAGGCACCACCGCGACTGGATGCCCCCCCGACGCCACCACCTTGTAAAGCCCAATCACAATCACCACCGCCAGAGTTCCCACAAACAAATAGGTAGGAGCAATAAATGCCGTCCCCGCTTCCTTCACTCCCCGAAGATTGACCACCGTCAAAATAATCAGCACCGCCAAACACATCGCCAAAGTGTGTGGCAACAACGAAGGCACTGCCGATACCAACGCCCCAATCCCCGCCGAGATTCCCACCGCCACATTCAGCAGGTAATCGATCATCAAAGCCGCGCCCGCCAACAATCCCGCCCCGTTCCCCAGGTTCTCCTTGGCAACCGTGTACGATCCCCCGCCATTCGGATAAGCCGCAATCGTCTGCCGGTAACTGAAATACACAATCACCAGCAGCCCAATGATCGCAGCAGTCAACGGCACAATGTACCGGACTCCCATCAACCCCAAAGGCAGCAAAATCGTCAAAGCCGCCTCCGGTCCGTAGGCCGCCGAACTCAAGGCATCCAGTCCAAACGTAGGAATCCCTTGAGCCGGAGAAATCCGCTGCCCTTCATCCTCAGAGGAAGCCAACGGCCGCCCAAACAGAACATTAATCAGTCCCATGTCCCCTCACATCCCAGCGAAAATAACACCTGCCACATTAACTAAGTGTGAAAAACATGTCATCCTGAGCACACCACAAACCCCTTGTCATCCTGAGCGCAGCCGGACCATTCGCGAAGCGAATGCCCCAGCGAAGCCGAAGGGACCCCTACTCCGCACGAGCCGTCAACGCAGCTGCAACGGAGTTCTCGCGAGGAAGCGTCCCGTTGGTTGACTTGCCCGATCTCCAACCGTAAGATTTCAGCCCAGCGCAGGAGCACAAATGGTTGGCGAGATCATCTCCCATTACCGCATCGCCGAAAAATTAGGCGGCGGTGGTATGGGTGTCGTCTACAAAGCCGAAGACACGCGCCTCGACCGCTTCGTCGCGCTCAAATTTCTCCCTGAAAATGTAGCCGGAGACCGCCAATCGCTCGAACGCTTCCGCCGCGAGGCCCGAGCCTCCTCGGCCCTCAACCATCCCAACATCTGCACCATCCACGACATTGGCGAGCAGGACGGCAAAGCGTACATCGTCATGGAGTACCTCGACGGCGCGACGCTGAAACATATCATCGGCAATCGCCCAATGGAACTCGATGCACTGCTTTCGCTGAGCATCGAGATTGCCGATGCGCTCGACGCGGCGCACGCGCAGGGCATTGTCCATCGCGATATTAAGCCGGCGAATATTTTCGTGACCAAGCGCGAGCATGCCAAGATCCTCGACTTCGGACTCGCCAAGGTCACGCACACCACCCGCCCATCGTCACCCTCCGGCGAAACCGTCGAGGCCACCGTAGCCGAGGAGCACCTGACCAGTGCCGGTTCCGCCATCGGCACCGTCGCCTACATGTCTCCCGAGCAGGCCAAAGGAAAGGAACTCGATTCCCGCACCGACCTCTTCTCCTTCGGAGCGGTGCTCTATGAAATGGCCACCGGCATGGTCCCGTTTCGCGGAGATACCCCGGCCCTGATCTTCCAGGCGATCCTCGATCGCGCCCCGACTCCCCCGATCCGCCTGAATCCCGACTTGCCCCCGAAGCTGGAAGACATCATCAACAAAGCGCTGGAAAAAGATCGCAATCTCCGCTACCAGCACGCCGCCGACATCCGCGCCGACCTGCAGCGACTAAAACGCGACACCGACACCAGCCGAGCGGTAGCCGCCAGTTCCGGTTCCGTAGCAGCGGCACAAGACTCGGGATCAAGGCCCGCAGTTCAGTCGCCGGCGCAGCCGATTTCGCAGCCAGCTTCGCAGCCGATCTCCCAGCAGACGCCGCAGCCAGTATCGTCCCCCTCCGCTGCGGCCGTTGCTGTCGGTTCGTCGGGCGCGGTGCCACCCGCGACCACAGTTCCGGCCGCCCCGAAAAAATCCAGGAAAATCCCCGTCATCGCCGCCGCCGCACTGATCGCAGCCCTAATCGCCGGAGGCCTTTTCCTCCGCTCCCGCCACGCCAACGCCCTAACCGAAAAAGACACCGTGGTCCTCGCCGACTTTGTCAACACTACCGGCGATCCCGTGTTCGACGGAACCCTGAAGCAGGCGCTCGCCGTCCAACTCGAACAATCCCCCTACCTCAACCTGTTACCGGAATCACGCGTCCGCGAAGCTCTTCGCTTCATGGGCCGTAAGCCCGACGAACGCATCAGCAACGACGTCGCCCGCGAGATCTGCATGCGCGAAGGTGCCAAGGCCATGCTCGCGGGCTCCATCGCCAGCCTGGGCTCGCACTACGTCATCACCCTTTCCGCGCTGAATGCCCAGACCGGTGACGTTTTGGCTCGCGAAGAGACCGAGGCCAACAGCAAAGAGCAGATCCTCAAGTCGCTCGACCAGGCTGCCGCCAGCCTGCGCGGCAAGCTCGGCGAGTCCATCGGCTCGGTGCAGAAGTTCGACACCCCCCTCGAACGAGCCACTACCTCGTCGCTCGAGGCGCTGCAGGCCTTCAGTCTTGGAGAGTCCGAACATCTGCGGGGGGAAGATGCGAAAGCCGCTCCCTATCTCAAGCGCGCCGTCGAGATCGACCCCAACTTCGCCATGGCGTACGCCACCCTCGGCACCGTCTACAGCAATCTGACGCAGCAAGAGCAGGCGGATAGCTATCTCACCAAGGCCTTCGACTTGAAGGAGAGAGCCAGCGAACGCGAACGGTTCTACATCTCTTCGCATTACTATGACATTGCGGCCCGAGATTTCGAAAAGGGTATCGAGATTTACCAGCAGTGGGTACAAACCTACCCCCGCGACACAACGCCTCGCGACAATCTCGCTTTGCGCTACCAAAGCATCGGGCAGCAGGAAAAGTCCCTCGCCATTTCCACCGAGAGCCTGCGCATGCAGCCCAATGACGGATACGCCGTTCAGAATAGCGCCGACGCCTACGAACGCCTCAATCGCTTCGACGAAGCCCGGGCCGTGGCCGAGAAGGCGAACTCGCATCCTTGGTCGGTAAACTTCACGCTCTACGAACTAGCCTTCATTCGCAGCGATGAAGCCGCTCAGCGCCACGGACTCGAATTGGTCGCCGGCAGACCGGAAGAGCCCATCCTGATCTGGATGCACGGCCGAGGCGAGTACGCATTGGGCAAGCTCCAGTCAGCTCGCGCCATCTATGACCAAAGTGTGAGTGCCTCGCGGCGGCTGGGTTACAAGGAGTTCGCGGGAGTCATTCTCGCTGACCAGGCCACGAGCGAGGCGGAACTAGGCAACCTCCCGGAAGCTCGCCAAAAAATTTCCGATGCTCTCGCCGCCTCGCAAGACCGCGGCACACGTTCAATTGTTGCGGAGGCGCTGGGCCTGACCGGAGACAGCGCGCGCAGCCAGAAGATTGCCGAAGAATTGGTCCGCCAGAATCCCACCGATACCCTGCTCAACAAAGTCGCCGTCCCGCTCGCTCAGGCTACCATCGACCTGCAGCGCAACCAGCCGGCACAAGCCGTAGCCCACCTCGAAATCGCCGCACCCTATGAATTCGGGAGCGGTCCCGCTTCCGCCGGTTACTCGATCAACTATCTGCGCGGCGAAGCCTACCTGCGCATGAAAGACGGCGCAAAAGCGGCGGCCGAGTATCAGAAAATTCTCGATCACAGAGGTACTGATCCTCTGGACGTGAGTTACGCCCTCTCCCATCTGGGACTGGGGCGCGCCCAAGCCCTGCAAGGCAACGCCGCCGCAGCCAAGTCTGCCTATCAGGATTTCTTTGCTGCCTGGAAAGACGCCGATCCAAATCTCCCAATTCTGAAGCAAGCGAAAGCGGAGTACGAGAAATTGCACTAGCAATTTGATTGGGTGGCACAGCGCCGGAGTGGAGCGGTTCACCGCTGTGATAGCCGGCCTGTTTTCAGAGTCGGTTTTCTAGCCGCTGAGGGAGAACGCCGCGCAGGGAGTTACTCTCTCTGCAGCCTCTCGGAGCGCCTTCGCGAACAAATTAAGCCCTGCAGGAAGCAATTTGCAAGTCCAAGTGGGCACCGCGTCCCACTTATTACTACCCAGATTCCACCGCCCTCCGCGCCGCCGCGCACTCCGCGCAGGGACAAACCTCCCGCAAATAAAACCACGAAAAAATTCCCAGATCGTGCTTATCGTTGAACGAAAACTTCAGCGCATACTTGCCCACTGCCTCCGCCGACAGCGCTTTCATCGCCGGCTTAAACATAGGCAAAGCCCCCGGCGCCGGCTTCGCCGCCTCGCCCGCCTTGCGTCCCGTTTTCGACCGCTCATCCCCGCAAAGTGCGCAAGGGCAAGCGTCCCGCAAAAACGCAAACGTATAGACGGACCGGTGCCCATCCTTCCACTCGATCTCCATCCCCGTCCCAGTCGTCAAATGAATCACCACCGACTTGGGATCGTTCCCGATGCGAGGCGTTAAATCCGGCAGAGCCATAAACTTCAGTATCGCACGCCACCTGCGTTTGCTCATCAAATGTGGGGGCAAATGTGAGGCAAGGGCGCGGACAGGAACTGCCCGCGCCCCACCGAATCCGGCCAGGCTCCCCCAGGAAGGGAGCCGAGGATTAGCCGGCAAGTTGGAACAACCTCGAGTTACCGCTCAAACAGCTTGCGGCGCATGCTTCCGGCCATCGCGATCAAGCCCGTGCCCAACAATCCCAGTGTGCCCGGTTCAGGAACGTTCAGGTGACTATTGCCGAGACGGATCAAGCCCATGTGATCCTGGCTCCATTGGTTTTTGTACAGAGTAATATTTTGCGTTGTGTTTCCGGTTACGTCTCGGCCCGTATACAACATGCCATAGATCGTACCCGAAAGCGTAAAGTTGTACATGAACTTGCCAGTCTGGCTGACCAACGTCCAGCTAATAGGTCCAACGAAAGAGCCAGAGAAGATCGTTCCCTTGGGAGGTTGGCCATAATGGCCGCCACCACTGGTCACGATAAAGGTGGAACCGACGCTGGAAAAGGTTCCGCCGCTAAAGATGCTGGCGCCCGTGAAGGCGCCGGTCGAGAAGCTGACCGAGCCCAGGGACCTTCCGTGAGGCGCCACAATCCCGTCGTAACTCATAAGCTCCGACCCTTTGGATATGACTCCAGCATTGGTGACGTTAACCGAGCCAAACTGGTTAGTTAGATTAATTCCGTCCGCCCAGGCTGCCGCTGGCAATAGCAGCGCTAACAGACCCACTATAACTGCCACTCGCCTCATATTCCCTCCACAGAACTCAAGCGACCCTTGCGGACAACCCTTCGGGGGTGGTTGGCCGGGATCACGATGTTTGAACCGTTAATGTCGGCGCACTCTTACCGAACGGAGTGCAAGAGATCGTACAAGCAATCAGTTGAGGGGAGGTTGAGGGAGATTCTACAGCCAACAGCTTACCCTCCTAGGAGGAAGAAAGCTGTGAGTTTTGTCACCGTCTTTTGTGACAAAAAGCGGGGACAGTCAACTGCCAAGGCGCAGACCACTCCGGCCTAGGTGTTGGACGGGGTGTTAGTCAGTCACCAAATCGACGGCAGGTGCCTGACTAACTTCCTGGCATAGTGATCTTGATTACCATACGACGCGATTCATTGATTCGCCGGGAGACTCATCTTGAATGGGGGCTAGGCTTGGGCTACCCATGAAGACGACGAAGCTTACTCTGCCAATCCGCGTTCTCAGAACCGTGATGTTCTGGTGAAGGTAAATCCACACGTGAGCCCACACAAACTAGAACACGTTCTTGAACCCCCAGAACAGAAACCCCGACAGCACCATCGAAGCCGGCAGCGTCAGCACCCAAGCCATAGCCAGGTTGCGCACCGTCGACCACTGCAAGCCAGAATGATTCGCCGCCATCGTGCCCGCGACGCCCGACGACAGCACGTGCGTGGTACTTACCGGCAATCCAAACCAGTCCGCCGCGCCGATCGTGAACATGGCAACGATCTCCGCCGACGCCCCCTGACCATAAGTAAGATGATCCTTGCCGATCTTCTCTCCGACCGTAACCACGATCCGTTTCCATCCGATCATCGTGCCCAATCCCAGCGCCAGCGCCACCGCAACCTTCACCCAGTTCGGAATAAATCGCGTCGACTTGTCCACGTGCTTCTTGTAATTGGCTAAGCCTTCCCAATCGATCGCGGTCATCGCCGGTTTCCCGGTCTTCTTCATCAGCCGCAAAGCTTCGCTAGCCACATACATATCGTTGCGGAAGTTTCGCACCCGTTCATTTGGAACCTTCGCCAGTTCCCCAAACAGCACCGTCTCGTTGCCTATATCGCTAACCAACTGCCGCAACGCCAGCATAGTGTTGGGAGTGAAGTCCTTGGTACGAATGTAATCCGTGACTTCTTCGCGGGCATCGCTGATCACCGCGTCCGGGCTGACATACTTCGACAATATTCCTGCCGCCTGCTGCGAAACGGCAATGAAGTCGTCCGAATCTTTCCGAGTGATCGCGTGGTTCAGAGCATAGGCCGTGGGCACAGTCCCCACCAGAATCAGCATGATCAGCCCCATGCCCTTCTGTCCGTCATTCGATCCATGCGCGAAACTAACTCCCGTGCAAGTCAGCACCAGCAGCGCCCGAATCCAGAACGGCGGCGGTTCCGTTCCCACCGGAGCCTCGTACAGCGCCTTGTTCTTAATCACCGCCTTCATCAGCCACAACAAGAGAAACGCGCAGACGAATCCCACTATCGGCGACAACAGCAGCGACTTCCCGATGTTGGTGGCTTGCCCCCAATCCACGCCGCTGGTGCCCGTTTTCGGAGACATCAACTGATTCGCGATGCCCACTCCAATGATCGACCCGATCATGGTGTGCGAACTGGAAGCCGGCAAGCCAAAATACCAAGTGCCAAGATTCCAAATAATGGCCGCGACCAGTAACGCGAAAACCATTGCGAACCCGGCCTTGCTCCCGACCTGCAAAATCAGTTCGACCGGCAGCAAAGAGACGATTCCGAAAGCCACCAACCCACTCGAAAGCAAAACGCCCAAAAAATTCCAGAACCCCGACCAGACCACCGCAATATGCGGCTCCAGCGAGTGCGTGTAGATCACCGTAGCCACGGCATTCGCCGTGTCGTGAAACCCGTTGACAAATTCAAACCCCAATGCCACCAGCAATGCGATACCCAGCAGAACGTAAGGCAGGATCGATCCGCTATGCACATTGGAGAGATCCGAGAGCAGGTGATACGCCGCGTAAATGACCCCAATGATCAGCACCACTCCAAAGCCCAGCATCCCGATCGTTCCCGGACCTTTGTTAAGCTTGTCGTGAATCGAATGCTTGGGCGTGGCCAAGTTCACCAGTCCCATCTCGTCGCCAGTAGTTTCAGGATTCGGTGCAGTGGCCATGATGAATCTCCTGTGTTCGTTGTAATTTTCAGGATTCGGAACCCACGAAAAGCCCAACCCCAAATGTGGCGAAACTATACGAAACAATTGTTAAAGTGGTGTGAATGCCGAAGCCCAGGTAGTGTCTGAAATGTGCGTGTAAGAAAAACAGCGAGCGGTTGCGCTCCGCCGCAACGGCCAACGCTTCGGTGTCCAGAACTTCTTCATCGAACGTCCCGAAAGCAGTTACGTGGCAAAACCCGATTCTGCCCAACTGCTGCAACCTGCAATGCTCGCCTAGAGACAGCCGTCGTATCCTATAGGAACGACGCTCCATGAATGCCGCCCGCATCGCCGCCCTTCTCGAACCGTTCCTCGATCAACCGCTACTACCCTCCCAACTCGATCAAGTATCGACATACATCGATCTATTACTTCGCTGGAACGCCCGCATCAACCTGACCGCCATTCGCCGTCCCGAAGAAATCATAACCCGCCACTTCGGCGAGTCCTTCTTCCTCGCCCGCCATCTCTTCCCCGCAATTTCAAAGCCTTGTCATCCTGAGCGTAGCCAAGACATGCGCGAAGCGGATGTCTTGGCGGAGTCGAAGGACCCCTGCGTTTCCTCACTGTCAGCGCTGCCGCAGGGAGTTCTCCCCGCGCCCTCCAATCCTCCGCGCGTCCTCGACATCGGCTCCGGCGCAGGATTCCCCGCCCTTCCCCTGAAAATCTGGGCCCCAAACATCCACCTCACGCTAATCGAGTCAAATAACAAAAAGGCCGCTTTCCTCCGCGAAGTGGCCCGCGCACTTACATTGACCAGCATCAATGTAATCACCGACCGAGCCGAAACCCTGGCCGCGCGTCAAGACTTCCCGCGCGCCGACATCGTTACCCTCCGAGCCGTCGAGCGCTTTGATACCATCCTCCCCCTAGCCGTAACCTTCTTTACTCCAAACGCAAGCCTAGCGTTACTAATAGGAATCGCCCAGATCCCCCACCTGACTGCCCTAACCGCGATGAAATGGTACAAACCAATACCAGTCCCTCAGTCACATGAAAGAGTGTTGTCGATTGGGGTACGCCACTGAAGTGGGATGGATTTGTTATTTTCCCGCATAATATTTTGATATTATGATGCTGTCCTTACAAAATATAGTATAAAGTGGTAAATAGTACAAGAATCTCACTATGAGACATTGCCAGTGATTGTGTTCCACGTGAAACACTTCTCCAAGAATGAAGCTCATTTGTCTTCGCATCTTGTCCCCGAAACGAAATCAGGACGTGGTTCACGTGAAACACATCTCTGGTGATGGACGCCTGCGGCAGGGGCGCAGCGCGGTCCACCAGCTGCGATAAGAGGCTAGTTTTTTCAGAGCCCGGCTTCGAGCCGCTTCGGGTGAATGACTGCGGGACGAGAAGAACACTTTTCCGAAGCCTCCCCTCCGGGAAGGGGAGCCTAGGTTTCACGTGGAACACTCCCCGTCACGGGTTGCACAGAAACCTGGCATTGATTTCAAGAACGCGTTCGCATATTCTGACGCGCAAACACACAGAAAATAAAAATCATGGGACGTGTCATCGCAGTTGCCAACCAGAAAGGTGGCGTCGGCAAAACTACGACTGCCATCAACCTTGCCGCTTCACTTGCCGCTGCCGAGGTCAATACACTGCTGGTGGACTGCGATCCGCAGTCGAACTCAACCAGTGGGCTGGGCCTGGTGAAAGATCCCGAGCGCATCAGCATCTACGATGTCATTATGGGGGTGGCCTCCGCCGAGGAGGCGCTGCAGCTCACCGCGCTCGAACAGCTGTGGCTGATACCATCGCACAAGAACTTGATCGGAGCGAACCTTGAGCTGGTGGCAGCGGAACGGCGCGAGTATCGTGTGCGCGATGCGCTAGCCAGTTTGCTCGACCGCTTTCACTTCATCGTGCTCGATTGCCCGCCGGCGCTTGACCTGCTTACTTTGAACGCGCTGGTCGCCGCGGATGGGGTGCTGATCCCGATGCAGGCGGAATACTTTGCGCTCGAGGGTGTGTCCGAGTTGCTCGACACCATCGAGAGGATCCGAGCGGAGTTGAATCCTACACTGGTGGTTGATGGTGTGGTGATCACGATGTTCGATGAGCGGACAAACCTGGCGCAGCAGGTGGCGGAGGAGCTTAAGAGATATTTTGGGGAGAAGCTTTGCACCACAACAATCCCGCGAAACATTCGGCTGGCCGAGGCTCCCAGCCACGGGCTGCCGGCCCTGATGTATGACGTGCGGTCGCGGGGAGCGGAGAGCTACATACGGCTGGCCAAGGAGATCCTGGACCGGCAGGCGCGAGCAGCGACCGGTTCGGGAGAAGCTGCTTAGATCGATAAACGTAAATATTTATAATTATCGATATATAGTTGGGGCGGCACGGGCAAGAACAGGTCCTTCGCTTCGCTCAGGATGACAAGTCTTAACAGGGTAGAGGCAGATCAGGAGATTAGTTGATGACTACATCGAATGCGGCGGTTGATCCTACCGCGAAGACCGGGCGGGAGAAGGCTAGCGAGAAGTTGGTGGAGAAGCGGCGGGCTTTGGGGCGGGGGCTGGAGTCTCTGTTGCCGGGGCCACGAGTCGTGCCGGCGGCTCCCACCCTTCCGCAAAGTGCGCGGAAGGCTGGGGCACCCGATGCTGCGAGTTCTCAGGGAACCGACTCGTCGCTTCCTTCTTCTCTTCCTTCCTCCGGCGTCGAGGGTGGACCCTTCGACTCCGCTCAGGGCAGGCTCGCGGGGACGCCCGTCGCTCCACTGGAAGCGGCGGTTCCGGGGACTTTGGAGGCGTTGCAGGCGGCGGCTTCGGGGCAGTCTCCGGATGGCGAGACGGTGTTTTTTCTGGGGTTGGATCAGATCGATGAAAATCCATACCAGACGCGACGGGAGTTCGATCAGGAATCCCTCAGGGAACTGGCAAGTTCGATCCAAGTGCAGGGAGTGTTGCAGCCCGTCATGGTGCGTCCAAGGAAGGAGGGCCGGTTCGTCCTGATTCTGGGCGAGCGGCGGTTGCGGGCTGCGAGGATGGCGGGGCAGACGACGATCCCGGTGATCCTGAAGCGCGTTTCGGAGCAGCAGGCGGCGGAGATGACGCTGGTGGAAAACCTGCAGCGTCAGGACCTGAATTGTGTGGAGCAGGCGGAGGCGTTCGCGAACTTGAGCAAGGAGTTCAAGCTTACGCAGGAGGAGATTGGGAAGCGGGCGGGCGTGTCGCGAGAGCAGGTATCGAATTACATGCGGCTGCTGGCGCTCCCGGAAGGCGTGATCGGGGCGCTCCAGAAGGGAAAGTTGACGTACAGCCACGCGCGGACGCTGTTGCAGCTACGGGATAACGTCCAGATCTGGAAGTACGCGCAAAAGGCGATTGAGGAAAAGATGTCGGTGGCGAAACTGGAGGATCTGGTGCTGGGTGTGAGTGCGCCGATCGGGCAGGGCCAGGCGAATAAGGGAGGCGGGGCGCGGTGGGTGGATCCGAATGTGAAGGCGGCGCAGCGGTCGCTGGAGGAGGTGCTGGGGATGAGGGTGCGGATCCGGGATCGGAAGGGGAGAGGGAAGATTGTGATCGAGTATGGGACGCTGGAGGATTTTGATCGGGTAGTGGGGATGCTGAAGGGGAAGTGAGGGGCCAGGTTGCGAGGTTGCAGAAATGTGTTTCACGTGGAACAATTTGTACTGGCGATATTGTGCGTACAATTATATACATTTCTTAGCCGCATGATGAGAGTGTACAAAATTCTTGCCGCAGGCGACTGGTCTTAAGTTGTTGATTATGCTCAGGAGTAGGGTGTGGTTAGAGAGGCACACTAGAGTAATCGTTACACTGTAATTATTACAAGGCTCATTGTTTCGTGGGCGGGCATCCCGGCAAGGTTGTGATCGAGTATTGGACGCCGGAATTTTGGACCGGGTGGTGCGGATGCTGAAGGGGAAGTGAGGGGAAGTGCTGGTAGGCAGTGGGACCACGAGCAGCCCCGCCCAAGCGAGACCTTGCCCGAGGGGGTCGTCCCTCCGCCGGGGCTTGAATCATTTTTGCTACTTTTTCCAGCGCGCCGTGTCGCCCCTCCGAGGCTGGGTCTCGGGGTGCTTTCGCGACTAGATTTTGGTCTTATCCGGTGATCCGCGCTTCTAGGTGGCTACCTTATTCCACTTGTTACTCTGCTGATTCTCCCTGGCCGACAGTGAGATTCCTCTCTCATTGCCGTTTGCCGTTTTGTTTTGCGCTCGCACTCGGTTTCGCTTAGTTTAGGAGGCTGCGGATAAGCTAGTCGCGGGCGCGAGAAGCACACCTCGGGCGCTAAAGCGCGGACACATTTTCAGCGACTTAACGGCACGTGTAAACTCGTACCCTTCCCGTTCGTTGGGATGCCAGAGTTTTTCAGCGCTCTGGGAAGCTTCCCGTTGGGTGAAAAGTTGGAATTTTTCCGCAAACTGGAAGGGTTCCGGTGGCTGGTGTCCGATTCATCGTCCAAGCCGACTCCCAAGCAGACGCTGCTGCTGATCCTGCTGCCGATGTTGGGGACGGTTTTGTGTCTTCGGCTTTATCTCCACCTGGTGCGTGTGCAGCATGTTTATCCGGGGGGATATCTGGTTCATCATCTGTTTGTTGGGGTCCTGATCGAACTTCCGGCGGCGTTCATTATGGCTTTTGGGGTTCGTAATCGGATGCTGGCGTTACTGGCTCCGGCGGCTCTGGGGGTTGGCAGCGGGATGATTCTGGATGAGGTGACTTATCTAGTGGCTACGAACGCCACCGATCTTGATTATGTCTCCCGCGTTTCGCTGGGTGGTTCGATGGCGCTGGTTTTTCTGGCGGCTATCTTTTTGCTTGGGGCTTATTGGTCCCGGCGGGATTGAGGATGCACCGTTTCTGAGTGAGAGCCGTGCCCTCCGTGGCTAAAGCCATATTCAAAACAACGCAGTTACTGCAGCGCTAAACCGCTGCGCCACCCGAAGTCAACGAGATTCATTGGGCTCGGCGATTGAGGATGCCAGACTGGGCGGCTGAGAGCTGCACGTACGCAGGTGAGCACCTCTGCACGAAAAAGTTGTAAGCTACCGGCATGATTCTGGTCACCAACCACGGAGCAGTCCGGGAACTGCGGCTGAATCGTCCCCCGGTGAATGCGCTTAACCTGGAATTGATGGCGTCCCTGCGGCAGGCTGTCGAAGCTGCCCCACACGACGGCGTCCGGGCTTTGGTTCTTTCGGGTGCGCCGGGCAGGTTTTCCGCAGGTCTGGATGTGCCTTTGCTGCTTGGCTTGGATCGCGCCACCATCGCCGCGCTTTGGCGTGAACTTTATGCTCTGCTGAAGGCGCTTGCCAGTTCGCCGATCCCGATTGTTGCTGCCATCACGGGACATGCCCCGGCGGGGGGAACGGTCCTGCCTTTGTTCTGCGATTGGCGCGTGGCGGCACAAGGAGATTTCAAACTCGGGCTGAGCGAAGTGCAGGTGGGGATTACTTTGCCTCCGATCATTCTGTCTGCGCTGCGGCGGCAGGTTGGCCCGCGCCAGGCAGAACGGCTGGCGGTTATGGGGTTGCTGATCTCGCCACAGGAGGCTTTAGATATCGGCTTAGTGGACGAAGTGGTTACCGTCGAGCGCGTTGTGGGCCGCGCCTTGGAGTGGTCCGAAGCGGTACTGGCGCTTCCAGCGGAAGCGATGACAGTGACGCGCTGGAATGCCCGCGCCGACTTGGTCGGTCTCTTCGACAATATTGAGCGGGAACTCGCCGCCGTCACTGAAGGCTGGTGGAATCCTCAGACGCAACTTGCATTGCGCGCCATGGTGGAGCGTCTGGGGAAGAAGGCTGGATAGGGTGGTGTCCCGAATTCAATGGGAATCGTTATGACGATACGCATTCGGTTGGCCGAGGCTCGCGATATTCCGGCGCTCCGGGAGCTGATTGAGGCTTCGGTGCGGGGATTGCAGTTGGGAGATTATTCGGCGGCGCAATTAGAAAGCGCGTTGCGGACAGTGTATGGCGTCGACACGCAACTGATTGCGGACGGAACTTATTTTGCCGCGGAGGAGACGGAATCCTCGGGAGCGGCGCTGCTGGTGGGTTGCGGCGGGTGGAGCCGGCGGAAGACTCTGTATGGCGGCGATCGTTGGAAGGAACTGGTTGCGGGGCGCGAAGATTCGTTGCTGGATCCGGCGACGGAGGCGGCTAAGATTCGGGCATTTTTTGTTCATCCGGATTGGGCGCGGCGCGGGATTGGCGGGATGATTCTGGAAGCTTGTGAGACGGCGGCTTGGGCGGCGGGATTCCGGCGGCTGGAGATGGGAGCGACGCTGACGGGGGTTCCTTTTTATCGGAAGAAGGGGTATGTGGAGTTGGAGGCTGTGGAGGCGCCGTTGGGGGATGGGTTGACGCTGCCGATTGTGCGCATGGGGAAGGTACTAAGGTCAGAGGTTCGGGGTTAGATTACAGAGGCGAACCCGCCGGTGGTTTATAGGTTTTTACCTCTGCAACCTAACCCCGAACCTCTGACTTCAGGGGTCCTGTCCCATCTCTCGTCGTCTCCTGGGGGGAATCTGAAGAGTAACAAGTGGGATGGAAGTGCTGTCCTGGACATGCGGGTTGGTGAGTTCGTTCTTAATTTGTAGGTGAAGGCTACTTGGCGATGCCATCGAGGTATCGTTTCAGCAGGGCTTCTCCCTGACCTTCAAAATCCACGAACATGATGCCATTGCCGAACTGGGGATGGCGGGTGACAGTGAGGCCTCGGATGACGATGGGACAGTCGTCGAGCCAGAGGGTGGCATGAAGACGGCGGCCGACTGACATGGGAATCATCAGTTGGACGTAGCAGCCACCGAGACTGAGGTCGGTTGTTTCGAGGCGCAAGGGGACGTCGTCGCCGTCCAGGCGCATTTCGATTTGGACCTGGACGGTATAGCGAGCATGGAGGCGGCGATCGGGTCGGTGTAGAGCGGGGGTGGTGGGCGGGGCGTCGGGCGAATTCGGAGAGTACATGGATCGGCTCCGGGGGCGAGTGGCATCTAGCCGAACTTCGCGCGGCCGGACAGCCAAGGGTGGCTGTCCCTACGTGAGCGCTTGCTTGGCCCCTACGCTAATCATCGGCGTTGAGGGCGGGCGAGATTAGGGCGGGGCCTATCTTTTTTTCGCGAAGGAGGAGTTTTCCACGAACCTATGGCGTTACTCCCAGTTCGGTGTAGAGTTCGGCGGGGTTATAGAGGACTCCGTCTTTTACTACTAAGGCGGTCTTTCTGATGTCACTGATGTTGGCGGCGGGATTGCCGTCGACCAGGACCAGGTCGGCTAGTTTGCCGGGGGTTATGGAGCCCAGATCTTTGTCCAGGCTCATGATGCGGGCGGCGTTCATCGTGGCATTTTGCAGAACCTGGTTGGGCGGGATGCCGGCCTGGACGTCGAGTTCAAGTTCGCGGTGCAGGGCGAATCCGGCCATGGAGTCGGTGCCGGCTTCGATGGGAATTCCGGAGCGATAGAGAAGGCCGGCAAGATCCAACATTTTGGCGAAAGACTTTCGGTAGGTTTCGTCCATACCGGCTGGCGGAGTCAGGCCGCTCGAGAGCAGGCCGCGGCGAACCTCATTGGGCAGGCGGCTGGCGATGGGCTGGAAGCCGCGGGGAATTTGTCCAGCGCGGCTCAAGTACATGTCTTCGAAGATACTGAGCGTGAGATCGAGCTTGGTGTGGTGATCCTGAAGCAGCTTGATGAAGGAGTGCACCTGGGGCGAGGTGAGGTCGAGGTCGGCTCCGAGCTTGGCAGGCGCGGTGAGACGGACGGATGTATTCGTGTCTTTGACGTCGGGGAAGAAATTCAGCACGAGGAAGTTGATGTGCTGAATTTCGTCGTAGCCGAGCTTGACACATTGGGCGGCGGTCATTTCTGCGGGGATGTGTCCGCTGACGCGGAGACCGTTTTTGTGGGCTTCATCAGCGATGGCGGCTACGAGTTCGGGCTTGACCGAGCTGTAGACTTGATTTGCACGTAGCCGAGGCGCTTGTAGTTGTCGACGGCGGCGCGGGCTTCGGCAACGGTTGAGACCAGGACTTTGGTTGGTCCCTGGAACGGGCCGCGGCCGTCGATGATTCCGGCGAGGACGATGCGGGTGCCGATTTCTTTTCCGTCGGCGATGCGCTGGCGGCGGGCTAGCAAGGAGTCGGTGTCATTGGCCAGATCGCGGACGGTGGTGACTCCGGCGGCCAAGTTGAGGAGGCCGTCGTTGTCGGTGACGTGGGCGTGCATGTCCCAGAGGCCGGGGAGCAGGGTTTTGCCGGTGGCGTCGATGATTTCAGGCGCGGGACCTTTTCCAGCCATCAGCAAGGACGGTCCAACGCCGGCAATGCGATTGCCGGAGATGAGGACTTGCTGGTTGAGAACAATTTTCGCGGACTCGGCGTCAAAGATATTGGCATGGTCGAACAGAATTCCCTCGGGGTGATGGGATAGCTTGGCGGCGAGATCGGCGGCGCGGGACTCTTTGACTTTATCCTGGACGGCCAGCAAGGTTGGGGCGGCGGAATCCCAGCCTTCGGGGATGATTGTGCCCCAATTGTCTACGGTACCGAAGAACTTGTCGGAACCCTCGAGCCAGAAATAGGCGGGCGCGAAACCCAGGCCGGTGGCGGCGTAAAGGGCGACGTGTTTTTTGTGTCCGGCAGATTCGATGTCAAGCTCGGTCACGCGCTGGACGCGAGCCTCGCCTTCAGGGAGCAGGGCGATTTTCCCTCCGTTCTGGAGGGCGGCGTGCGCGAGCAGAGCGATCTCGGAGGGTCCGCCGTTCAGGGATGAGTAGAAAGCGGGGGCCGAGATTTTCTTTTCGCCTTGTTCGTCATCGTTTTTCCAGTGCGCGGTACCGGCTTCGAACGAATAATTCTCGGTGACAGGTGATTTCAGGTAATCGTTGCCGGTGATGACTTCCGACAATGGGATGCCACTCGGATCGAGCTTGAGGATGCTGGTGGTTTTGGGGCCGCGTCCACGGTCGTTGAATTGAAAGAAGACGTGGAGCGTGCCATCGGAGGCGGTCCAGACGGCTTGTTGCCCGGCGAGATTACCCATCATGATGAAGGAATAGCGGTCGGCGGTCGAGGGAATGTCGGCGGGGAGCGCGGGGACGGCGGAGGGCGGGGGTGTTTGCTGCGACCAGAGGATAGAGCCGAGAAGGATCGGCAGGATAGAGATGATGACGCTTGATTTCGTGGTGGTCATAAGGTGATCCTTTCGTGGAACGACTGCGGAGCCTTCCCGCCAGTAACGTGCCGGGCTTTCCTGTGCTGCCGCTTCTCGGCTGGAGGTATCGTCGTTCCAAGATCGTGCGCTACAGTATAATCTTCGCCTTGATTGGAATGGCATGACCGACACGAGGCAGATTACGACTGAAGAACCAGAGCCGGTGAGAACGGGGATGGACATTGGCGATATTATTAAGATCCTGCCCCATCGCTACCCATTTCTCTTGATCGACCGGGTGATCGAACTGGTGCGGATGAAGAGCATTGTCGCGTTGAAAAACGTGACCATCACCGAGCCTTTTTTTCAGGGACACTTTCCGGAGAAGCCGATCATGCCGGGCGTGCTGATTGTGGAAGCGATCGCGCAGGCGGGTGGGCTGCTGCTGCTGACGGAGGTCCCGAACCGCGACGAAATGCTGATGGTGTTTACAGGGATCGAGAAGGCACGATTCCGGCGTCCGGTGGTGCCGGGAGATCAGTTGCGGATTGAAGTGGTGGTGCGAGCCTGGCGAATGACGGCGGCTCGTCTGGAAGGCAAGGCGTATGTGGACGGCAAGGTGGCGGCCGAGGCTACGGTCACTTGCCGGCTGGTGCCCCGGAATGCGGGCGCTGGAGCGACGGATTCTGCGGGTGACGAAGCGTAAGGTCTGGGTCGTCCCTCCGGGACTTTGATCATTCGTCGATATTTTCCTAGCGCTGAAGCGCTGGGCTAAGCTGGCTCGCCCCTGCCGGGGCTGGATATGAGAGCAACTGCCATTTGACGATGTCCATCCATCCTACGGCGTTCGTCGATCCGAAAAGCAAGGTACATCCGTCGTGCAAGATTGGGCCTTATTGCGTGATTGGGCCGGAGGTGGAGATCGGCGAGGGTTGCCATCTGCTTTCGCACGTCGCGGTCGAAGGGCCAACGAAAATTGGCGCTGACAACCGCTTCTTCCCTTTCACTTCGATTGGCCTCGCGCCGCAGGATATCGGCTACGCAGGTGAACCGACACGGCTGGAAATCGGCAACCATAACATGATTCGCGAGTTTGTCACCATCAACCGCGGTACGGTGAAAGGCGGCGGATGCACCAGGCTCGGCCACCACAACCTGATCATGGCCTATACGCACATTGCGCACGATTGCCAGATTGGGAGCCACATCATCATGGCGAATGCGGCCACGCTGGGCGGGCACGTTATTGTGGAAGACTGGGCGACGGTTGGGGCGCTGTGTCCGGTGCATCATTTTGTGCGGATCGGAACGCATGCTTTTATTGGCGGTGGCACGACGATCACGCGCGATGTTCTTCCGTTTTCGAAGACTTCCGCCGAACGCGGGACGCGCGCTTATGGATTGAATGCAGTGGGGTTGGAGCGGCGGGGCTTCACGAAAGAACGGATTCGGAAGATTCATCATGCGTATAAGGTGCTGCTGGCTTCGAAGCTGAACACTTCGCAGGCGATTGAAAAGCTGAAGTCCGAGGCCGATCTTGGGGAAGATGTTGCGATGCTTATCGGATTCATCGAAGCATCGGAACGCGGAGTGATTAAGTAGTGGGTAGTGGAGAGAAACTCGGCCTCATCGCTGGCAATGGGAAGTTTCCTTTTCTGGTGCTGGACGCGGCGCGGGCGCAGGGGTTTGAGGTGGTCGTGGCGGCGATTCGCGAAGAGACTGCTCCCGAGATTGAATCGCACGGCGCTGCCTCCGTGCATTGGCTTTCTTTGGGCGAATTGTCGAAGCTTATCGATACGTTTAAAGCCGAGGGTATCACTCGCGCCGTCATGGCGGGGCAGGTAAAGCACAAGCAGATTTTTTCCGCCATCAAGCCGGACTGGCGGCTGGCGAAGCTGCTGCTCTCGCTCGGGACACGCAATACGGACTCGCTGCTGGGCGCGGTCGCGAAGGTTCTGGCGGGTGAGGGCATCATGCTTGAGAATTCGACCGCGCTGCTGGAACCGCTGCTGGCGAAAACGGGCGTGCTCACGAAGCGGGCTCCGAGTGCGCAGGAAAACAGAAATGTTGAATACGGACGTGCGGTGGCGCGGCAACTGGCGGAGTACGACATTGGACAAACGGTGGTGATCGCGGAAGCGGCGTGCGTGGCGGTCGAGGCGATGGAAGGTACGGACGCGACGATCGAGCGGGCGGGCGAACTGATGCGGTCTTTAGAAGGAAGATCGGAAGCAAAGGACGAGGCTTCAACGCTGAGCCGTGCGCTGACGGTGGTGAAGATTGCCAAGCCGAAACAGGATATGCGCTTCGACGTTCCAGTGATTGGCTTGAAGACGATCGAGACGATGATGCGCGCCGGGGCGAGTTGTCTGGCGGTGGACGCGGGACGATGTCTGCTGCTGGATGGCGAGGCGATGACGCGGGCAGCGGATGATGCAGGGATCGCGGTGTGCGCGGAGTGACAAGATATACGCACGCGTAATGAGACTGGAAGCGCCAACTGCATTAAAAAATGCAAAGGAGATCTATTTTATGTCCAGGCTTCGCGTCCACAGCTTTGCGATCTCCCTCGATGGCTACGGAGCCGGTCCCAAGCAGGATGCCGATAATCCACTTGGCGTCGGCGGAATGGCGCTGCACGAATGGGTCTTCGGTACACGCACCTTTCGACAGATGCATGGCAAGGACGGCGGCGCCGCGGGTATTGATGATGACTTTGTCGCACGCGGCTTCGACAATGTCGGGGCGTGGATCATCGGTCGAAATATGTTCGGACCGGTCCGAGGACGCTGGCCCGACGATGCTTGGAAGGGATGGTGGGGCGACAATCCGCCGTTCCACACCCCTGTTTTCGTGCTCACCCACCACCCGCGTGCATCGATCGATATGAGCGGAGGCACGACCTTCTACTTTGTTACCGATGGTATTCACGCCGCGCTGGAACGAGCTGTTGACGCTGCGAACGGTCAGGATGTCCGGCTCGGCGGCGGGGTTGCCACCATCCGGCAATACCTTCGCGCCAGGCTTATCGACGAGATGCACTTAGGCGAGTCGCCGATCTTGCTGGGTTCAGGAGAATGCCTTCTGGAAGGGATTGACGCGCCGCAGCTCGGCTATCAATGCACCGAACATGTTGCCACCGCCAACGCGACGCACTTCGTCATCACAAAACGCGCGTAGCTAATTCACGATCGTAGCTATTCACAATCAGTGCGCCGGCTGAAACTGTAAGATCATGGTAGAGGCTTTTATGTCTGAAGCGGCCCGCATCGCCGACCAACTTCGCCGCGCGTTCGATGGTGTGGCGTGGCACGGCGATTCTGTGTTTGAGATTCTGGAGGGCGTCACTGCGGCGCGGGCGACGGCGCGTCCGATTAAGGGTGCGCACACGATCTGGGAACTGGTGCTGCACATTGCGGCTTGGGATGGCGCGGTGCTGCGGCGGCTGGGCGGCGCTGCGGTGGAGCTCTCCGATGCGGAGAATTTTCCGCCGGTTACGGACGCGAGCGATGCTGCATGGCGCAGGGCGCTGGCAGAGGTGCGGCGCGTCCACGAGAAACTGGTCGCGGCCGTTGCTGCTCTCCCGGACTCACGGCTTGACGAGATCGTTCCGGGTAAAGAGGGCGCGCACTACACCTTCTACTACATGCTTCATGGCGTGGTGCAGCACGAACTGTATCATGCAGGACAGATCGCAATCCTAAAGAAAATGTAGGCGTCGAAACCGCCGCTGGTTTCACAGTTCGATTCCCGCCAATGTTTTTTCACTTCCCTGAAACTTTCCCTTCCTCCGTGGATACTCTCTGTGGACGCTCAATGACCGACTTTGAGGCGCTGTATCAGAAATACGCGCAGGACGTCTTCCGCTTCGCCCTGTTCCTTAGCGGGAATCGGGCGGATGCCGAGGACATTGCTTCGGAAACGTTTGTGCGCGCATGGAACGCTTCTGATGGAATCCGGCAGTCCACGGTAAAGGGATACTTGCTGGTGATTGCGCGCAATTGCTACTTGCAAGGGCTGCGGCGCAGCCGCCGGAACTTGTCGCTCGAAGATGACTTTGCCGACCGCCGGCAGGCACCCGACAACTCGGCCGAGCAGCGGGCCGAACTGGCACACGTTATGCGCGATCTGCAGCAACTGCCAGAGGTGGACCGTACGGCGCTGCTGATGTCGGCAGCGGAGGAAATGTCCTACGAACAGATCGCAGAAACGCTGGGCCTGTCGCTGGGCGCGGTGAAAACAAGAATCCATCGTGCCCGGCTCAAGCTGGAGCAGGCACGCAAGAACCGGAGGTGAACATGGAAATCACACGCAACATCATTCAGGATCTGCTTCCGCTCTATCTGGCGGGAGAAGTATGCCGGGAAACGCGCGCGCTGGTGGAAGAGTTCCTGTCGCACGACGCAACACTGGCTGCGGAAGTCGAGCGGCTGAAATCGGATTCTTTAAGCCAAATACTCACAGGAGGAACTAACATGTCACTACCGCAGGATCACGACGCTCAAACCCTGGAACGCACTCGAACGAAACTACAGCGAACGGCATGGATTCTGGCTTTGTCGATCGCTTTCACGCTGGCTCCGCTGTCGTTCACTTTTGACAAAGGTCATATCACATGGATGATGGTGCGCGACGTTCCGCGCATGGCCACGGCGTACTGGGCGGCGGCTATTGGCTTCTGGATCGCGTACTTTGTGACCCGGCACCGGCTGCGCTCGACGGGGCTATGATGTGGGGCTTTCCCTTCCGGCTCCGGAACTGCGACAATATTTTGCGTTAGGGGCAGTTCCGGAGCAACTATCTGAATAAAGAATTTCCCATCAATGTGGCGGTGATCGGCGTGGGCGTTTTCGGGCGCAATCACGCTCGTGTCTATCGGCAACTGCAGCAGGCGGGCAGCGTGCGGCTGGTGGGGGTGGTCGATCCGGATACGCCGCGTGCGGATGCGGCTGCCCGCGAGTTTGGCTGCAAAGCGTTTGGCTCGGTCGACCAGATGCTGGTTACGCACAGCGAAGTGCAGGCCGCGTCGGTTGCGGTGCCAACCGTGCTGCATCTGGAGGTGGCACGCTCGCTGATGGAGGCGGGAGTGGACGTCCTCATCGAAAAACCTCTGGCCGCTTCTTTAAGCGACGCCGATGAACTAATTCGCGTGGCCTCCGATAACAAGCGGGTGGCTCAGGTTGGGCACCTGGAGCGCTTCAATCCGGCGGTGCGGGCAACCTTGCCGCTGATCAGCCGTCCCATGTTTTTTGAGGTGCACCGGCTGAGCGTGTTTTCTCCACGGGCGCTCGATGTTGACGTGGTGCTCGATCTGATGATCCACGACCTTGACGTGGTGCTGACGTTTGTGAATTCGGAAGTGAAAGAAATCCGGGCGGTAGGTTTACCGATTCTTTCGCCCAAAGTGGATATTGCGAATGTGCGCTTAGAGTTCGCATCGGGCTGCGTGGCCAACTTCACCGCGAGCCGGGTTTCGACGGAGCGCGTCCGCAAGCTCCGTTTTTTTCAGCCGGGCCAGTATATTTCGGTCGATTATGGACGCCAGGATGTGCTGGTGTTCTCGGTTGGAAGTGCCGGCGCTGCCTCCCACTCCTTCGCGCAAGACACCCAGCCTAGCGTGAATCCGCAGATCCAGATGGCTAAGCCTGCGACAACGGCCGAAGAACCGTTGCTGGCGGAGATCACGGC
>DATEQN010000037.1:0-43858 GCA_035272625.1 Terriglobales bacterium | reverse complement strand
CGAAAAATCCCGGTTACACTCAAAATCCCCCATTGGATACCAGTCGGTGTCCGATACGTGGAGTCTTGCCCGCCCTGGCCGAAAGGTCGAGTTCAAACTAATACGCCTGACCGCCCCCTCCCACCCCTCACCCCGCCAAATACTCCTCTATCTTGTCCGCAATGATCGCCATATTTCTCCGCAGCTCCTCATGATTCAGTTCTGGCCGACTCGCAAGATATTCTTTCATCTCCCGTGCCAGCCGCCGCGCTTCCCTTTGATTCATTCCATACCGCTCTCGAACCGCCCATGCCTCCCGCTTCAGTTGCGCCGCCATCTCACCTTGGAACCCAACCGCTTCATCCTCGAGCTCGTGCCCCGTCTCGTTCCCCGACCACGGAGTCATCCCCAGCGGTGTCTCCGCCACTTTCGCCGCATCCACGACAACCTGTACCGGACGCGGTTTTTCCGCCTCCATGTGCGCCGCCGCAATCTGCAACGCATACAGCACCCGCCCCGCTTTCTTGTCGTCTATCTTGTCCTCCAGCATCAGCACCACCACCTGCCGCACCATCGCCTGGATCGAGTGCGCATCCTCGAACACCGGCACTAGAATCTCGCTCGCCTTCCCATCTGCACCCTTAACCGTGACCCGCTCCGGACGGCACTCCTGATGGTGATAACAGAATTTCCCGTCCCGCAGCGCCGGCGATCCACACTGCGTCCCATTCGTCTTGATATGCTGACACCGCCGAATATCCACTGGATAACTCACCATGATTCCCCCTGACTCCTGCCTTAAGCCACTACCTGAGGCCCAAAAAAAGCGCGGCCCGAAGGCCGCGCTCATTTTTCTCTCTACCTAAGTTTATTATCTCATTTTCAACCGGTAAACCCGCCACTTTTCCCGATAATATAATGCCCACAATTGCAATCACTTAGCCCAATTCGTGTAGTTTCTCCCTATTGACAGAATTCGGGGCTTGTTTACTAGTTGGTATCGGAGCACCTCTCTTGGCGGTCTTTTGGAATCAATAATTTACCGCCTGTTTTTTGCCAAGTCTTTGAAAAATAAGGGGTTATGTCGAGACCGGTCTAGCCCTCACGCGCGGTCGCCGCGATTGGCTCTAGTGCATTATGTGGCGCTTGTTCTGGCTCTAGCCTCGCAGTGAAGTGGCGCAAAAACGGCGCTTCGTAGCTGAGCTTCATGCCATGAATCTGCTGGCGCTTCTTCCAGACTTCAAGGATGATTTCGACCACGTAGTCGATGTGGCTCTGGGTGTAGACGCGGCGGGGAATCGCCAGGCGAACGAGGTCCATCTTCGCCGCTGCTCCGAACATCAATGTACCAATCTCGACCGAGCGGATCCCGCCTTCGAGATAGAGTTCATTGGCGAGCGCAACCGCGGGAAAGTGATCGGGCGGAATGTGCGGCAGAAAGGCGCGCGCGTCGATGTAGATGGCGTGTCCGCCAGGCGGCTGCACGATCGGCACTCCCTGATCGGCGATGTGGTTGCCGAGGTAAGCGGTGGAAGCGATGCGGTATTCGAGGTAATCCTGGTGCAGCGCTTCCTGCACCCCCACGGCGATGGCTTCCAGATCGCGGCCGGCGAGGCCTCCGTAGGTAGGATAACCCTCGGTTAGGATGAGCAGGTTTTTCTCCTGCTGCGCCAGCACATCGTCGTTGGTGCAGAGGAAGCCTCCTATGTTCGCCATGCCATCTTTCTTGGCTGACATGGTGCAGCCGTCTCCGTAGCTGAACATTTCCTGCGCGATTTCTTTGGGCGATCTCTGCTCGTAGCCTTTTTCGCGGATCTTGATGAAGTAGGAGTTCTCGGCAAAACGGCAGGCGTCGAAGTAGAGCGGGATGCGATGCTTGCGGCAGACGGCGCTCACGGCTTTGACGTTCTCCATCGACACGGGCTGGCCTCCGCCGGAGTTGTTGGTCACGGTCAGCATGACCAGAGGCACGCGCTCGCGGCCAGCGTTTTGAATTAGAGTCTCTAGCGCGGCGAAGTCCATGTTCCCTTTGAAGGGATGCTTCAGGCTGGGCTGGCGGCCCTCGGGAATGACGAGGTCGACCGCTTCTGCGCCGACGAACTCTACGTTCGCGCGCGTCGTGTCGAAGTGCGTGTTGTTGGGGACGACATCGCCTTTCTTGCACATCACGCTGAACAGAATGCGCTCGGCTGCGCGGCCCTGGTGGGTCGGAATGACGTGCTTGTAGCCGAAGATATCCTGCACGGATGAGCGGAACTGCTCGAAGCTGCGGCTGCCGGCGTAACTCTCATCGCCTTCCATCATGGCCGCCCACTGGTGCGTGGACATGGCGCCGGTGCCGGAATCGGTCAGCAGGTCGATGAGGACGTCGTCCGCGGGTAGGAGGAACAGGTTGTAGAACGCGGCACTCAGAAGTTGCTCGCGCTGCGCGCGGGTCGTCCAGTGAATGGGCTCGACGCTCTTGATGCGGAAGGGCTCGATGATTGTGCG
Organism: Terriglobales bacterium; assembly: GCA_035272625.1. Lineage (GTDB taxonomy): Bacteria > Acidobacteriota > Terriglobia > Terriglobales > Acidobacteriaceae > Acidiflorens. Next base: position 41,389 of record DATEQN010000037.1, on the reverse strand, counting down.
GGGCATGGTGGTTCTCTCTCTTACCACACACGGTTTGGGGGCGGATGTCAGTGATTGGGATCACGGGCGAACTGACTTGTTTGCTGCATGCATTTGGCGGACAAGACGTGTCCGCCCTACACATGTCACGATCACTACACTTTGACAGAGTCTCTGCGCTCGGCGCGAATGTACTTTACGGCGGCGGTGCGATCCAGTTTGTCCCAGGCGAAGGGACGTCCCTGGATAGCGCGCTTCAGGGTCCGGAACAGAACCAGAGAAAAAACCTGGCGATAGGCAAAGCGCTGCAACCACACCTGGCTTAGCAGCCAGGCGTCTTCGCGAGCTTCGGGCTGGCGGCGCTCCAAGAGGAAGGCGATCGCCGAGGCGATGAAATCAATCACCAGGAAGGCGACGAAGAAGATAAGCAGCCGCTGGAAACTGGCCGGATCGGTGGATTCAGGATGAAAGTGTTTCTGCAGGAAATACCAAATCACGCCCACCACAAACATCACGTCGATGAAGGGCGAGACTAACGGAAGCAGGATCTGGAAGATGAGGATGTTGGGAAGGGCTACCAATCCCAATGCGCCTTTGCGCGCGAAAACACCCTTGTGCTTGAAGACGGCCTGCAGGATTCCGAACGACCATCGGAAGCGCTGCCGCATGAGCGCGTTGGCACTGGTCGGAGCCTCGGTGAAGGCGAGCGCCTGGTCTTCGTATTCCACGCGATAACCGTGGCGTAGCAGCGCCATGGTCAGGTCGGCATCTTCGGCGACGGTGTCGACGTGGTAGCCTCCCTCTTCACGAACTGCTTCGGTGCGCCAGGCGCCGATCGCGCCCGGCACCACGCTGACCGCGCCCATGGTGTTGAGCGCCCGCCGTTCGAAATTCTGGCTGGTGATGTATTCGAGCGCCTGCCAGCGCGTCCAGAGGTTCACCCGGTTACCGACCTTGGCGTTGCCCGCGACCGCTGCAACTTTCGGGTTGAGGAAGTGCGGCACCATGCGGGTTATCGCATCGGGAGCGATGATGGTGTCGGCATCGATGCCGACGAAGAGTTCCGCATCTGCGATGTGCTCCAGTCCAAAGTTAAGGGCCTCGGCCTTGCCGCCGTTGGGCTTGGTGAGAATCAAAACTCTGCCGGCAGCTTCTTCGGCGGCAAAGGCGCGGCGAGCGATTTCCAAAGTACGGTCCTTGGAACCGTCGTCGATGACAATCACGCGCAGATTGGGATAGTCGGAATCGATCGCGCCCTGGATGGTACGTTCGATGACTTTCTCTTCGTTATAGGCGGGAATCAGCACCGCGACCCGGGGCCGGTAGGCCGCAATCTGCTCGGGCGTTCCATAGACATGCGAGCGGACGCGGTCATAGAGAGCGAGAACGCCGATAGAGATCAGGCGGCCCGTCATCAGGATGTCACCTAGAAAAAAGATGACCGTGATGCCCGTCATGGTCGCACCGAAGAGTCCAAAGCTGATCCAATTCAGCAGCGCGGACCAGTACTGGCTGGTCGGAAGCGGCGGCATGACATCCGCTTTCGTTTTGCCCATCAATTGGTATACGGGGACGAATTGAAATCCGCGGGCGCGGGCGCCATCGATGATCAGCGGGAGCGCCAGCACGGTTCTTTCGCGGTTACCGCCGCCATCGTGCATGAGAATAATGTTGCCGCACTGCTGATCGCTCGGTTGGCAAGGTGGCAGGTGGTCGAGCACGCGAGCGGCGATTTGTCCCGGCGTGAGCGCGGGCTCGTCATTCCAGTCCCTGGTGTCGATCTTGTTGCCGATGGTGATGTAGCCCAGGCTTTGCGTGACTTCGAGCGGCCGCACTTCGTCTTCAGTATCCGGTTCCGCATCGACCGAGTACGGCGGACGGAACAGCATGGTTCGAATGCCCAGCCGGCTGGCGAACAACTGCTCGGTGAGGTTCAACTCCACCTTCATGTAGCCGGTGCCAATCGTGCTGATATCGGGATGGGTAAACGTATGGTTCCCGATTTCATGACCTTCCCGGTAAATGCGCTTCGTCAAACTACTGAACTTCTCCGCCTGGATTCCAATCAAAAAGAATGTTCCGGGCACGTGCTCGCGTTTAAGGACATCGAGAATCTTCGGGGTCCACTCTGGATCGGGACCGTCGTCGAAGGTCATGGCGAGTTGGTTCTTGCTGAAGCCATAGCGCGCCACACGGTAAGGCTCGGGCAGACTCTTGAATTCTTCCCCGTCGATGAGTCCGGTCTGCTTGTCTATGGTCAGCACGCGCTCGCCGTCGGTGGGCCGTGCCTCGATGTGCAGGATCTCGCCGTTACCCTCCATGTCGACGTCCTGACCCGGCGGGACGTCCTTCAATCGATCGGACGCATTGGCTTCACCGGGCATATCCCAGACACGCCACAGGGAGCGGTCTTCCGCGCCCAATCTCCACAAGGCGAAGGTCTGAATGCCGAGGGTCTGGGCGGCACGCATCTCGTTCAGGGCAGTCACCGCATCCAGAAACCAGACATCGTGGCGGAAATTATCGTCGTCGAGGTAGCTGAAGTGCGGATTGAGCGCGTCGCCGTCATAATCAACTTCTTCTTCGGCATCGCGCGACCCGATCCAGGCTTCCTGCACGGAAACGCTTTTGTCGGCCACTCCCGGCGGAAGTTTGCCTTTTTTCGGCTTCTCGACCCAGTCGTACCCGTAATTACCGATGGCGCAGATGAGCTTCTCTTTCGGAATCTCTTTGACTGCGGACTCGAGGTTGTCCATGAACCAGTCCTGCGAAGCGACGGGGCCGGGAGTTCCGCCGGGAAAATGCTCGTCGTAATTCATGATGACGACGCCATCCACGGGGGATGAAATGGCCTTGTAATCAAAATCCTCGTTGCGCACCTGAACGCTGACGTACAGCTTCATCCCCTTGGCGTGCAGGTCAGAGGCGAGTTCGTTGAGCAGAGCTACATATCCGGTCTGCCCTTTTTGGGGGAAGGATTCGAAATCGACCATCAGCCCGCGATAATGATCGGAGGCAAGAAAAAGCGCGATCTCGCGTCGAAAGTTGGCGCGCGCTTGCGGGTTGTTCAGGAAATCGCTGATGCCCGGAACAAAGTCGGTGCCGTCAAAGTTCTGCACCACCGGAAAGACTTCCATGCCGGTGCCTTCCGCCTTCAGAAACGGCATCACCTTGGCGTCCACGGTACGGACCGTTTGTCCGTGAACCACGTCAAACATGGTGTTCGTTTCCGGATCGGAGGCCTGCAGATGGCCGTCTGGACTGAGAACCTGCAGCCAGGTCGGGAAGAGCAAGTCGACCTGGCGCGCATATTCACGCAAGGAGGAGAAGCTGGCCGCGTCCCAGGAAACATAGAATGCGGCCCGAATACCTTGCTCGGAGTTCAACGTAAGTTGCGAAGGAGCTTTCCGGGTTTGGTGGCGATGTCCGGCGCGGGCCACGGTGGCCAGACGGCGCTTCTCGCGCGCTTTCGTTTTTTCGTTTTCTATCAGCGGGTGGTAAGGCCGCTTTTCCGTAAGCCAGGAAAGGTCGGGCAGCGGCTCGCGGCGCAGGGCACTGTAGATGAAAAAGATCACCAGCGCGGAAAAAGCCAGGGCGGCCGCGTCGAAAACGCGGCGAATCCGCCTCCAGCGGGCTTGCAAGGGATCGTAGAAAACCTGTTTTGCCATCGCGTTGTGGTGTCTTCATCCTAAGGTGAGAGCGGCGGGGGGTCAAACCCGGTTCTCAGTTCTCGGTTCTCAGTTCTCAGTTGCGCGATTGCGATATATTCCCAACGTGCTCAGTTTGATCCGTGAACATCGCAGTTTTTTTCTGGGAACCACTTTGGCCGCCCTGACATTGCGGCTGTTTTTCTTCATCTATTTCCCGACCGTCACGGACGACTCGCGGATTTACGCCGATATCGCCACGAACTGGCTGCAGCACGGCATTTATGGCCAGACGCAACTGACACAGCTCGTGCCAACCGACACGCGCCTGCCGGGGTATCCCGCGTTTCTGGCCGGGATATTTTGGCTATTTGGCTCGGGCAACTTTAGAGCAGTGCTGCTGACGCAGATTCTGCTGGACCTGGCTACTGGTCTGATCGTCGCCGACGTTGCCCGCCGCGTGGTTTCCGACCGCGCGGCAAGAATCGCTTTTGCCCTGGCGGCGCTGTGTCCATTTCTGGCGAACTACACCGCGGCCGCGCTCACCGAGACCTTGGAAGTCTTCTCCACAGCGCTCGCTCTCGATGGCGCGGCCGCGGCTCTGAATCGGATGCATGACGCGAGTGTAGGGATGGGCGTTCTCGACCGGACTTGTTACCGGCTCTGGGCCGCGACCGGCGCGGCGATTGCGGTCTGCATCCTGCTGCGTCCCGATGGCGTCATTCTGCTGGCGGCGGTCGTTCTTTATCTGGCGGTTGCAGCCCCTAAAGGGGCGTCTGATTTCGAAGAGCGTGCGGCATCGCTGAAGCGATGCCCTGGTACGAAACTGGAATCGCGAAGAGGCCGTGATACGAAGTGGAAGTCTTTCCCCAGGGTGCTGGCCGCTGGAATCATCGTCATGGTATTCGCCCTGGCACCACTCGTTCCCTGGACAATTCGTAATTTTCAGACACTCCATCATTTCCAGCCGCTGGCTCCCCGTTATGCCAACGAGACGGATGAACTAACTCTCCGAGGTTTCAACCGCTGGGTCAAAACCTGGATCGTCGACTACGTTTCGGTGGAAGAGATTTACTGGAACGTTCCCGGGAACAAGATTGACCCGGAGAAACTGCCGTCGCGTGCCCTCGATACCCCGGTGGAAAAGGAGGCAGCTCTGGCCGTCATCGCAGACTACAACCAGTCGCAGGATATGACTCCGGAACTCGATGCGCGATTCGGCAAATTAGCCGCGGATCGTATTCGCATCCATCCCATGCGCTACTACGTTGTGCTGCCCCTGCTGCGCGTCGCCGACATGTGGCTGCGCCCGCGAACCGAGATCCTTCCTCCCGACGTGCGCTGGTGGGAGTTCAATGACGACGCGAAGCAGTCGGTCATAGCCGTGGGGTTCGGATTGCTGAACGTGGCCTACGTGGTGGCCGCGCTGCTGGCGGCAGTTCGCACGGCGCCGCGCAGGCCGTCAGGAATTCGCTGGGCCGGATTGCTGGTCAGCTTCGTGCTGCTGCGCTCGGCATTTCTGGGAACTCTGGAGAACCCCGAGCCGCGCTACACGCTGGAATGCTACCCGGCCGTCATCGTGCTGGCCTCGTCGTGGCTGGGGAGATACGGACACCGTAGGCAGCCGGCCTGATTTTTCCTGCTCGAAGGACATCGATCTTTAACTCAGCGGCGAGTCGGTCATGCGGAAACGTGTGCGGACGTGTTCGGAGAGCAATTCGATGGCCCCGCGATTGGCCACCGGATCGGACTGCGCCAGATATTTCATCGCTTCCACCAGCATCTTCTGGCCGTCGACGTAGCGGGGGTCGGTGGTGCGTTCACGCTTCCTGCGCGACAAATCCGGAGGAACGGGGATGGTAAAAACTTTGGCCATGCGAACTCAGCTTTCGGAGGTTCTCGTGCAGTATATAGTCCCAGCCGGTCTTTTTCAGCTTGTTTCTGCGGGTTCCCGTTTTGCCAGATCTGGCACAGAAAATGCTGTCCTTTGCCTATCCCTGCGGAGAGACAAACCGGGTTTTCCCGGTGGTCTTCAGCTTGAAGACGCTGTCCGTAAGCTTTTGATTGATCTGGATGTCGGAGTACTTCGCCAGGCGGTAGTCGCCGCCCGGCTCAAACAACTGCTGCTGTACTGAAATTCCCCGGACCGGGTCGATCCAGAGTAGGATGCGCGCAATGTTGTTCCGCAAACGGTCTGACTTCGGAATCAACTCCAGTTTGTCGGCTTTGATGCCGCCCACGGTCTCCGTCGCCAAGAACCGCACGGCGTAAGACTTGAACAGATCGTGGCCGCTGCCGCCGAAACCGAGCACGAGAAAACTTTCGATGTCGCTGCGATCCTTACCGGCGTTGTATTCGTTTACCTGATCGATTTTGGGCTCGTACACCTGAACTTTGCCGCCGCTGTATATGACGTACTTCTTGTCCGGCTCGGCGAAGTCGGCAGCCATCTGGATTTCGCCGCCTTCACGGCGGAAGTAGATCCTGCCCTTCTGTGTGTCGGTTTCGTTGATCACCTTCTGGTATTGGTCCGCGACCAGATTCGCTTCGGTGGTTTTGAAGTTACGGGCGGCGGCATCCATCTGGGCGAGCACGTGCTCAAGCTCAGGGGATTCGCCAGCAATCTGCGCCCCAGCGGCCGCCGTAAACAGCCAGCCGACCACCACGATCCCGAGAAAAAGCGTTTTAAGCACAGCTCTCATTGATCAACGTTGAAACCGACTCTACTCTTTTTCCACCCAGACTTTGTAACTCAGCGGGCGTCCCGAGCCATCTTTAATCGTCTCGTACCTGGTGATGCTTACCGCCCCGGAGATGGGTTCGATGATCTGCTCCAGTTGCCGGCGAACATCTTCACCCGCCGCGGTGTTCACTGCCGAGGCTTGGATCTGATAGATGAACCCACCCTTCTCGCCGGGCAGCACAACCACGCCGGTAAGATGCGGATTGCGCTCGACCGGTTTGTCCTTGAAGTTGATGAAGTACGGCGAAACAAAAACAAAGAGGAGGATCAGCGTGACCATGATGTCGTAGTGCAGGCTGCCCCGTTCATACGACCAGAGAATGTATCCGCGGATTGTGCGCCAGATCGCGCCCATTGGAGAGACGGTGCTTTGAGGCACCATCGAGGCTTCGGGTTGCTGCCAGTGTATTGGGGAATTCATATGATGGCAAATCGAGCCCGCCGCGCGGGACATGCCGCGACGGGCGCGGGTTCAGGCGCTCCTTGCCGGTGTCGGAATGCGATCGGTGCCCATATAAGATTGCAGCGCCTCCGGAATATGCACGCTGCCGTCGGCTTGCTGATAGTTCTCGAGGACAGCAACCCATGTGCGTCCGACGGCCAAGCCGCTGCCGTTCAAGGTGTGCAGAAATTCTGTCTTGCTCTTGCCCTCGGGACGGTAGCGAATATTCGCCCGCCGCGCCTGAAAACTTTCGAAGTTCGAGCACGACGAAATCTCGCGGAACAAATTCTGTCCGGGCAGCCAAACTTCAATGTCATAAGTTTTGGCCGCAGAGAATCCCATATCCGCGGTGCACAGCGTGACCACGCGGTAGTGCAGGCCGAGTCTCTGCAAAACGGTCTCGGCGTCGTGGGTCAGCTTCTCCAGTTCATTGTATGACGTCTCGGGACGCGAGAACTTTACCAGTTCGACCTTTTGAAACTGGTGCTGGCGGATGATTCCGCGCACGTCCTTGCCGTACGATCCGGCTTCGCTGCGAAAACAGGGAGTGTAGGCGGTCAGGCAAACCGGCAAGCGGGCGCCGTCCAGCACTTCGTCGCGATAGAGATTTGTGACCGGAACCTCGGCCGTCGGAATCAGCCAGAGATCTTTCTCGCCGTGCGGTACGCGAAACAAGTCCTGCGCGAACTTGGGAAGCTGGCCCGTGCCATACATCGACTCGGAGTTCACGAGGTACGGTGGAAGCACCTCAGTGTATCCATGCTCACGCGTGTGCAGGTCGAGCATGAAGTTGGCGAGGGCCCGCTCCAAGCGCGCGCCCAGTGCCCAATAGACGGCGAAGCGAGCGCCGGACAACTTGGCGGCGCGCTCCAGGTCGAGCACTCCCAGTTGTTCGCCCAGTTCCCAGTGCGGCTTGGGTTTGAAATCGAACTGCGGCGGCGTACCCCAGCGGCGCGCTTCCACGTTATCTTCGGCGCGCAACCCCACCGGCACACTGGCGTGTGGAAGATTCGGAAGGGAGGTCAAAATTTCGCGCAGGCGCGCTTCCTGTTCGGCTGCCCTTTTCTCGGATTCCTGAATCTGCTCGCGCAGGTCTTTGGTCTCCTGAATCTGTGTGGCAGCGTCCTGCCCACTTTTCTTGAGCTTGGCAATCTCCTCGGAAGCGCGGTTGCGGCTCGCCTGCAGAGTTTCCGCGGCCGTGATCGCCTGCCGGCGCTCGGCGTCGATGGTGCGAAAGTCTTTCAGAACCTCCGCCGGATTCATCCCGCGCTGGCGCAGTTTTTCCTCGACCAGCGCGAGGTTGTCACGAACAAAATTCAGATCGAGCATTCTGCTCTAACTTTAGCGAAAAACGGGGTTTCGTGCATGGGCGAGGGCGCCCGTCCCCACACTTGCTCGTCGCCACAAGCAATTTATTGCAGGGTGGTCGATTGCGGAGGCTCTTCGCGGGCGCCTATGTTGTAGCGCTTCAGCTTGCGATAGAGAGTAGCTCGGCTGATACCGAGCATTTTTCCGGCCAGCGCTTTGTCTCCCTTGACCTGGGAAAAGACGCGCTCGATGGTGGCGCGCTCGATGTCTTCCAGGTCGCTGCCGGAAAATTCTTGCGCAGCGAGCGCTTCGGCCTGAACCTCCGAGTGCGCGATCGCCGGCGGCAGATCGTTGACGTCGATGATGCGCTGATCGCCGAGAGCGACGGCTCGCTCCAGGCAGTTTTCCAGTTCGCGGACATTGCCGGGCCAGTCATACTCCAGCAAAGCTCTCATGGCGTTACTGGAGAGCTGGACGCCGCGTCCGGGAGCGAGGCGTTCGAGGAAGAATGCCGCCAGGATGGGAATGTCGGAACGGCGTTCGCGCAGAGGCGGAAGAGATATGGTGACGACATTGAGGCGGAAATAGAGATCCTTGCGGAAAGTCCCTTTCTTGTATTCGGCGTCGAGATCGCGGTTGGTGGCGGCCATGATGCGCACGTCCACTTTGACTTTTTGATTGCTGCCCACGGGGCGGACTTCTTTTTCCTGAAGAAAGCGCAAGATCTTGGCTTGCATTTCGAGGGGCAGTTCGCCGACCTCGTCGAGAAAAATGGTTCCGGTATCGGCCGATTGCAGCAGACCCTGCTTGGAACGAAGAGCGCCGGTGAAGGCGCCTTTTTCGTAGCCAAACAATTCGCTCTCGATGAGGGTGGGGACGAGCGATCCGCAATCGACGGCAACAAAGGGGCGGTTGGCCATGGTGCCGCGAAAGTGCAGGGCGCGAGCTACCAGTTCCTTGCCGGTTCCGCTTTCGCCGGAAATCAGCACGGGCGTGCGCGTGTCTTTGAGGCGGGAGATGAGGCGCAGGACGTTCTGAATGCCGGTGGAATTGCCGATAATGCCGTGGAGGGAAGTCTCGGTTTCGGAGCGCTCGCGGAGGTAGAGATTCTCTTCGACAAGGCGGACCTTGTCGGCCATGCGGCGCAGGAAATGGCGAAGGTCATCGAGCGGAGCGAAAGGCTTGGCAATGTAATCGTAGGCGCCGAGCTTCATCGCCTGCACCGCGGTTTCGACCGATCCGTGGCCGGTCATGACCGCGACTTCGATGCGGGGATAAGTGCGCTTGACCTGCTCCAGGAATTCGATTCCGGACATGCGCGGCATGACCATGTCGGTGAGCACCATGTGCACGGGCTGCTCCTCGAGCAGGGCGAATGCAGCGTCACCGCTCTCGGCTTCCAGGCAGGAGAAGCCGAGGGATTCGCCGACGGTCATGCAGAGACGGCGGATGGTCTGCTCGTCGTCGACAATCAACAAGCGGATGCGGAAGTCGTTTTTCGTTAAGTTCTGAGTCGGCAAAGTCTGAGTCATGACGCGGCCCGTCCCATCGTCTGCTCGACCACGGCAATAAAGTCGTGGACGCGAAATGGTTTTTCCACGCAGGGCGCTCCGGTGCGGCGCAGCGTGGCAGCGGTTTCCTCGTTAGCGATATCGCCGGTAATGAAGACCAGCCGGCGGGCCAGTTCGGGGCGATGGGCGGCGATCCAGGCATAGACCTGGGCGCCATCGACGCCTCCGGGGGTGCGCATGTCGGAGACGACGCCGTGGAAATCGCCGGTTTCGAGTATGCGCAGGGCTTCGGCGCCGGATTCGGTCGGAACGACGGTGTATCCGTGGCCTTCGAGAACGGCGCGTACCAGAGCCATGACGGCCGGTTCGTCTTCGATCAGAAGAACTGGCGCACAAGAGGATTTAGTTCCTGGTTTTGTTCCTGACTGCGTTCCTGACTGCGTCATTTTGGTTGCACTCCTGCAACTGCTCCAAAGGATGCCGTCTCGGAGGCCACCGGGAGGCGGACGATAAAAGTCGCTCCTTCAGAGTCAGGATTGTTGTGACAAACAATTTCGCCGCCATGTTCGCGGACAATGCCATAGCAAATACTCAGGCCCAAGCCAGTGCCCTTTCCGACGTCTTTGGTGGTATAGAAAGGATCAAAAATGGGTCCGGTATCGGGGATGCCCGGGCCGTTATCGCGAAAAGAAATCTCGACGAAGGAGTTGGCGTGGGCGCTCATGATCTCAATGCGAGCGGGCTGCCCGGTTTCGCGGACGGCGTCGTAAGCGTTGTTCAGGATGTTGAGAAACACCTGCTGGAGCTGGTGCGAATCTCCGATGACCTGGGGCAGGGACTCGTCGAGGCGTTCGATCACCTGAATGCCGTGGCTGATAAAGTCGTAGGAACGTAAGTGCACGGTGCGTTGCAGGATGGAGTTGACCTGAACCAGCTGGCGCTGGGGCGGCATCTGGCGGGCAAAGCTGAGCAGGTTTTGCACGATCTGCTTGGTGCGCTGCGCTTCTTGCAGAATCACACGCAGATCGCGGCGCGCGCTTTCCGGGAGCTCGGGGTTTTCCATCAAGAGGTCGGTGAATCCGAGTATGGCAGTGAGGGGGTTGTTGACTTCGTGGGCGACGCCGGAGACCAACTGTCCGACGGCCGCCATTTTCTCGGCATGCATGAGCTTGGAGCGCAGCATGGCGGAGTCGGTCACATCGGTCATGACCACGACGATGCTGCTGACCCGGCCGTCTTCGCCGCTGATGGGGCTGAGATTGGCGGAGAACTGGGCGCTGACGCCGTCGCCGCGAACCAGGGGCAGATCGAAGTTATCGACCTGCTGGCCGCGGGCTACCGCGGCCAGCGCGTCGCGCAGCGCGGCGCGGCGTGAGGGAACGCACAGATCGGGCAAGGGATGAGCGAGGATCTGGTTCTGCTGAAAACCGAGACCGCCCCAGCGCCGGTTGGCATAACTGACCACGCCTTCGGTATCAGTGACCAGAATCAGACTCTGGGTATGGCTGAGAATCTTGCTGGAGAAATCACGCTCTTTCTGCAGCTCGGTTTGCGATTGGTGGAGGCCGGTGACATCGAGCATGAGGCCGCGGTGCTGCAGAGTGTTGCCGGCCGCATCGCGCATCGCAAAACAATTCATGAATACGTGCACGGGCGATCCATCCTTGCGCCGCAGCACTTCTTCGTGATTGCGCATTTCGCCGCCGCGTTTGAGCATATCCGCGAGTTCCTGCCGGCGCTGCGGAGAAAAATAGACCTGGGTGGGAATATCGAGCTGAAGCACTTCGTCGCGGCTGCTGTAACCGAGGATGCGGACCAGCGCATCGTTCACTTCGACGAAGCGGCCCTGGGGCGTGGAAACGTAGATTCCCTCCTGTATGTTGTCGAACAGTTCGCGATAACGGCGCTCGGCTTCGCGGCGGTCGGTGATGTCCTTGAGCACGTGCACGGTCTGGAACTGGGCGCTGCTCATCCCCATCGAGCCCACCCCGCGCGATGGGGGCCCCTGGTCGGCAGCATGAATGCGCGAGGTTGAAATCAGGTAGGTGCGTTCGAGAGCTGGGTGCACGTATTCGTCAAGCCCCTCGCCACTGCGGCAAAAGGGACAGGAGTGCGGCGAAGCGCCGGCAGAAAGGGCTTCGAGCGCCCGCATATTGACGCCAATCAACTGGTCGGGGGCCGTGCCGACGAAATCGGCCAGGGAGCGATTGACGCGGAGAACGTTATTCTGCTCGTCGTGGACCACGATGAAGTCGCTGATGGCATCGAAGATTTCCAGCCAGTGACGGTTGGCCTGCTGCATGCGGGTAAACAGGCAGGCATTCTCCAGCGCGATGCTGGCGTGGCCGGCGATGGCGCGCAGCAAGAGGCGATCTTCCGCCGAGGGCGGAGCGCCGCGGTCCGCGAGACAAAGCACGCCAACCAGTTCTCCCGAGGCCCCGGCCAGCCGGACCAGTGTGCAATCGGTCCATCCCAGACTGGAGGCGAGAGCGGTCCCCAGGATATCGCCGGCGGGTGCGAACGCAACATCGGTGGGATACTTCGGCAGGGCCGCGGTGAGCGCCTGACTGAAGCGGCGCAGCAGTTGCTGGTCGTCGACTTCGGAGGCGCCGCACATGAGGACAGTATCCGGCTCCGAGGTCTGCACCCGGAGGGCAACTGAGCGGCCTCCTAGCAGACCCGATGCGCGCAGCGCGAAGTTGCGCATAAAGTCTGGCAGATGCAGGACGGAGTTGAGTTCGAGGGCGATGGCGACCAGGGCTTCGGCGCGGCGGCGGTGCTCCTCGGATTGGTGCAGGTTCCGGGTAAGTTCGAGGGCGATAGCAAGCTGCGCGGCCAGAGCGCGGGCGCGGCGAACATCTTCGTCGTTGATCGGCCCGGCCTCGATGCGGTCCAGCACTCCGAACATCCCGAGCACATCGCCATTCGAACCGAGCAGGGGTACGGCGAGAAGTTGGCGGATGTGGAAAGCGGCCACGAACTCCAAATTTGCCCCCGGAGTCGTGGAGGCGTCTTCGCTGGTAAATACATTTTTTTGTTTCAGCGCGAGCGTCGCCACGCCATCGTCGAGCGGGATATCGACGGGACGGGCTACGCCGTTTTCCACTCCCCATCGAACGTGGAAGGTATCGTCTTCGAGCAGTCCGATAAAACAGCGTTGGAAGCCGAGGAAACTGGCGGCACGAACCACCGAGGTCTGCATGAACTCGTCGAGCTTTCCGGCGGAACCGAGTTCGAAGGAAATCTCGAGGATTTCGTGCAGTTCGCGGGCCTGGGCACGGGCCATGCCGTATAACTCGGCGTTGGCGATGGCGACTGCGCCAAAACCGGCCAGGGCGGACACCAGGGTTTTGTCTTCCTGCGTGAACGGCGGGGCGAGACGGGGATAAACCAGAATCGCGCCGTGCGAGCGCGAGGTGCGAAACGGCGCCGCGATGAGAACTCCGGGCGGCGAGTCTTCTCCGAAGTGTGAGGCGCCGTCGATGCTCACCGTAATGCGCTCGCCGGCCGCGACGGCGCGGGTCGCGATCTCCAGTGAAGAGCGGAGTTGGTTCTGTTGGAAACGCGCACGAATGGAGCGGGCGAGTTTGGGGGCCTCGGTCGACACCGCCTGCAACTGGAACAGTTTCTCCTGTTGGACAAAGACGAGCACGGCGGGGGAATGCAGCAGCACCCGGAGGCGGTCCGCGATGCTCTCCATCACGGCTGCGGTGTCGGGCAAGCCATGCAGCGCGCTGGCGACCTCGACGAGAATGCCGGCGCGGCGATGCTCTTCCCGGGAAAGCTGGTTCAAGCGCAGGGCTTCGAGTGCGGTGCCGAGTTGAGCCGCCAGGATGGTGATTTTGGCTACCGCATCATCGTCAAAGCCGGCGCCAGGCGCGCTCTTCAGGAAAGTGATGGCGCCGACCACTTCCCCCGAAACCAGCAGCGGCGCGGCCAGGGCGGCGTGCGCGTGACTTGAGGCCAGCCAGGGATAACGAGCGACGTCGAGGCGATTGACGAAAAAGGATCGACGCTTCTGAACCGCATCCATGGCGATGGATGCATCGCCGACTCGCCTTCGGATGCCACGAAAGGACTCGGCCTGGCCGCCTTCGGCGTCGGCTTCGGCTCCGACGAGCTCACCGTCAGAGCCCAGACTCCAATAGTAGGCGCCGCTGGCCCGGAAGAACGCACGCGTGAGGACACAAAAAGACCGGATGAGTTGGCTCGGATCGCCGCTCTGAAAAGCGGCCCGGGAAAGCTCCAGGAGAAGCTTCTGGAACGCCTCGTCAGACTGAGACGCATCGCCGGGCGCCGAATTTCCGGTGTAAGTTGTCAGCGCGCACCACTCACTTAGCTAAGCGGTTGAAAACAATTGAATTACATTTAAAACCTACGCTGGATTCTCAAATTGAGTCAAGGGAATACGGGGTGGCAGTGCCAACTTGTGAAACGTCACCAAATTGATACATGTGTCTCATTCTGCGGTCGGGCCATCGGGTGAATCGTAGTTCAGAAGCGGGGCCTTTAGATCGCCCGATGGCTCGATGATCCGCTCACCGGACACGCTAAGGATCGATTCTTCATCACTTTACGCCCATCACCAAAGTAACGCGCAGAGAGAACTTTCGCTATCCGCAAGTGTCGTAGTTGCAGGAATATAGGGCAAAGGCAAAGCCACGATGGAGGAACTGTGTCTGTTCAAGCCCTGAACCGTGCGCTCGCGGTGGGTCTGCTGCTGATTGGCGGATGGGCCGCGATCAATGCTCCCCTTAGTTGGGGGCAAGAAGAAATCACTCGGAAAGCAAAGAGCAAAGTGGCGCCGGCGTACCCGGAACTGGCCAGGAAAATGAACATCACCGGCGTGGTGAGGATCCAGATCACGGTTGCTGCCAACGGGTCGATCAAGGACGCGAAGCTGGTGGGCGGGCATCCGGTGTTGGCGAATGCCGCGCTAGATGCCGTCAAGAAGTGGCGTTACGAGGCTGCCCCGGCAGAGTCAACCGGAATTGTGGTGTTCCGTTTTGATCCCACCCAGTAAAAGAGCGCGCGGACCGAGGCGCTGGAGGAAGGTTGGAGGATGAACATCGGAAAAAAGCTCTACCTAAATTTCGGCATCATTCTGGCGACGGTTCTGGTGCTGCTGGCGATCAACATGATCGCGGTGCAACGCGAGCATGAGACCAAGGCGGCGGCGCAGCGTTCGATCGATATGACCGAGGCGACCTCGTCAGTCCGCTTCCAGATGATGCAGAACCGGCTTCACCTGCAGAACTACCTGCTCAGCGGGGACACCCGGGAAGTGGAGCAAATGAATGACGGCGAACGCCAGTTGGGTGGAGCCGTTCACCGTGCCCAGGAACTGGCGAATTCCATACCGCAGCGCAACAGTCTGGAAAAAGTGCAGGGGCTGGAGCAGGGTTGGGGCAGCGAGTTCGCCAACCCACTGGTGGACAAACGCCGGGCCGTGGACAGCGGCAATGCAACGGTAGCCGAGCTGCAGATTTTCTATCTGCAAAAAGATCCAAACTCCTGGGTCTCGCGTTCCAGCGACGTTCTGGACGATGTTGACCGGGAGAACCGCAAATTGCTGGAGGAACGGCGCCACTCCGACGAACTGGCAGCGACGTTCACGATTCTGGCTGCGGTGCTCAGTTCGCTGGCCGCTCTGGGCCTAGGCGTCGTTATTGCCTATCGGACCGCCACCGGCATCACGGGCCCGCTGGGCCGCTTGATGGACGTGGCGGGGCAGATCGGCCAGTCTGGGGATTTGGAACACACCATTGATATTCACGGCCAGGATGAGATCGGGCAACTGGCCCGGACTTTCGACTCCATGGTGAAGTACCTGAAGGAAATGGCCGCGGTTTCCGAAGCCATCGCCGGGGGCAATCTGTCGGTTGAAGTCCGTCCGCGTTCGGCAAACGACACGCTGGCAAACGCCTTCACGCGCATGGTGGAAGGCCTGCGCGGGATGGTGCGCAACGTGCGTGAGGCCGCTTCTCAGGTGGCGACCGCTTCCACCGAGGTGGCGACCGCTTCCGATGAATCGGCCAGGAACAGCCTGCAGACTTCATCGGCCATCGATGAAGTGACCAGCACCATGCACGAAATGAGCGTGAACGTGCAGAACATGGTGAAGAGCACGCAGACGCAGGCTTCGAGCGTCAGCGAAACCTCGGCCTCCATCGACGAGATGGTGACTTCGATCCAGCGGGTCGCGGACACGGCCAAGGTGCTGCTCGATATTTCGAACCGTTCGCGGGAAGAGGTGCACAGCGGCATCGGCACCATGGAAAAGGCAACCGACGGCCTGAACCGGATCAACACCACGATCCGCTCTTCTGGCGAGATCATCGACGCGCTCGGCACGCGGGCGGACAACATTGGCAAGATCGTAGAAGTAATCGACGATCTGGCGGAGCAGACCAACCTGCTCGCTTTGAATGCCGCCATTGAAGCGGCCCGGGCGGGCGAACACGGCCTCGGATTCGCGGTGGTGGCGGACGAAGTCCGGAAGCTGGCGGAGAAATCCGCGCAGTCCACCAAGGAGATTTCCGAGCTGATCGAGAGCATCCAGAAGGAAGCGCGCAAAGCGGTCGATAACATGGAAAAGAGCACCACCATCGTGAACGAAGGGCTGAATCTGGGACAAGAACTGAATGCTGCGCTGCGAAAGATTTCGAACGTGGTGACCGAGGTGTACAAGTTCGCGCAGGAAATCGGGGCCGCCACCAACGAGCAGTCGCACGGCTCATCCCAGATCGCGCGCGCCACCACGCGGCTGAACGAAATCACGCACGAGATCAACTCGGCGGTGGAAGAGCAGGCCTCCGGGGCGCAGGCGGTCGTGCAAGCCATGGAGCGCATGCGCGAACTGGTGCAATCGTCCACGTCGAGCTCCACCGAACTGGCCGCTTCCTCCGATCAGATGTCCAAGATGTCGCGCGGCCTGCTGGATTCGATGGACCGTTTTGCGCTGCGGTCCGACGCCGGGACGAACGATAGAACGAGCGACAAGACGTCCGGACACGGGAAGTCAGCCCGGGCCGTGGCGGCGGGATCCAGATTCGATTCATGAGCCGGGAAATACACATTGTGGGCTTCCGGGTGGGCCGCGAGACCTACGGCGTACCCATCACATCGCTGCATGAGATCGTCCGTGTGCCGGAGATCACGGCGGTGCCGGACGCGCCCGATTATCTGGAAGGAGTCATCAACCTGCGCGGGAAGATTGTTTCGGTGGTGGACCTGCGGAAGCGGTTCGGGCAGCCCTCCACCGGAGTCGACCGGCGCAGCCGCATTCTGGTCGTGGAACACCGGGGCCGGCTTGCGGGCATGATTGTGGATTCAGCGTCAGAGGTCCTGAAGATTCCCGAAAGCGACATCGAGGCCGCCCCCGCCATGATGCAGGAAGGCGGATTAGATTGCGTAACCGGCCTGGGCAAGTACCAGGGACGGCTGATCATTCTGCTGGATATCGACAAGGTATTGGCGGCGCGCGAACTGGGAACAGAAACTTCGTCGGACAAGCGGGCAGAAAAGCCGATGGAAAAAACAGCGGCGGCCGGCAGCGGCAAGGCGGGGTCGGCTGGTACGACAAGTACGTCGATTACGACGGCGCGGACCGGGACAAACACAAAGACACTCTCGGCCGGGAAATAGCAAGAAGAACCAAACCCACATGAGCACGAACGAAACACTCGCCCTCACCAACGCCGAATTGAAACTCCTGCAGGCGCTGGTCTACCAGGAGTGCGGCATGCACTTCGACGATCGGCGCACGCCCTTCCTGCAGGACCGCCTGCAGCGGCGGTTGAAGGAGTGCCAACTGGATTCCTTCTACAGCTACTATCGCCTGCTCATCAGCCAGCAGGGGAAAGAAGAGCTGTCGCGTCTGCTCGAAAACCTCACGGTCAATGAGACCAGCTTCTTCCGGAACAAGGCGCAATTGGAGCTGTTTCAGCGGGACGTGCTAAACGACCTTCTGCGGCGCAAGCAGGAACGCCGCGACTTCAGCATCAGAATCTGGAGCGCGGGTTGTTCCACGGGACAGGAACCTTACACCTTGGCCATGCAGGTGGCCGATGCGCTGTCGTACCACCATATGCGCAGTCCGCGGCCACTCGATACGCCGGTTCCCAAGCCCCTGGTACCAGCTCCCTGGCGGGTGGAAATCCTGGCCAGCGACCTCAACTATTCGGTGCTGCGCGCGGCCCAGGCAGCCTCCTACAGTGAGCACCAGATGGGGGGGGTTGACTATGGCTACCGCTTGCGCTACTTCGACAAAGTGGGTGACCGCTACGCGGTAAAGAAGAACGTCAGAGAACTGGTGCACTTCGACTTTCACAATCTGAAGACCGAATATCTGCCGCAGCGCAACGACATCATTTTCTGCCGCAACGTGATGATGTATTTCGACGAAGCGGAGCAGAAGCGGCTGGTGGAGAAGTTCTATCGCTGCCTGAATCCCGAGGGATACCTGTTTGTCGGCCATGCCGAGAGCCTGCTGTCGCTGACGGAAAAATTTCAGATGGTGCATCGCAACAGTGGCACTGCGTACCGGCGGGTCGAGGTGAAGGTGTGACCGGTCCCCCAGAAGACAGGATGACAGAACTCCGGCAGCTGTTCTTCGAAAGCGCGGGGGAACTGGTCCAGAAGCTGAACGACGAGGCGATGCGGCTGGAGAAATCGCCGGGCCACGCGGAGACAGCCCGCAGCCTGCGGCGGACGGTGCATACGCTGAAGGGCGACGCGGCCGCCTGCGGCTTCCGGGAACTCAGCGAACTGGCTCACGAGTTTGAGGACGTGCTGGCGCTGGAGAACACGGCGGCGGCGGCTTCGGTTCCCGAGATCGCATTGCGAGCGGCCGATGTGTTTGCGGCGCTGCTGGAAGCGTACCGGACAGGGACGAAGCTTCCAAGCATCCAATCTTTGCGCGCGGACATTGCTCGTTTGGCGCACCCGGTGCCGGGCGGCGCGGGCAAAGCAAAAAAGACAAAAAAGAAAGCTGCCAAAATAACCAACCGCTGGTCGGAATACGAGCAACTGGCGATCGCGCGGGCCGCGGCGACGGGCAAGCCCGTGCATCACGTGGTGGTGCAGGTGGACCCGCAGTGCGCCATGCCGATCGCCGGACGGCAGATGATCCAGTTTGCCCTCGCCGGACTCGGCGAGGTGCTGGCTCTCTATCCGGTCGAAGGCAGTCACGAGCCGATTACTCGCATCGAAGCGGCTCTCGCATCGGAGAAACCCGCGGAGCAGATCCGGGCAAAGTGCAGCATTCCGACGATCGCGCTGACCGTCCGCGTCACGCCCGTGCGCATCCAAACGCTGTCGACGACTGCGCTTCCGCTGGTTTCCGGCGCCGATTCTGCAAGGAACGACGAAGTCGCCCCATCTGAGGGTGGCGCTGCCGACATCACTGCCGACATCACTAGCGGCATCGCTAGCAAAGAAGCGGCTGCAACCGGCGAACCGGCGGTGGCGCCTGCCATGCCGACCGGCCCCGACAACCTGCTGCGCGTGGACGCGGAGAGAATCGACAGCGTACTCAATCTGGTCGGCGAGCTGATCCTGGCGAAATCGATGTTGCAACAGGCGCTGTTGGAATTTGGACAACGCTTCCCGAAAGATGTCTTGCGGGGAAAGTTTGCCGATGCCATGGCATTCCAGGGGCGGGTCTTGAATGACCTGCAGCACTCGGTCATGAAGATTCGCATGGTGCCGGTCGATCAGTTGTTCCGCCGTTTTCCGCGCATTGTGCGAGACGTGGGCCGCCATTGCGGGAAGGAAGTCGAACTGCTCATCCGTGGCGGGCAAACCGATCTCGACAAAAGCATTTTGGATGCGATTGCCGAGCCGCTCACCCACCTGGTAAGAAATGCGATTGGACACGGCCTCGAAACCGCCGAGGAGCGGGTGCGCGCGGGCAAGCGGCCGCAGGGAACCTTGCGGCTGGGCGCTTATCACCAGGGAAACCAGGTGGTCATCGAGGTTTCCGACGACGGGTCGGGCATTGATTCCGAGAAAGTGCGGCAGCGCGCTCTGTCCCAGAGGTTGCTGAACGCCGAGCAGGCAGCCCGCCTGAGCGAAACCGAAACTCTGGATTTAATCCTGCAGCCGGGATTCTCCACGGCGGAAGAGATCACGGAACTCTCGGGCCGCGGTGTCGGGTTGGATGTAGTGCAAAGCGTGTTGGGACGCCTGAAGGGAACGATCCAGATAGAGACTGCGCCTGGACGGGGCACCACCTTCCGTCTGCGGCTACCACTGACGCTGGCTATCATCCGGGCGTTGATGTTCCGGGTGGAGCAGCGGCTCTACGCCCTGCCGCTGAACACGGTGGCGGAAATCGCGCGCACGGTGGAAGGAGACATCCATCAGGTGGAGCACTACGACGTGCTGCAATTACGCAACGACGTGTTGCCGCTGCTGCGCCTAGGCTCGAAGCCTCCGAGCGGTCCGGAAAGGGCGCGACGCAAGGTCTTCGTGCTGGTCATCAACAGCGGGGAGCGCAAGTTCGGGGTCATCGTCGACGGGCTGGAGGGCGAAGACGAACTGGTGATCAAGGCCCTCGACGACCAGTCGATCACGACCGACCTGGTGAGTGGGGCATCGATTCTGGGCGATGGGCGGGTGGTTCTTATCCTGAACATGATTGCCCTGATGGATCGCTTCACGCGCGGGCGCACAGATGCAAACGGTCCGCGGATGGACGGTCTGCTGTCGAGTGTCGTACCAGCGGCGTCGAGTATCGAGAGTGGCAACCGGCGGGCACGAGGCGCGGCCGGGGGTCTGGCATGAACAAGCCGGTGCGGGTTCTGGTGGTGGATGACTCGGCCCTGATGCGCAAGCTGATACCCAAGATCCTTGAACAGGATGCCTCGATCGAGGTGGTGGGTACGGCGATTGATGGCCATTTTGGGTTGAAGAAAATTGACGACCTGTCGCCGGATGTAGTGACGCTCGACCTCGAAATGCCCGGACTGAACGGGATCGACACGCTGAAAGAAATCATGCGGCGCTGGCGGCTGCCGGTAATTGTGGTCAGCTCGCACAGCACGGCCGGGGCGGCGATCACGCTCAAAGCGCTGACTCTGGGTGCGTTCGATTTCGTGGCCAAGCCGAAGGACGTTTCCGCGCGCATGCCGGAAATTGCCGGCGAGTTGATCAAGAAGATCAGGGCCGCGGCGCAGAGCGCGGGCGTGCAGACGCAGTTCCTGCCGGGGGAAGTAGGCGGGAAGCAGCCCGGCAAGCTGCGGCCGGTCGCGCCGACGCACATCATCGCCATCGGCGTTTCCACGGGCGGTCCGAATGCCCTGCAATACCTATTCTCGAAGCTGCCGGTGGAATTTTCCGGCAGCATCCTGGTGGTGCAGCACATGCCGGACGGATTCACGGAACTGTTTGCCAAGCGACTGGACGAGAGCTGCCCGATCCGGGTGAAGGAAGCGCAATCGGGCGACCTGTTGGTGGCCGGGAGAGCGCTCATTTGTCCGGGGAACCGACACATGAAAGCAAAGAAATTGCCGCTGGGCAACGTGGTGTTGCTGGGGGATGACACGCCGGTGAATGGACACCGTCCTTCGGTGGATGTGCTGTTCCACAGCGTAGCCGAGGAGTTCGGTTCACAGGCCATGGGCTTGTTGATGACCGGCATGGGAGAAGACGGGGCGGCCGGCCTGGGAGAGATCCGGGCCGCCGGCGGATTCACCGTGGCGCAGAGCCAAGAGACATGTGTGGTTTTCGGCATGCCCAAGGCGGCCATCGAACGCGGCTATGCGATGCGGGTCGCGGACCTCCAGGAGTTGCCCAGTATTTTGCAGGCCCAGTGCACTCCCGACCAGGGCCGTGGGGGGGACGGTACCCGGGGGGACACTAGCGAGGTCAAGCGTGCGACCACTTCCGGAAGTAACTAGAGTCATCTACCCGAAGGCGGCAGTTCGTGATGAAGTGATAGCTTGGGGAGGAGTGCCATGGAAAAGTTTGCGCCCGTAACGCGGAGCGAAGACGGACAACCGGTGCGCTATCTGATCGTGGATGACTCCGTGTTCGCCCGCAAGAACCTGGCCCGGATGGTGGAAACATTCGGCGGTCAGGTGGTCGGCGAGGCTGGCGACGGGGTTTCTGCGATCAGCGAGTACGAACGGGTCACGCCCGACATCGTTCTGATGGATATCACCATGCCGCAGATGGAGGGCATCGAGGCGGCGGAGAAGATTGTGCGCGACCACCCCAGCGCCCGCATCGTAATGGTGTCGTCGGTCGGCTACCAGGAAAACATCGTGGCTGCCTTGCAGCGGGGCGCCCGTCACTTCGTGCAGAAACCGGTGAAGCCGGAAGTTCTCTATGAAGTCATCAAGTACGTGATGCGGGACGAAGGAACTACGGCGCGCGGAGCTGGAGCGTAGACGATGCGGATGGACCTGATTCAGCCTTTCATCAACTCAGCCGACGCCGTCCTGGCGCAGGGGCTGGAGTCGCCCATTGCCATCGAGAACCTGAGCATGGAAGAAGAGGCGTACCGGCGTAAGGGGATCGCGGCCGAGGTGTGCCTCATGGGCGAGATCGAAGGGCGGATCATTTTTGATGTGGATCTGGGAGCGGCGGTGCAACTCGCCAGCCGTCTGGCCGGCGTCGAAGTCTCCGAGACCAACGAAGAACTGGTGCGCGAGGCGGTTTGTGAACTGGCCAACCAGATCATTGGCAACGCCATCACCACGCTCAATGACCAGGGATTCCACTTTCACGTTCGTCCACCCACCCTGCACACATCCGAACAGGGCAGCAAAAGCAGTGAAGACACGGAAGCCCTGGTCATGGTCTTCAATACTGCCAGCGGAAACATCTTCATGAATGTGGCGCTGCGCCACCACTGTCCCGGGGCGCTGGAACGCGCTGCGGTCGCGGGCTAGGAAATCGGGCGTTGGTCGTTAGTCGCTGGTCGTTGGTCGCTGGTCGTTGGTCGTCAGGCGTTATTCTAAGCCGCTCGGCACTGCAACCTATTCAACCCTACTAACTCCTAATACTTTTGGCATGGCCTAATATTGTTATCCTGAGCGAAGGGAAGGATCTGCTGTTTCTCGCACCGACGGAATAGCAGGTCCTTCGCTTCGCTCAGGATGACAAGCGAATTTGTATCACGAACTTCAGAACATACCGTTAGGGGCCGGCAAACAGGAAAACCGGATTCTGCGGCGGGTTCTGCGGGTTCGGTGGAATCGGCGGGAGCGTACCGACTGGAGCTGGCAGATTCAGGACATAAGTGTCAGTGGTGGTATCGATGATGTTGACCATACCTCCATCGCAGCTGGCCAGGTAAGCTCGGGAGCTATCGCCGCCGGCGGCCATGGTTATGCGGAAGCGCGGAGGGCGCTGGGACTGCGTCGGCGAGCAAAAAGCGTCGTAGGCAGTAAATCCCGGGATCGCAATCGAGGTCTTGATGGTGTTGCTCACGACGTCGATTACAGTAACCTGCGGGCAGATGTACTCGATGCTATTGACCGTATTCTCGTAGTAGCTTCCGACATAGGCGCGGCTTCCATCTGGCAAGGCGGCCGCGTCAACGCTATTCAAGGTTGCTGTCGCAGTCATCGAACAGGGATCCTGGGCGCCGCGACTGGCGGGCGGGATCGCTGTAATCGGAATCGCGGCTATTGTCGACGGCGCCATTTGCGACACGTCCACGATCAACACCGCGCTCTCTAATACGCCTACACCATTCACTTGCACAACGGCCTCTCCGGGAATGTACAGACGGTTCAGATTACTGTCGTAGACCATTTTGACTGCGGTGGGCACGCTAATCGACGACTCGGTCAGCGTGTCGGGCCCCGCGGTCGAGGTGGTGTCGATCGAGGCAAGAGTACCGCTCGTTTCCTCCAGCACGTACACGCGCTGGCTGTCGGAACGGGCGGTCAACCAAATGGGTGCTAAAGTCAACGAACCGGCGATGGCCCTCGAAGACCGATCAACGGTGTTAAAGGCGCCGATCGTTCCGTCACCCTGGTTGGCAACGTAGAGCTTGCTATTGTCGGGTGTGACGGCCAAGGCATCCGGATTGTTGCCCACCGGAATCGTCGGCAACACCAGGCTGTTGGTATCGGTATTGATCACGCCCACCGAGGGTGGTACGTAGTTCGGTAACGTTACATACGCCGTCGTAGCCAACGGGGCGACGGCGACAAAGTTCGGCGCCGAATTCGCTGGCAAGCTGATGGTAGCGGCGCCGGAGATTACCGTGCTGCTGAAGTTCAGCTTGGTAATCGAATCGGCTGCTGAGCCGTTCACGGAATGATTTACGACCAAAACCGTATTAGCGGTTTGCTGAACGGCGTGGACAGGAGCGAGACCCACGTTGGCGACGCTCACGTCCGTGTCGCCTGAAACATCGATCACCATGGCACTGCCGGCCACGATGGTTCCGTTATCGTTGATGGACACCACGGTGTGGGCCGCCGCCGGGTTGGGGAACACGGGAGGATTCGGGATGATTATCGGGCGGAAAGTGTCGCCGCACCCGCACCAGACGAGACAAAGAAACAGCGTAAACCCGAGCCACAGAAACCGCTTCATTCAAACTCCACAGAAAGTTAGTCTTACACGGAATCCGATATTGTATCGGGAACCGGGTCGAGAGGGGAAATGGGGCGGCGCTTAGCCAGCGCAACTTTTTTCCCGCCGCACTGGTGAGAAGCGGATAGAGGTAAGTTTGGTTGCCGGTGCCAGCGTTCCGTGGCAATACTTTCAGGTAGAGACGCGGCTGGCCGCGTCTCTACGGGAATTTAGGCGCGGCCGCGGCGGGTCTTCGGTTGGCTCGCGGCTGGCATCTCCGCAACCTTTTCTGACCCGGCTGGCTTCTTGGTCTGGGCCAGGCTTTCCTTCAGGGCGGCCATCAGATCGACCACCGGAGCCAGCTTCTTCGGTTGCTCGACGGCCTGAACCTCCCCACCCTCCAGTTTCGCTTCGATCAGCTTCTTGAGGTTTTCCTGAAAGGTGTCGTGATATTTCTCCGGGTCCCATTCGCCCGCCAGCGCTTCAATGAGCTGATGCGCAACCTTGATTTCGGCGTCCTTAATTTCGACATCGGGAGCGCCGAACGACTCGACCTCGCGAACCTCCTCGGCGTAGTACATGGTATGCAGCATCATTCCGCCTTTGTGCGGACGCAGGAAGACGGTGTATTCGCGGTTGTGCATGGTGAGTTTGGCGATGGCGACGAACTCGCTTTCTTCCAGTGCTTTCGTGAGCAGCGCATAGGGACGGCGGCCGGCCTCTTCAGGAACCATGTAATACGACGACTCGAAGTACACGGGATCGACTTCGCTCGTCTTCACGAATTCGAGGATCTCCATCGTCTTCGCCGTCTTCGGCTCGATCTTCTTGATCTCTTCCGGATCGATGATGACGTACTCGTCTTTGCGATACTCATAGCCCTTGACGATATCGCTACGCTCGAGGACCTGGTTGTCCGCCGGGCAAATGAGCTGTTGCTTTACCCGATGGTGGTCCGTGCGGTGAAGCTGGTTGAACGAAATGCCGCTGCTGCGCGCGCCCGAGAACAGACGCACCGGCATCGAGATTAATCCGAACGTTAGATAACCAGACCAGACCGAGGCCGCCATTGATTTCACCTCAAGTGGAGACGAGGCTGCCCTCGTCTCTTTTCGTCATCGGAGACGCGGGCAAGGGGAGTCGCTACAGAACCTTCAGATGCCACAACCTCGCCAAGCGTACAGAAGTGTAGCCTAAACTGGCCGGGGTTGCCTCCGCCAGATTACGGGACGAATCCAAAGGCCAAGCACTACATGACGGGGTCTCCTGCCGCCGGACACCGAATATAGTGTTATCGAACGCGGCTCCTGCATTCCAGACGTCAGCTGTCAGACTGTCAGCTGTCAGGGACGTTAGATTCTACTGAGAGCTGATAGCTGATAACTGATGGCTAACGGCTGAGCCGCCCTAACAATGCTGAACTCTTATCTAGCGTACAGCTGGGCGTCGTCGCCGGAGCGGCTGGCCATCGCCTCCGTGGTGACGCTGGGCTTCGCGGTGCTGGCTCGCGCCCTGCGCGGCGTCAATCGATCGGGGGCTCTGGCGGGCGGGATCGCCTGTTTCCTGCTTCTTGCCGGGGCCGGCCCCGCAGCGTTCGCCACTCTCGCCGCGCTGTTTTCGACGACTTGGGTAGCCACTCGCCTCGGATACCGCCGTAAGCTGGCACTTGGGCTCGCCGAGCGCCGCGATGGCCGACACGTGTGGCAAGTGCTGGCCAATCTGGCAGTGCCTGCGCTCGCCTCGGTTGTTTTCAGCGCCACTGGAAGTCGGGCTTGGTTACTCGCGACAGTGGCAGCGCTAGCTGAAGCCGCGACGGACACCGTGGCCAGCGAAATCGGGCAATACCGCGGCCCCGATGCGCGATTGATCACGACATGGGAGCGCGTTCCATCGGGAACCGATGGCGGCATCACAATCCCTGGAAGCGCTGCAGGAATGGCAGCCGGTCTGGTAATTGTGGGGGTCGCAACGGTGGGCGGGATGATTCCTCCGGGCCAGCTCTGGATTCCAGTGGCCGCCGGATTCGCCGGCATGCTCATCGACAGCCTTCTCGGCGCGACCCTGCAACGTCGCGGCTGGATCAGCAACCAAGCGGTAAATCTCTTCTCCACGCTGGCGGCCGCTGCGCTGTCCTGTGCGGTCCTGATGTTCGCGTCGGGACAGCCGCCTCGGCTGCCCGGCGGGGCGAAGCCCCGCCACGCTCTTGAGTGCGAGGATGGGCAAACGAAAACCGGGCGATCTGCGCTCGCCTGGACGGCCGGGGCGGCGGTCCCTATGCTAAGTTCGCTGCTTGACTCGGTCGAGCAGCATGAAGACCAGAACGCCCAGCAGGGCGTTCGCCACGCCTGACAGGATTTCGTGAGGCCAGCTCCAGGCCATGCGCAAACCGACCATGCCGCGGGCAACCATGAAGTAGACAACCTCGTGCACCACGTAGAAGACAATCGTAAGCAGGAAACGAGCGCCAGCATTTTCCACGTCCAGTTTGATCCCCAGCGAGGACGCGCCGAATCCCACCACCGTCAGCGAAATTCCATAGAGCCCGATGGGCTGATGGGTCAGCGCGTCTTGCAGAATGCCGATGAAGCCGCCGGTGAACAGGCCGGCCAGTGGATTGCGTCGCGCCGTCGCGAACCCGATCGTGACCAGCAGGGGAAGATCGAAGACCGAGAAGAAAGGAAATCGCAGTGGTACCCACGCCTGCAGGAAAACGGCGGTCAGCGGAATCAGAACCGTCGCAGGAATACTGAAGCGGTAAACTTCGACCTGCTCTCCCGATGTGTAAGTGATGGCCACGTTAGTGCGGGCTGTCCTCGACAGCGGGTTGTGGTTTGGGTGCAACCGCCGTCTTCACGGGCTTGGGGGAGACTTTCACAGCATCGGTGCCGGTTGCGGTTGTCCGAGGTCCAGAAGATGACCCGGAAGATGGTCCGGGAGACGATCCCGTAGAAGGTCCGGAAACCGTTCCCGAGCCGGCTCCGGCAGAAGATGCGGCCGTCGCGGTTTTTCGCGCGGCGGGCGTGCCGCCACTGGCAGAAGCCTGTGGGGGCGCGGTTTTTGCCTTGCCATCGGAGCCTGGGCTAGCTTGTGCGCCTAGCGTGGTTGCACCGGCCGCGGGTGAGCCGGTTCCCGCCGCAGCCGTTCCCGCGGCACCTTTCTCAGCATTCTCGGGCTTGGAAGGAACGCCCGGCAGGCGCTCTGCCAGGATATCGACGGCGCGGGCTGCGCCGGTCTGGTCGGGCTCGGCCTGCCTTTCATCAATCTTCGTTACCACCAGCACTTCTTCCAGCTTGCTGAGGTTGGCCGCGGGACGCACGCGAATGTTGAGAAAGAGGTCGCTGCCCGGCGTCACTTTGGTTACCCGGCCCACCAGCAGGCCCTTGGGGAAAATGCCATCTCCGCCGCTGGTCAGAACCAGTTCTCCGGCGGGCACGGTCTCGTCGCTCATCACTTTTTCGAGCACTACCTCACCCGACGGCGTGCCTCGCAATATGCCTTGCAGCCGCGTTTTGTCGAGGATCGAGCCCACGCCGCTGGTCTGGTCGTCGATCAGCAACACCAGCGAAGTGGAGCGGTACACGCGCAGCACCTTGCCCACGATGCCGTCCGCGGTGATGACCGCCATGTCGTCCTTGATGCCGTCTTTATAACCCTTGTCGATGTAGACCGAGCGCGACAACTCACTGCCACTTCCCCCGATGACCTGCGCCGCCATGGTCTGCGAAATGAACTGTTCCTTGAAGGCCAGCAACGCCTGCAGACGGCGCGCCTGATCGGCGTCCTGGCTCATCCGCACCTGCTCCAGCCTCATTTGCTCAATTTGCGCCTTTAGGCTGCGGTTCTCGGCGCGCACTCCACGCAGGTAGAAGTAGTTGTGCCAGATGTTTCTGCTGGAGGTTTGCGTCCACACCAGGGCCTTTTCGAAAGGAGTAACCGCCCCCACTGCCCAGACACGAATCAAGCGCGTCGATTCGCTGTCGCTCGTCCGCTTGACTTGCACGGCCAAGCCGAGTACCTGGGCAAACAACACTCCCACCAGCACGATTAGATTGCGGTAGCGTCCGAGGACGTCCATAACAGCAGGTCTCAGGTCTCAGTTGTCAGGTCTCAGGGAACCCGTCGTCCTGAGATTGTTGTCAGCGCGGGCGGCGTTGGCTCGCTCGCGGCTCGTAGCTCGAAGCTCTATTCGATCGAAATCTTGCGCAGCAGCTTGAAGTCCGAGAGCATCTTGCCGGTGCCGAGCACCACGCTGCAGAGCGGATCGTCGGCGATCGAGACCGGCAATCCGGTTTCCTCGCGGATGCGCTTGTCGAGGTTCTTGATCAGCGCGCCTCCGCCGGTGAGCACGATGCCGCGGTCGCTGATATCGGCGGAAAGTTCCGGCGGCGTACGTTCAAGCGCGACGCGGATGGCGTTCATAATCGTGGAGACGCATTCACTGAGCGACTCGCGAATTTCGCTGTCATCCACCGTGATGGTCTTGGGCACGCCTTCGATCAGGTTGCGACCTTTGATCTCCATGGTCAGCGGCTTGTCCAGTGGATAGGCGGAGCCGATTTCCATCTTGATCTGCTCGGCGGTGCGCTCGCCCACCAGCAAGTTATATTTCCGTTTCAGGTAGTTCATGATGGCCTCATCCATTTGATTGCCAGCCATGCGCACGGAACGGGAATAAACAATGCCGCTGAGCGAAATTACCGCGATGTCGGTGGTGCCGCCGCCGATGTCGACCACCATGTTGCCGCTGGGCTCGGTAATCGGTAACCCCGCGCCAATGGCCGCCACCATGGCCTGCTCCACCAGGTGCACCTCGCTGGCCTTGGCGCGATAGGCGGAATCCATGACCGCTCGCTTTTCCACCTGCGTGATTTCCGAAGGCACGCCGATCACGATTCGCGGATGCACCAGCATCTTGCGGTTGTGCGCCTTCTGGATGAAGTAATTCAGCATTTTTTCGGTGACCTTGAAGTCGGCGATGACCCCGTCTTTCATCGGCTTGATGGCCACGATGTTGCCGGGCGTACGCCCCAGCATCTCCTTGGCCTCTTTGCCCACAGCTTCAACTTCGCCGGTGTTCTTGTTGATGGCCACGATCGAAGGCTCGTTGACCACAATGCCTTTGCCACGCGCGTAGACCAGCGTGTTGGCCGTCCCGAGATCGATGGCGAGGTCGCTCGAAAACATGCTGAATAATGAACGCAGATTGTGGGAACGCGATGAGCCGTTATTAAACCCGTTGTTTGACATGGCAATACTTCTCTCTTCCGGGAATTCTTCTCGCCCCTGGAACCTGCGCCTTCGTCAGTTTCCGGGTGAGTCGTTCTCCCCTAGCCTCTTCTATTGTACGTTTCTTCTATTCTACTTCGATGTTCGGGAGAACTGGTTGCCAGTTGAGCACCCCGTTGTTTCCGAACATTATTTCGAACTCTCTTCGAACATCGTTCCGAACATCACCTGAGCATCGAATCCTCTACTGAATCACCACTTTTTCCTGGTGGGTATTCACTCCGCCTTTCGAGTTCTGCGCGGTGATGGTGACCAGGTTCTCCCCGTTCGCCAGGGGTGGCGTGAAATAGTGGAACGTGCCATCATCGCTAACGATCGGCACTTCCCTGCCGTTCACCATGACGCGCGCTCCCACCTCGGTCTTGCCGGTCACTTCAATCACGTGCCCGTGCTGGACCAGAGGATCGATTTCGAGCGACAGTTCCACTTTTTCCTTGGTCTTGACGATGATCGTAAAGCGATTCTTTTCGCTTTCCACCGATTCCTTGCCGGCCGCATCGTAGGACTGGATCGACCAATAGTAAGCGCCCACAGGCAGACCGGTCACAACTACACTCGGCGTCTCCACCTTACGATCCAGCAACAACGACGAAAAATATGGGTTGTGCGAAATGCGCAGCCGGTATTCGGCGGCATTGGCCATGGGCGTCCAGGCAAACTCCACTTCTTTCGTTCTTTCCCCGGCGTTGATGAAAACCGGCATCATGTTTCCCGGCGTGATGGGCGCGGGCGGACCGATTTCCGTGGTCCGGTCCATGGTTTTCGATTGGCTTTGGAAACTCACTTTTTCCCAGTTTGAGAGCTGCACCACTTCTCCATTGCGCTCGACCTCGCCGCTGCCTTTCTTTACCAGGATTTCGTGTTGGTCGTCCTTGGGATTATTGTGCACCATCGCCGACGAATCGGGAGCGAGCGAAGCCTTCGCGCCCGCGACAATGACCTGCGACTTCGAACCCTGAACATAGGTCGCCGTGTACAGGTCCACGGTGCCGGTCGTGACCGCCACCGCAACATTGGTTTGTTGCTGATCGTTGGCCGAGTTCTCTTCGATCACGATCAGCGAATCCTGCTTCACGGTGTAGTTGGTGCCGTCGTTGAAAACAATCTTGGCCATGCCTTCGGCGCCGGTCTGCACCACATCGCCTTTCTCGAGCGGCACGCTGTAGTCGGCGTTGATCCAGCTGTTGCCATTGCCCTTCCTTACCCGGATCGTGCCATCGAGCGCCGTGAAATGCGCCTGCTGCGAAACCGGGGCCGACGGCGCCTTGAGCGGAGGCGCCAAGCCCGCAACTTTTTCCATCAAGCTCGAGGAAAATTGCCCAGCCGCCTTCACCGTCGAGTCGGTGAATTTCGGAAACGCCACGTGCATGAACGCAACAAAGATCAGCACCGCACCCAGCGTCAGCATAAGCACACTGCGGTAGGTCACCGTCTTCCAGGCGACGTAGACTTCCGGCTTGAGTTTATTCGACACGAGCTCGTGCCAACCTCACTGCAAAATTCTGAGACTACGCGATATCTCTCGAACTATGACCATCATATCTCTGCTGGGATGGGTATTAAACTTGGGTCAGGGGGTGAAAGGGTTACGAAAGTGACCGTGACCCGTGCTATCAGACGCGGCAGGACAACCGCCTGAAAAGCAGTTCGCAACGTGGCGACCGGGCGCGATGGGTGTAGACTAGGTGCCGTTCTTGAAGCCAAGAAGGACATTCCGACTCAAGTCTTAGGTCTCAGGCAGCGGCCGGGCCGATGAAGTCACACGAGGTTCTCTGTGGGCGTTTCGAAAACCAAAGTGCTGCTGGTCGAGGACAGCAAGTTTCTCCGGATCGCCACTGAGCGCGCGTTGTCCAGAGCCGGTTTTGGGGTTAGCACCGCCGCCGACGGCGAAGAAGCCTTGCAGCTCGCCAAGGACCAGCTGCCCGACATCATCCTGCTGGACATGATGCTTCCCAAGATCAGCGGTCCGGCCGTCCTCAAAGCCCTGAAAGAGAACCCTGCCACCATGGACATTCCGGTCGTCGTGCTAACCAGCCTGTCGCAGAAGAACGAGGAGAAGCTCCTCAGCGAAGGCGCGGCCGCGTACTTCGAAAAATCGACCCTGGAACTCGACAAGAGCTCCGACCGCCTGGAGGCCATAATACAGACCGTCCTCGGCCGGGCCAAGCGGCTAAGCAAGCCCCATTGATAGTTTGCGGGTGTCGGGTTTCCTCTTCCCAAAATCCGCGTGCGTCAGAAATCTTTCGACTATCAGCCCCTATCTTTCGATTATCAGCCCTTCCGAACGGATAACCCATCACCAGTCCGGGTACTTTCGTAAT
The DNA here is from genome assembly GCA_035272625.1 of Terriglobales bacterium. Taxonomy (GTDB): domain Bacteria; phylum Acidobacteriota; class Terriglobia; order Terriglobales; family Acidobacteriaceae; genus Acidiflorens. The sequence continues at coordinate 9,614 of DATEQN010000037.1, read as the reverse complement.
TCGGTGCAGGATTAGCGCTCGATTAGACTGTGCACGTAAGAACGGGTTGTTGGGAATAAATAGAAACACCAGAAACGGGGGCATTGCTCAAGAGATGCATAAACAGAAGGGCTTTTCACTGATCGAGTTGCTGATTGTGGTGGCGATCATCCTGATCATCGCGGCGATTGCCATCCCGAACCTGCTGCGGGCGCGCATTTCGGCCAACGAGTCGGCCGCGGTGGGGGCGCTGCGCACATTGAATACGGCGCAGATTTCATACAACTCCACCTATGGGACGACGGGCTTTGCACATCCCATGTCTTATCTGGCGGGCACGACCTGCGCCTCGACTCCGCCCACATCGACCGGCGCTTGCTTGATCGATTCGGTTTTGGGAGCCGGTACCAAGAGCGGCTATGTGTTCACGCTGACGAACACCAGCGGCACTCCGGCCGGGAGCTATAACTTTATCGCTTCGCCGGTGGGTGTGAACCAGACGGGCGTCCGCTACTTCTGCTCGTTCGCGGATGCGGTCATTCGCTCCAGTTCAGCCACGATTTCAACCTGCGACGCCACTGTGAGCCCGCTGCAGTAGCTTTAACCTGAAGTCGGCAGTGTGCCCGGTCAGCCTCTTGCCGATGCCCAGCACGGCCTTGTGTACGTAGTCCTGGACGATCGGGGGTAACGGGTTACGAAAGGGACCGCCGAGAACCGCTTGCAGAACGGCGCCAAAGAGCGGATTCGCAAACTCACTACGTGGTAGTGGTCAGATTGAACGGGATCGCAGCGTCCTCATAAGTCTCGTGCTTTCCGGGACGATCTCGCAAAAGCCCAACTCGACCCGTATCCGACTCGTGTCGCAGGCAATGTCCTGTACGAAATCGAACGGGCTGCTTAGGTCGAGTTCGACGGTCAAGGGCGGCAGCCACGCCATGCGCTCTGCAATCGTCGGTGTGTAGACTTCGCCGACGTTGTATACGCGACCGCCAGCCGCAGGATGAAGCGCTGCAGGTTCGACGGCGTGCCGCAACGTCTTCGACAAAACCGGGTCCAGCGTGTGCGCCAATGAAGCTGGTGCTGCCGATAACGAAAACTCGCACAGCTCGTAGGATAAGTCAGGAGCCCCTTCGTGTAGCCCTACAAACTGATCCGCTACTCAACCCGTGCCGCTTGCCCGTCTTCACCCCGGGCGTTAGCATGAAGTGTTGCGCACTACTCCCAGGAGGCTCCTATGGCGGCCGATACTCTGACCACACCGGTGATTGACGGCAGCACCACCAAAACCAGAGTTTTCAAGAATTTCATCGACGGCGAGTGGGTCGAATCCGTCAGCGGACGGACTTTCGAAGACCGCAACCCCGCGGACACCCGCGAAGTGGTCGCCATCTTCCAACGCTCGAATAAGGCCGACGTGGACGCAGCCGTGGATGCAGCCAAGCGTGCCTTTGCCAAATGGCGTCTGGTGCCCGCGCCGCGCCGCGCCGAGATGGTCTTCCGCGCCGCCGAGATCCTGATCGAGCGCAAAGAAGACTACGCCCGCGACATGACTCGCGAAATGGGCAAGGTGCTGAAGGAAACTCGCGGCGATGTCCAGGAAGCCATTGACGCCGCTTACTATAATGCCGGTGAAGGTCGGCGCCTGTTCGGTCCAACCGTGCCGTCAGAGCTGCCCAACAAGTTCGCCATGGCCGTCCGCCAGCCCATCGGCGTCTGCGGCATGATCACGCCCTGGAATTTCCCCATGGCCATCTCTTCGTGGAAGCTGCTGCCCGCCGTCGTCTGCGGCAACACCTGCGTGATCAAGCCGGCGCAGGATACTCCGCTCTCTACCTTTAACCTGGTGCAGGCGCTGACCGACGCCGGCATCCCGAAAGGGGTCATCAACATCGTGACCGGCTTCGGCTCGGAGGTCGGCACACCGCTGACCGAGCATCCAGTGGTCCGCGCCATCTCGCTCACCGGCTCTTCGGAGGTCGGCAGAATCGTAGGCGCCACGGCGGCCAAGAGCTTCAAACACTGTTCGCTCGAACTCGGCGGTAAGAATCCGATGATCGTGCTCGACGATGCGAACCTTGAACTGGCCGTCGAAGGCGGCCTCTGGGGCGCGTTCGGCACCACCGGACAGCGCTGCACCGCGACCAGCCGCATCATCGTGCAGAAAGGCGTGTATCACGAGTTCGTCGAGCACTTCGTCGATCGCGCCAAGAAGATCAAAGTCGGCAACGGCCTTGATGAGACCGTCGAGATGGGTCCGGCTGTGAACGCGAACCAGCTGAAAACCGACCTCGAATACATCGAGATCGGCAAATCCGAAGGCGCAAAGCTCGTCACCGGCGGCAACCGGCTCGACAAAGGCGAATACCAGCATGGCTGGTTCCTCGAACCAACGGTTTTCATCGACGTCGATCCCAAGATGCGGATCGCGCAGGAAGAGATCTTCGGGCCGGTGGTTTCGATCATTCCCTGCGACGACCTAGAAGATGCCATCGCCATCGCCAACAACATCGAGTATGGATTGTCGTCATCGCTCTACACCAAGGACGTGAACAAGGCGTTCGCCGCCGTCCGCGATCTTGAGGCGGGCATCACTTACATCAACGCTCCGACCATTGGCGCGGAAGTGCACCTGCCCTTCGGCGGCACCAAGGCCACCGGCAACGGCCATCGCGAAGGCGGCATCGGCGCGATTGACTTTTACACCGAGTGGAAGTCCGTTTACGTGGATTACTCCGACAAGCTGCAGAAAGCGCAGATCGACAGAGCGGAGTAGGGAAATCTTTAACCGCAGAGCACGCCGAGAGCGCCGAGGGTTTTAATTTTCTATGCGAACCCTGCAATCTCTGCGGTTAGATGCTCTTGGAGTGTTCAATGCCCGTAACTCAAGCCCGCGAAATCGCCCCTGCCGCCCGCCTCGAAAACGTCCGCTACGCCATTCGCGATCTGGCCTGCATTGCCGACGAGGTCGCCCGCCAGGGACACAACATTCTGCCGCTCAACATCGGCGATCCGCTCAACTTCGACTTCCAAACGCCCGCGCACATGATTGAAGCCGTCTATCAAGCGATGCGCGATGGCAAGAATGGATATTCTCCCTCCTCCGGTATCCGGCCGGCGCTGGATGCGATTCGCGGCGAGGCGGCGCGCAAGGGGATCACCAACATTCAGGATGTCTTCGTCACCTCGGGCGTCAGCGAGACGGTGGACATCTGCCTGACCGCGCTGCTCAATCCCGGCGACAACCTGCTCACTCCTTGCCCCGACTATCCGCTCTATTCCGCGGTTCTCGCCAAGATCGAAATCGGACTCAACACTTATTACCTGAACGAAGAAGATGGCTGGCAGCCCGATCTCGACGACATCAGGAAAAAGATCACGCCGCGGACACGTGGGATTGTGCTGATCAATCCCAACAACCCGACCGGCTCAGTTTGCACAAGAAAAATGCTCGAGGAGATTGCAGAACTCGCGCGCCGCCACAACCTGATCATCTTTGCTGATGAGATTTACGACAAACTTATAATGGATGACGATCCTCACATTGCGATGGCCTCGGTCGCGCCCGATGTGCCGGTCATCACTTTTGGCGGACTGTCCAAGAACTATCTCGCGCCCGGATGGCGCATCGGATGGGGCATTGCCAGCGGCGAGGCTTCTGTGATCAAGCCGTACCTGGAAGGCGTAAACAAGCTGTTGCGCGCGCGCCTGTGCGCGAACCATCCTGAGCAGTACGCCATCAAGCCCGCGCTTGAAGGTCCGCAGGATCATCTCGTCGAAGTCAAGCGCAAGCTGCGCAGCCGCCGCGATCTGACGATGAAGTGGTGCGCCGAAACTTCGCGCGTGAGTTGCGTTGCGCCGCGCGGAGCTTTCTACGCCTATCCACGCATCGACATCCCGGAAGGCGACGACGTCTTCGTCACCGAACTGATTCGCCAGAAGCATGTGACGGTCGTGCACGGCTCCGGTTTCGGCCAGCGCCCGGGGACGAAGCATTTCCGTATCGTTTTCCTGCCCGACGAAAAGACGCTGACTGCGGCATATTCGGCGATCGGCGACTTCATGCGCCAGCGGTACGCGTAGTAGACCTTCTGGTTAGATCAGTAGATCCCCGGGATCAGCGCCGGCACCTTGCGCGCGTACGCCTCGAACTGGGAGCCAAAGGCCTCGCGCAACAGTCGCTCTTCACTGCGAATGCGAATCCAGGTTCCGACCGCAAACAACACGATCGCAGCCAACAGCGGGATCCGTTGCGTCACAGCCAGTCCCGTAGCCAGCAGCATGCCGAACATGCCGGTGTAGATGGGGTTCCTTACGAAGCGATAAGGCCCGTCCTGGATGAGGGTGTGGCCCTCCACCAGGCGCGCGGCCAGAGCCCATTGCTTGCCCAAACGGCGCGCGGCGGCAATTACCAGCCACGTCGAGGTACCGGCGATGACCACGGTCAGCACTGCCAGGCCCCATTCCGCCGCTGGCGACCCGGACGCGACCAGCGAGAACTGTTTCCGCTGCATCGGATAAAACCAGACGCAGAAGTAGGCTGCGCCTTGCAGCACCATTCCGATGAGCGAAGTCCGATCGCGTTTCGCCTCGCGGGCTCGGGGCGGACGTTTCCTCAGCCAGAATGTCAGGCAAAATACCCACCAGCACACGATGACCGCATAGAACGCCGCTTCTTGGGCGACATGTGCTGTTTCCGGCATTGCCACCTCTTCTACCTCCGCCCCCTACCCCCTCCATCGGTGCAGTCCGGTGGAACTTTCGTAACTCTACACTGATACGTGCATTTCCTATACTTGTTCCAGCAGACCGGAAATCCTCTCATGCGTCGAACGATTCTGTCCGCAATTCTCGTGCTGTTGAGCACGATGGCCTTCGCCCAAAGCACCTCTCCCGACGCTCTTTACGAGCGTGGGATGGACGCTATTACTGGGGTTGGGACGTCGCGCAATGACTCGCTGGGAGTCGACTACTTTCGGCGCTCCGCCGGACTTGGCTACGGACCAGCCCAGATCGCACTGGCTTACTATTACGAAACCGGATCCTTTCTCGCGCGCGACCCGGGCCAGGCCCTCGATTTGTATCGCAAGGCGGCACAACAAGGCGACCCGCTAGCCGGTTGGCTCGCCGGACGAATCTACTTCCTCGGCAGCACCGTGGGGCGTGACCCCGACGCGGCGCAGAAATGGCTCAAGATCGCCGCCGATCAGAACAACGCTTTCGGCGCCTACTACCTGGGCCGTCTGATGGCAGATCGGGATTACATCAAGGCTCCGAAGCTGTATAAAATTGCGGCCGATCAGGGCCTGCCCCAGGGGCAATACCTCTACGCCAAAGCGCTGCGAGATGGCCGCGGCATTCCGCAGGACCGCCTCGCCGCCGACATGTGGTACACCATTGCGGCCGATGCCGGGTATGCGGCTGCCAACGCGGACCTCACCGAGCTCGAACGCGGAGGCACTCTCACGCTCGATCAAATCTCGCAAGCGAAAACTCAAGCCCGCGATCTGGAGCAGGTCGTAATCCGCGCCGTCACAGCGCGCGGATGCTCGGGATGGGACGGAGAGTTTGACGAGTTCCCCACCCCGCCTCCGCCACAACTCCAACGCTTCTGCCACTAGGGTGTGCGGGCGCCTGGCTCGTGTGGGGACGGGCGCCTCGCCCGTCCAAGCCGAGCTCAGCTCGGCCTCGCAACTGAGGCCGCGTGCTACACCATCTCGGTGCCCCACAGATCGTGCAGGTGCACGATCCCCCGCAGGCGGCGACCGCTGTCCGCGTCGCTATCGGCGTCGCTATGAACGTCGCGATCGACAACGACGAGCGAAGTAATCTTCATCTCTTCCATGCGCGCCAGCGCAGTGGCTGCGAACTCCTGCGGACCGATGGTCTTCGGAGCCCGGGTCATGCAATCCTGCGCGGTCAGGTCGAGCGCATCTTTGCCGCGCTGCTCCAGCAACCGCCGCAGATCGCCGTCGCTGATCACACCCAGCAGACGATCGCCCTCAACCACCGCGGTCATTCCCAGCTTCTTGCGCGACATTTCGTAAATCACGTCCGGCATCCTGGTCTGCGCCGTCACCCGCGGAACCGCGTCTCCCGAGTGCATCAGCGATTCCACCCGCGCCAGCCGTTTGCCCAGCTTTCCACCGGGATGCAGGTTGGCAAAGTCCTCTTCCTTGAAGCCGCGTTTTTCCGAAAGAGCCACCGCCAGCGCATCGCCCAAAGCGAGCATGGACGTAGTGGAAGCGGTAGGAGCGAGTCCCAGCGAGCACGCTTCCTTGGATATCGAACAATCCAGAGCAACGTCGGCCGAAGATGCCAACGTAGAAGCCCGTGTGGCGCGGGCGCCCTCGCCCGCTGGGTTTTCAGCAATGTCGTCGCAAGTCATACTGATGAGCGGAACCTGCAGCCGCTTGATGGTTGCCAGCAACTGCAGAATTTCTTCCGTCTCGCCGCTGGCCGAGAGCGCCAGCACAACGTCGCCGCGTACGATCATCCCGAGGTCGCCATGCAGCGCCTCCACCGGATGCAGGTAGAGCGCGGGCGAGCCGGTCGAACTCAGTGTAGCCGCGATCTTGCGAGCGATGAGCCCACTCTTTCCCATGCCCGTGACCACGACGCGGCCCTGGCAACCGAACATCAAATCCAGGGCCCGGTTGAAGTCCGCGGCCATCGGTCCCGCAAGCCGGTCTGCCAGCGCCCGCAACGCCTCCGCCTCGATGCGCACCACGTTCTCGCCCACATGTTTCATGAAGGGGAAATGTTAGCAGAAGGGACAAGAACAGAAGGGACAAGAACATCGGATGATCGGGTCATCTCAACGTCCGGCCACCGCTATTCCACGGCAATTCTCAATTGATGGAACGACCTGCTTATGTCAACTATCGGTAAACAGCAAGCCACGCGGAAGAACTTCTTACCGCTACTGCAGCTTTGCGTACTCCGCCTTGGCTTCCTTCAGAATGGGGATGTTGGGGTCGGCGTCTTTCCAGAGGGTGAGGAAATCCTTGTAAGCGGCGAGCGCACGGACGCGGGCGGCATCGGCATCCGCGCCCTGCGAGATTCTCGACTGCAGAGCGTTTGCGCGAGCCACGCCCAGATGCGCCAACGCTCCCGTCCAGCAATTCCAGACGATGCCGCTGTGGTTGAGAATTTTCTGAAACTCGGCTGCGGCAGCATTGCCTTGTCCGGCTGCCAGGTATACCTCTCCGCGTACATACACGTGATAGAGGCAGGAAATATTGACGACGAAACTAATTTGCCCCAGCTCGATAGGTGAAGCAGCTTGCAGGGCAGTCAGGGCGGGAGCCGGGTTCTTCCTGTCCAGCGCCAATTGCGCCTGAATCGCTGGTAGCCAAAGCGACTGCATCTGCGTGTCCAGCGGGAAGCGCTTCCCCAAGTCTTGGGCCATGGACTCGGCTCGTGCCGTGTCGCCCGCCATGGCAAACGCCAGCGCAGCTTCAACCCCGACGGCTTGACTCGCGGGAACAAGCTTCAAAGCCTCTGCCGCTGACTGCCGCGCTTCCGCAGGATTGCCGTAAGCCGCTTGTTCGAGAGCGACATTCGCCAGATAGATCGCTCCAGTTTCTTTGTTGTCCGTTCGGATGGCGGAGTCAGCAGCCCGCTTGCTCAGCTCCCGCGCTTTGCCCAGATGACCAGCATACGCCTCGGTGTCGGATGCGAGCGCAAGGCCCTCGTTCTCGTACTCGGGCTTGCCCGCAAACCACTGTTGCTGTTCCGTCATCGCGGCGGAGTCCGCTCCGTCGAAGGCAAGAGCGTAGAGAGTATCGTGGAGTATGTCATTGTCCACCTTTCGCGTCTGCGCCTCGTGGATGATCTGCCGCGACTCGCCGAAGCGCTGCAAGGAGAGCAGGCTGTTGCTAAGACCTGCGTAAGGGGCGGAACTATCCTGGGCGAGGCGGAGGCCTTGCCTCGTGATCTCCGTGGCTTTCTCATACTGCCCCTGTCCGTCGTACACTACGCCCAAACTGATGTACGCTCCGGATTCTCGCGGATAGCTCTCAATCTCCTCCTGAATCGTCTGGGCTGCCTTGTCCAGTTCCCCGGTTACATTCCGATAGTAGGCGGCGGTGATCGCCAGCTTTTCCCGTTCGCTGGCATGCTCCCGCAACTGGAATGCCTTGGTGAAGTATTCGCTGGCCCGTTCTACCTCACCGAGAGTGCTGTAGTCGTTGCCCACTGCCCTGTAGCCGCTCGCAAAATTCGGATCAAGCTCGATGGCTCGATGATGGTAAGGCAGGGCGGCGGCGGGGCCTTTCTCGTCTGCAGCCTTTCGTCCAAGGCTGTACGCTTTCAGAGCTTCGAGCGAAGACGTGGTGGCCTCGGCCAGTGGGACATCAAACTTCTGCACCGTCGCCAGCGATTCGCCGAGCTTGCCCCTCAGGTTGGATGCCGCCTCGCCCAGCGTGTCCAGCACCTTCTCCTTGGACGCCGCCGTGACCTGCTCCTCGGCCAGCGGGTCTCCACTCTGACAATTCACCGCTTTCAATCCCAGAACGTATTGGCTCCCCAGACTGGCAATCGACCCGGCGATGTAAGCCTTGCTGCCCGCCCGCTGGCAAAGCTCGCGGGCGAGTTCGGGTGTGAGTCTTGTGCTGGCCGGACGGGACATCATCTGCAAGGTCGCCGCGGCCTTATTCTCGGACAGCACATTCAGAAATGGCGACTGGTTTAGAGCAACGCTGAGTGCCTGCTTGAGCGTGTCGTCGAATACCGCATCGCCCGTGCTGTTGGCAAAATCGGCGAGAACGATGGTGTCCTTCTCGGTGAGTGCAGTTGCGGGCTTCGTCGAGTGCGAGCGGAAATAGAACGCTCCCGCGATTGCAACCGCGACAAGGATCACGGCGGCGGGAACCAGAAGCTTCCAGAGTTTCCTGCCCGCTACAGGGACCTCGGCGACCTTCACTGCGCTCGACGACGGAGATGGAGCAAGCGCAGGGGAGGAACCGGATGCTGGCGACGCTGGTTGGGCTACGGGAGAGCCACTTTCCTGTGCCACAGCTACCGACCCCGAACTCGCGGGTACGCCGTGCCGCGATTCCGTTTCCCGTTTCAGCCGCTTCAGGTCGGCTCGCATTTCCGCCGCAACCTGATAGCGCAGTTCGCGATCTTTCTCCAACGCCTTGTTGATGATCTCTTCCAGCTTGGGCGGAAGGTCAGGATTCAGCCGCACCGCGGGAACTGGGTCGCGTTCGAGAATCGCGTTGAAGATGACCGCAGAACTCTCGCCGCGGAAGGGCACTGCGCCGGTTGCCATCTCGTACAGCACCGCGCCGAAGGAGAACAAATCGCTACGCGCATCGAGCTCTTTCGCCCGCGCCTGCTCCGGCGACATATAGGCAACTGTGCCCAGTGCCGCACCGGGACTGGTAAGGTGCTGTTCGTCAATCGTGCCTGTCATCGTGTTGGCTGCGGCAACTTTGCTGGACGCACTGGTCGCGGGAGTGACCTTCGCCAGCCCGAAATCCAGAATCTTCGCGTGTCCGCGCTTGGTCACAAAGATGTTCGCGGGTTTGATGTCACGGTGGACTATGCCTTCTGCGTGCGCTGCGTCGAGCGCGTCCGCAATCTCGATGGCCAGCGAGAGAATCAACTCGGTTTCCATCGGTCGGCCGCCG
>DATEQN010000036.1:0-2420 GCA_035272625.1 Terriglobales bacterium | reverse complement strand
GATTGTGGCTGCAACGCCACGTGTAACGTTATCGCTGTCTCATAGGCTTGGGTGAATATAGATACTTCGCGAGCGTACAATCGTGTCAGCAACTGTCCGCGCGGCTCGCGCGGAATCGTGGAAAGAGCCGAGCGATGCAAGTATCCTCGCGGTCCAGTCGCGTATCGACAGCCTGCAACTGCCAGGTCGAGCTGACCGATCTGGTATACAACCTGCGGTTGAACAACGCTAGTTCTGATTGCTTCTATTCGGATGTGGAACGCCTTTCGGAAACAGTGTTGGCCGAGATTGAATTCCGCGCGGCAACCGTGATCGATCCGTACAGCCGTCATGTCCAGAGTGAGCTGCTGGAGTCTCCGCGAAGCCGTGGCGAGTACGCGATCGATCTGCTCATGCTGGGCATGGCCCTGCGTCAATATGCGGGCGCGGCAGAAAGCACGCCGGGTTGGACCGTCGAATTGCTGAACGGGCTCTTACTGCTGCGTCGAGCGTCCGCGCCGATCAAGGCTACTGCCGATTTTCTGCGAGCAATCGTTTTCCGAGTTTTTCTGGTGGGGAAGATTCAACGCGAAGGCACCTCCAAGCCGACAATCGGCGGGTTGGAGGCGTTGGTCTCATGGCTCCGCGCGACCGGCGAGTTCGAGCAGGAGGTGGCACGACTCGACAATTGGCGGAGTTTTCTGGACACGCTTCCAGAAGCAGAATCTCAACGCTGGATGCAAATCTCGACGGAGCTGTTCGACTGGTTTCAATCTCAGGCCGCCGCAACCTTGGGATCCTATACCCGTGGTGTTCCGCGATTCCTCGGAGGGGAATATCGCAGGCACCGCTGGTGTGAGGACCAGATCTTCTGTGGGCGGAAGCCGGTGGAGTATCACCTGAACATGGTGGCAGCCGGGGTGATGAACCGGGGACTTCGCCAAGACTTTGCCCAAACGGCGCGGCGGGTTGTCCTGATTCCCGGGTGCATGCGTGGCGGACGTACCCGCACATGCCGGGCGCGGGTGAAGGATACCGATATCACTTGTGCGGCTTGCGACCGTACCTGCCCCGTCAACCACATCAACCGGAGGATGCTAAGCCAAGGGGTCGATGTTTTCCTGGTTCCCCACGCAACCGGATTCAGCCGATGGCTCCAACGATGGCAACAGGAACCGAATTGTGGCGTGACTGCGGTTGCATGTCTCTTGAACATCCTGCCCGGCGGATATGAAATGCGCGCTCGAGGTGTCGCTTCGCAATGTGTGCCGTTAGACTATCCGGGATGCCAAAAGCATTGGCATCGAGAAGGAATTGCTACGGCTTTGAACGAAGAGCGCCTGGTGCGGACTGTGGCCGCTTCCACGTCCTGAACCGTTTTGCGCTCTCGAATTGTCCCCCGAGCGCCACTCGGTAACTCCTCCCAGAAAAGATTGAGGACTCATGGCAAACATGATCAAGCTCACTACTGAAGCCGAACTTCCGCTCGTCGACGAAGCCAAAGAATTTCCCTGCGGCGCGAAGGCCATTTGTGTGGCAAATGTCAGCGGTGTCTACAGCGCGATGGATAACGTCTGCCCGCATCGTGGCGGGCCTCTGGGGCAGGGAATGATTGAGGGTAGTAAAGTTGTGTGCCCCTGGCACGGCTGGGCGTGGGATACCAAGACTGGCCAGGCCGTACAGGATCCCAGCATGAAAGTTGCTGTGTATCCGCTGAAGATTGAAGGCGGCGATGTGCTGATCGAAATCTAGTGCGGCTACGCTATCGTCTTCGTTCCGGCTACCCCAAGAATCTTAAAAATTTCCCCGGCTGATTTTCATATCCCGGAAAAACCGTCGCAAGATTCTTGTTCCCCATGTGCCGCGCCACAGCTTCTCCGAGCACCTGCCGAAAATCCGTGGTCAACGCCAGATCGCGTCCTTCATAGAGCTGTGACTGATCGAGCCCCGGCCAGCGTCCATAGACTTTGCCGCCTTTCACCGGTCCGCCCAGCACGAACATCACATTGGCGTGGCCGTGGTCGGTGCCACGGTTCCCGTTCTCGCGCGCGGTGCGACCGAATTCCGACATAGTGACAACAACCGTGTCTTCGCCGAGATCACCCAGATCGGTCCAGAAGGCGGCGAGCGATTGCGAGAAATCATGCAGTACGTTGGCAATCTGGCCTTCGGTTGAGCCTTCGTTTACGTGATGGTCCCAGCCGCCGATATCGGCAAACGCCACCTGCACGCCCAGGTTCGCCTTGATCAGCTGCGCGAGTTGGCGCAGGCTGTCGCCGAAGCGACCCTTGGGATAATCCGCGCCGGGCGCGGGCTTGTATTGCGATGGGTCCGCGGCCTTGAGCATCTTCACCGCGTCAAACGTTTCTTCGCCCGTCCCATGCATCACGGTGTCGAGGGAGTGGTCGTACATAGCCTCGAAGGTATTGGCCACAGGCGAA
>DATEQN010000035.1:0-33861 GCA_035272625.1 Terriglobales bacterium | reverse complement strand
CCAGGCACGGCAGAGCGTGGAACGGGGTCACTTCATCCGCACCGCCGCGGAACAAGTCCGGAAATGCCTGGAGGCGGAGGACATCGGTTCCGCCGAATCCGTGCTGGAACAAGCGCTCCAGGCGTATCCCGATGAATCCCTGCTGCGGGATCTTCAGAAGCGGGTACGGGAACAGGAGTTGCGCCTGCGGCGGGATCTCTGGGTCAACCTCCTGGAAGATGCGCAGGTGGCTGTCGGGCAGATGGACTACGCAGGTGCCCGGGAACTGCTGAGTTCGGTGGAATGGGAGTCGGCGGAGCTGCCGGAACTGGCCGCGCAAGCCAAGTCGCTCCTGGAAGAGGTTGAACGATGTGAGCGCGAACCGGGCGCCCCTCAGCTAGACTTACGCACTCCCGCCAAGCGGTCTTCTGGCCTTGTGTCGCCCAGAACGGTGCTGGCTCAGAGAACGGCCAAGAAGCCGCAAGTCGCTCTGTGGGCAGCCGCAGCGGTCGCGGTCGTCCTTCTGGCAAGCCTTGGCGCGTGGTATTCGCGTGCCGGCCGAAATACCCCCGGCGTCGTGGAGCTGACGGCGGCACCCTGGGCCGAGGTCACCGGTATCATCACAAAAAAGGGTGAGCGCCTGAACATCACCGGTCAGACGCCGCTCCAAATAGCTCTGCCGCCGGGTAACTACATTATTAAACTGAAGAATGGTTCGGCCACTGGAGAGTTGGAGGTGGCCGCAAGACCGGGCGAGGTCTCGAGGGTGAGTTACACATTTCCTGAGGTGAAGATTGACGACTTGGTTCAGAACGTGGTCTCGCAGTACTGAACTGCTTGGCTTTGCCGTCCTTGGGCTGTGGACCGCCACGATTCTCCTTGCCCCGAGGGCGACCGCCCAGGAAAGCCTTGAGGGGCGTTACAAGAGAGCGGTTGAGCTTTTCAACGCGGCCAAAATGGAAGATGCGTGCGACTCCTTCCAAGAGATCGAAAAGGAGAGCCCCGGGTACAAAGACACTCACACCTATCTGAATCCCGCCTGTGCCACTGCAAAGCAGACTTACAGCATGGAAGAGAAACTCTATAACGATGGACTGGCGCTACTTAAGCAACAGCAATTTGACGACGCCAAACAGAAGTTCAGCCAAGGCATCAATCTCAGCCTGAAGCACCCCAAATACCGCACCCAGATGCAGGAGTATCTCGGCCAGATCGACGCCCGTTCAGGCGAAGAGAGTGGCTACCAGCAAGCCGTTCAACTCTTCACTGAAGGAAAAGACGACGAAGCTGCTAAGCATTTCAGCCAAATCGCGCAGGGCAAGGGGACACATGCGGAAGATGCTCGCGGGTACCTGCAGCGCATCAAGGATCGTCGTGAGGACTCTACCTGGTATCGAGCAGTTGACCTGTTTACAAAGAATGACTTGGCGGGAGCTCGTCCGCTGTTCGAAGAAGTCGTCAAAATGAATGGCAAGCACGCCGGCGAAGCCCAAGGGTATCTAGACAAACTCTCGGCGAGGGAGGGAGAAGAGCGTGCCTTCAACGAAGCGGTCAAAGCCTTCAACGAGAAGCGGTACGCGGCTGCCAGCAGCGCCTTCCAGCAGTTGATCGACAAGGGCGGTTCCCACGTGTCTGAAGCCCAGGCCTACATGAAGCGTATTGATTCAACCCGTAAAGAGGACACGGCGGTGCGGGAGGAGGCGAAAAAGGTCACGCAAGCTGGACGGGATCCGAAGCAGGTTGCCCAGCAATTCGTTGCCGAAGCCCAGACAGCCATCGCCAACAAGCAGTACCTTTCGGCGGTAGAGAAGCTGAAGACCGCGGAACTCCTCAATCCTGAGAACCGCGACGCTCACTCCATGCTTAGTCAAGCGGAGCAGTTGGTTGAGGAACAGCCGCTGCGGCAGGGACTCACCGCCTATTTTGAGGGCAAATATGACGATGCGGAGCAGCACCTGGGAGAGTATGTTGACAACCACGGTCGCAAGCTCGCCCTCGCCTACTTCTTTCGTGGAGCGGTTCATGCCTCGCGCTACTTCCTTTCGGGCCAGAAAGATACCCGCCAACGAGATCTAGCGTTCTCCGATTTCCGTGCGCTGCCGAAAAGCAGCCAGAATTTTCAACCGCCGAAGACTTTTGTGTCTCCGAAAATCCTGGACCTATACGCGCAAGCAGTGCAAGCAACCGCCCGTTAGTCTCGGGATGCGACCCGAGAAGGATTGGTTTGACAGTCCACCCGGCCTTGATTATGATTCGCCCCATCCCCAGTCCTGAATCAGAATAAGTTTCCAAAAGGAGCGCGTGTATGAAACGCACTTGCCGATGCTTCGTTCTTGCTCTGACAACGATGGCAGTCGTCGCTTGTTGGGCTGGAACCCAGAATGCCACGGTGATGGGCTCCATTTTCTTCTCGGGGAATGCAGTCGCGGGAGTTACGGTACGGCTGATCAACGCCAGTACCGCGTTTTCACAAACACAAACCTCCAGCAGTGACGGCACGTTTACGTTCAGCAATGTTCCGCCTGCGGAGAACTATGTGATTTCGGTGGAGAAAACGGGTTTCTCCCCCATGGTGCTGATTAGCGTCACGGTGCAGGTTGGAGAGGAGAAGCTCGTGCTTCCGCCTTTCTTGCTGCAGTCGGTGGCGCAGGCGCCCTCGCAGCCCCCTGTTCCAACTCCGGCTGCAACTCCGGCTCCAGCCCAACCCCCGGCCCCACCCCATAAAGCACCTTCGGTTACGCTGGACCTGCTGAGCAGTACCGAAAGTGGTGTCATCGACAGCCAACTGGTTCACACCCTTCCTCTGGTCAACCGCGACTTCATCGATCTGGCTCTTTTGGTTCCCGGCACCTTCCCGGTGGAACAGGGTTCCGCGCTGCAGGGAGCTTCCCTGGCGGTCAATGGCGCGCGTGCGGACATGAATAACTTCCTGCTGGACGGGGCCGACAATAACGACTATACCGTCAACCAGTCCCTGCCCTTCCAGATCGTGGAGGCGATGCAGGAGTTCCGCGTGCAGACTTCAACCTCCAACGCCGAATATGGACGCAGCGGAGGCGCCCAGATTAATGTCGTCAGCCGCAGCGGGAGCAATGCGCTGCATGGAGAGCTTTTCGAGTTTAACCGTAACTCAGCCCTGGCCTCCGGCAATTACTTCTCGGACTACAGCGGAGGCGGTTTTGACCAATACACTCAGGACCTTCTGCTAAACGGCGACGCAAATGCGCTCAGCAACCCAACCTTGGCCGCCCTCTACAATCGGCGCACAATGCCTGTGAACCAGAACCAATTTGGTGGAAATATCGGCGGCCCGCTCCTGAAGGACAAACTGTTTGGCTTTTTCAACTGGGAAAGCTTTCGCCTGGCAAATCCCCGGCCGCTGTTCGAGCAGGTCCCGGGCAACTACTTTCGTTCCGCCAATGCCTGTCAGACGTTCTTGTTCGGGTCGGGTTCCCCGAACTCCTGTGACCAGACCGCTGTCAACCTCTACAACCTCTACCCCGCACCAAATGTGCCGCTAACCCCATATACCGACCCGAATTCTTACCTTAATCTACAGTACTTGGCCGACTACGGTGCTTTCAACGTTGGCCAAGCCAACAACTACACCGACAGCGACAACTTCCTCGAACGGGTCGATTGGCACGTAACATCCCGCGTCACTATGAACTTTAAGCACAATATCCAGCAAATCAATCAGGTACAAGCCGGCGAGGTCCCAGCAACTTCGAACTATCCCGGTAGCGGTACTCATGTTGGCGGGCGTAACCAAAACGTCAGCTTCAACGATGTCCATCAGCTCGGCCCTCGCACCACCAACGAGTTTCGCTTTGGCTGGAATCGTTTTCGCTTGACCACAACCGCGCTCGACGCAAACGTGAATCCCGCTACCCTGGGGCTGCAGAACCTGAATTTTACGAATGAAGGCTTGCCGACCGTGACCTTAGGCGGGCCATATGTCGGAACCTTTTCTTCTTTCAGCACCTTAGGGTCAGATTTTGCAACCCCCAGCAATCGAGCAGACAACGTGTTTTCGTTTGCGGATAACGTGAGCCTGGTACGGGGTCGCCACAGTTGGAAGTTCGGCGGAGAGTTTCGAGACATTCGACTGAATGTTTACAATGACGCGCTGGGGCGTGGCGTAATAGCGCTGAATAACTCGATCTTAGGTGCCATCAGCCTTCCTGACGTAGCCTCGATTGCCCGAGTCTGTCCGCAATTCTTGCCAATGTTTTCCAGCGTCTTCGCCCAGCCTTGTGCACAATTCGGCAGCGGGTTTGAACGCAACTTCTCCACTTTTACGGCCGGTGCGTATGCTCAGGATCAATGGCGCCCGTGGCAGAACTTCACGGTGAGTTATGGGATCCGCTACGAAGTGAACACCGCTCCGGTCGAAGTCCGCAATCGCCTGGTGAATTTCTATCCGTCGTTAGCGACATCCTTGGGGGCAAGTGGTGGCTTGGTACAAGGCGGATCGACCACAATCTTCGATCCCTTCGGGGACGTCATTGGGAGCGTTCCCCATCCTGAACCGCGCGCCGGCTTCAACACTGACACCGGTAACTGGGGCCCCCGTTTCGGCTTTGCCTGGGATCCACGGAAAGACGGCAAGACAGCGGTGCGGGGAGGCTATGCCCTGATGTTTGACCAGGAGCCGCTCCAATCTGCGGTCAACCAGCTGGTTAACCCACCATTCGTGCAGCAGTCTTTTTCGTACTTTGGGCAGTTTCTGCTGAGCGACACTTTTTCAGCATGCTCGCCAAAGTATACGCCCAATACGGGGGGGTGCGTCAGCAACCCACCGTCCGCAATTTCTGATTGGTATCGGATCCCCTATTCCATCACTGCGATCGATCCGCGCAACAAGACGCCCTATATCCACCAATATCACTTTGGACTTGAACAGCAACTCGGAAACAATGCAGTGCTGGAATTGGCGTATGTTGGTTCAGCCGGCCACCGGCTACCACTGTTGAAGGATATCAGCGAGTGTACGATAGCAGTATCCCTTACCGGCGCCTGTCTTAGTTTCGTGAAAAGCCCATTCTTGTTTCCCAGCATTCTGGATCAGGCGAATGTCGGCAACTCCGACTTCAACTCCTTACAGGCTCGGATCGAAACGCGGAATTTCCATGGATTGCAATTGCAGGCCTTTTACCAATGGTCGAGATCCATCGACAACGCCTCATCTTTGCAACCGCAAGTGTTCCTCCTTTCCCCTTTCGTTGCCAGCGACCTTGTTTCCGGCAGTGTTAGTACCTTCCAAGGCCTTAAAAATTATATAGATCCTGGCACTTTAGCTGAGTCGACAAATGTTAGCCCCACCTTGAGCCTCGAGGGGAGTCTTCCGCTAATTACAACCAGGCCGCATCTCCCGCAAGACTCGGCCAACCTGGCCGGGGAACGGGGTCCCTCTGACTTTGACGTTCGTCACACCTTTGTTACGGCCTACAGCTATGAGATACCGCGCTGGGCTCCCCGCATTGGAACCGGCTGGCAGGTCACCGGAATCACCACCGTTCGGTCCGGCCAGCCGTTCAATGTGTATGCTGATTATTTTGGGTCACCCTTCCGTCCCAATGTTACCGGGCCGGTGCATATCGACACGAATAATCCGCAAAATGTGTTCCCCACAGAGCCTTTTAATTTCACTCCGAGTTACAATCTGCAGCCGGGATCGCTGGGCCGCAACGCAATCGAAGGTCCCAAGTATGTCAACTTCGATTTTGCGGTGGTCAAGAATACTCACCTTACGGAGCGCGCAAACTTACAGTTCAGGGGTGAGTTTTTCAATCTCTTCAACAATGTGAATTTTCATGAGCCGTATAGCAATGCTGGCGTGTTTATTACCGATTTCACCGGGAATTTCCAATCGGCGTATCCCAAGAACTGCAACAGCGCAGTCCCGGCACAATGTGCCTTTGGGGATCCATTCTTCGGGCATATTCTGCAGGCGTTCTCGGCACGCCAGATTCAATTGGCACTCAAGCTCCAATTCTAGATTCCACCGATTTTTGCGCCATTTGTCGTCGGAAACTGGCCCACACGTTGCGGTCGATCAATTCGATGGCGCCCAACATCAGGGACCAGCAGCGGGCGCTTCACGCCAAGTGTGGGATTTCCGAACGTGCCGCTTCCAAAATTTGCTGATGCCACAGGGGATATTGGTCGGGGCGCGCGGATTTGAACCGCGGACCCCCTGCGCCCAAGGCAGGTGCGCTACCAGGCTGCGCTACGCCCCGACTCTCGTTCCATTCACTCTCTTTCGATTCTACGAGATTCGATTATAAATGATGGGATGCAGGTGGCATTCGCGACACTACCAAAAGGTGGACTGCCCTGTCATGCCGCGCTAGGGCTATAATCTGGCTTCGGAAGTCATGCCCAGCTCACGCTACGCGTTGGTGACGTACGTCCGCGATCCGGTTGGCGAGTTCGTGGAGCAACTGCGCCGGGAACTCCACCCGACCATCGCTCACATGGCGGCCCATCTCACGATTCTTCCTCCGCGGGAGCTCCCGGGAACCGAAACCGCGGCGCTGGAATTTCTGGGAGAGGCGTGTGGCCGTATCGTCCCCTTCAGCGTCGAACTGGGAGACGTGGAAACATTTCTGCCCACGACCCCAACGGTGTTCATCCAGGTGGAGCGGGCTGCATATCGCATGCGGGAACTGCACGATCAACTCTGCGGCAAGGAGTTGCACTGCGAGGAGAGTTGGCCCTATATTCCGCATCTCACGATTCTGAAAACGGAAACGGATGAGCAGGCGCGTGCGGCGTACGCGGTGGCGCGCGAGCGCTGGGCCCAGTTTCCGGGCCAGCGCCAGGTACATGTGGAGGAATTGATGTTCGTCCGCGAAAATGGCGCTTACTGGCAGGATGTGGCGCCGGTGCCGCTGGGACACGGCCAATTGTCGTCCAAGACGCAGACATAAACACGCGGCAACACTACCCGCAATAACCCCTGAAAACCCGCATCTCGCGGCCAGTTTCGCGGCTCGGCGGTACATGTACCTTCCACCCGTTGCGAAGTCCCTTGGACGGATTACCATAGATTTAACGGGCTGCAGACCGAGCGCCGGCTCCCAGGCTGCGGGTTTGATCGCGACTTCGATCGGAAGAGAGAATATGCAAATTGGGGTCTATGGATCCGGCTACCTCGCCACTGTTGTCTCCGCCTGTCTCGCAGATTTCGGCACCCCGGTTTGCTGTTGTCATGCCGATAGCACCCGCCTCACGGAAGTTGCCAAAGGCAACATTCCTTTTTTCGAGAAAAATCTGCAGGAAGTGATTCGGCGCAACGTGCGCGCGGGACGACTGGTGTATTCGGCGGACCCGGAAGAATTGGCGCGCAAAGCACAGGTGATTTTTCTCGCCGAAGATTCGGAGCAGGGACTGGAAGAACTTGCCGTCCGCCTGGCGAGCGCGGCTGGCCGCTTCCAGGTGCTGTCGATCGTCACGCCGGTTCGGGTCGGTTCGACGAGAGAGCTCGAAAACACGCTCAAAGGGAAAGGGCTGAAGAGCCTGCTGGTGTGTCAACCCATGTTCTTCACCAACGGTTGCGCGGTCGAAGACTTCAACTGGCCCGACCGGATCATCCTCGGGACAGCTTCAAGCGAAGCTGTTTCCACATTGAAGCAGATTTTTCATCCACTGGTGATGCGCGGAGTTCCGGTGCTGGTCACGAATTACGAAACTGCGGAGTTGGCGCGCACCGCGACCACTGCCTTTGTGGCAACCAAGATTTCGTTTATCAATGAAATTGCGAGCCTGTGCGAACACGTGAACGCCGACGCCGTCAGCCTGTCACTGGCGCTGGGGCTGGATAAGAAAATTGCGCCGCGCTGCCTGCAACCGGGCGCCGGCATGGGTGGAATTTTTGCCGAGAGCGATATGGAGTCGCTGACCGGGTTGGCGAGAGAGAACCGGGTCGACCTGAAAGTTCTGAATGCCGCCCGCGAGGTGAACCTGAACCTGGCGGACCGGTTGTTGCAGAAGGTGGCTGATGCCCTCGATACGGTGCAGAACAAGGACGTCGGCATTCTGGGGCTGGCTTTCAAGCCGAACACCAACTCCGTGGCGGGGTCGTCTTCGCTGCAGTTGGCGCAGAATCTGCTGGCTGGAGGAGCGCGCGTGCGGGCTTACGATCCGGTGGCCATTCCCGATGCGCGTCTGCAACTGAACGGCCTGGTAAAGTACTGCGAATCCGCCTACGGAGTGGCCGAAGGAGTGGATGCGCTGATCGTTGCCACCGGCTGGCCTGAATTCCGAACGCTGGATTTCGCGAAGATCCGCCATCTGGTGAAACGTCCGATCATCATCGATACCAAGAATCTGCTCGACTCATCGCGCCTGCGCGCCATGGGATTCCAGTACATGGGCGTGGGAAGGCCGTAGCCGGGCGACGCGCCTCGCCACGAGAACGCCTCGACTCGCAGAACTACCCCGGTAACCATACAGGCAAGCTGAAGACGGTCCTACGGCATTCGCGTAAGCCCGGGCAGGGTCTTGACCAGGTCGTTATAGATCACCATCACGGCGAAGAGCACCAGAAAGACGAAAGCCGCCTGGTAAATGCGTTCTTTGATGGGCAGGCTGATTTCTTTCTGCATTAAGCTCTCGATGAAAAGCAGCAGGATCACCCCGCCATCCAGAATGGGGATCGGGAGCAAGTTCATGATGCCGAGGTTCAAGCTGATGAGGGCAGTGATTCGCAGCAGCGGCGTCCAACCCTCCTCGCGGGCAGCCTCGCCGACCGCGCTTCCGATTCCGATCGGACCATCGACCTGACGCATGGACACTTTCCGCTGCACCATCTTTTGCAATAATTCCAGGATCAGGAAGGAGTTCTTCTCGCAGTAGGACACCGAGCGTTTGAGCGCGTCCGGGAAAGCGAGCTTCACGACTTTAGTAGGAAGGCTGGCGACGCCGATCCGGTAGCGAGCTTCTGGCGCAGGACCTCGGGCGTCGAGGATCGGCTTCACGGTGAAGTTCAGTTTCTGGCCGTTGCGCAGGACTACAAGCTCCAGAGGCTGATCCTTGGTGTGGTTCAACATCTGGATGAGCGCCTCCACCGCGGTAATGTCCTGCCCGTTCGCGGTAAGGATCTGATCCCCGACCCTGATTCCGGCCTTGTCGGCGGGCATCCCGGGTTCGACGACAGTCAAGGTGACGTTGGGCTCTTTCGGCACCCAACCAATATCTCCGTACTGATTGGGCCCGAACGGTTCCGGAACGAGGACCTTCTCCATGACTTTGCCGTCGCGCTCGATGCCAAACTTCAACGGCTGATTCGGACTGAGCGCAGCCTTGACGTCCACTTGTTCCCAATTCGGATTCTCGACGTCCTCGACGCGGACAATCTTGTCGCCCGTCTGTATCCCTGCCCTCTCGGCGGGAGTATTCGGGGGGACCCACCCCACCACAGTTGGCTCATCGAGCACCGCTGCATATTCGTAGTGCACCATGTAAACGCCGGTGAGCAGGGCGATGGCCAGCATGATATTCATGGCCGGTCCGGCCAGGGCTATGATGAAGCGCTGCCAGCGCGGATGCGACAGAAACTCGCCCGCATCGCCGGTGCGGTCGTCCATAGGGTTTTCACCCGACATTTTCACGTAGCCACCCAGCGGAATGGCGCTGATGCGATAGTCGGTTTCGCCTTTGGTGAAGCCCAGCAGACGCTTGCCGAAGCCGATCGAAAACACTTCCACCCGGACGCCAAAATACTTGGCAGCAGCGTAGTGGCCGAACTCATGAATCAGGATCATGAATCCGAGCACGATCCCCATGTCGAAAACGGTATGAAGGATGGACAAGAGCTGCGGCATAATTTTTCAGATTACTCCAAAAATCCTATTACGAAATGGCCCTGATGGGCGATCCCCTTCGGCGGCGCTGCTTTACGATTTCTTTTGCCAAAAGGCGGGCCTCGGTATCCAGCGTAAGCACCTTCTGTATAGATTCTAAATGGCCGGCTGGCGTTGCCGCCATCACTTCTTCGATGATTCGCGGAATCGCCTCGAATCCGATCTGCTCCTCCAGAAACGCAGCCACCGCGACCTCGTCGGCGGCGTTCAGGGCGATGGTCTTTGCGCCTCCGGCCGCCACCGCTTGGTAAGCTAAACCGAGACATGGGAATTTAGCCATATCCGGAGGGCAGAAATCTAGATGCCGCAGGTCCATGATCGAGAAGCGCAACTCCGAAGCGATCCGATCCGGATACGTCAGCGCATACAAAATGGGCAGACGCATATCGGTGATGGAAATTTGAGCAAGTATGCTGCCATCCACGAATTCGACCAGGGAATGGATGGTAGACTGCGGATGCACAATGACTTGCACGCGTTCAGGCTGGACCTGGAACAAGCGGCAGGCCTCGATCACCTCGAACCCTTTGTTCATTAATGTTGCAGAGTCGATGGTGATCCTTTTTCCCATTTTCCAGGTGGGATGATTGAGCGCCTGTTGCACCGTAATTGAGGCAAATTCCGACTTGGGCGTCTTTAGAAACGGACCGCCGGAAGCGGTCAGCCAAACGCGCTCTACTTCCTCCATCCGCCCGCCGCGCAGACACTGATGGACGGCGTTATGCTCGCTGTCGATCGGCAGCAGCGGCTTGCCCTGCTTCCTTGCCTCGGCAGTGATCAGTTCGCCCGCCACTACCAGACACTCTTTGTTGGCCAGTCCAACTGTCTTCCCGGCACGCACCGCTTCGTAGGTAGCCTCCAGGCCGGAAACGCCCACAATCGCGCTGACCACGAAATCCACTTCGGGATGCGTCGCCACGCGTACTGTGCCCGCGGCGCCATGCACGATCTCAATCTCGGAGAGGCCCGCGCTGCGAAGTTTGGCGTGGAGCGCTTCCGCATCCTGCTCCTTGGCCAGCGAGAGAACGCGCGGCTTCCAGCGCAGGGCTTGCTCGAAGGCGAGTTCGATATTGTTGCCCGCGGCCAGCGTCGAGACCTGAAAGCGGTCAGGATAGCTCTCGACCACGCTCAAAGTGCTGCGGCCGATCGAACCGGTGGAACCCAGGATGGCGATGCGTTTCATGCAGGGTGGTAAACATCTATTCTACGGGAATTTCAGGGCCATGCAGTTGACTCGATTATCATTCCTTGTCATCCCCGTGAAACGGGCTCAATAGGCCCAATAGGACGATCACTGCGAGCACGATCCAGACGACGGTTGGGAAAAGGGGTTCTGTCTTTCTGAATAGGCCAACTAAGTTTAGGGGCAAAGAAACCGCCGCCATTACTACGAAGGATATCCGCCAAAGCTTATGCCATCGCCGCGTACGTTTTTCAACGATAGCTTTTTTCTCTTCCTCCGTTGCACTACGTGGGAGCGTGAGCTTATCGACGAGCCATAGGACAGTGGCGGCAAGGCCGAATACGATCGTCATAAAGACGATTGTCATTGCGAGATCGTATGCGGTGAACATCAATCAGTTCTTCATTCACTGCATCAGCCGCCAGGCCCCGTACGCCCACACCACCGGCACCGCAAACAGCATGGCGTCGATGCGATCGAGCATGCCCCCGTGGCCGGGGAGAATCGTGCCGGAATCTTTTACTCCGGCGCCGCGCTTGATGAGCGACTCGACCAGATCGCCAAACTGCGCCGCGACGTTGACCACCGCCGACAGCAGAATGATGGGCCAAAGTTGCGGCTGCTCCAAGCCGAACATGCCATCGCGGCGGTCAATCAATCCGATCCGCAGCAGAGTGGAACTGATTCCGGGCGCGTGCTGAAACCACAGCGTCCCGACGATCACGCTGGCCAGGATCGACGCCACCGCGCCTTCCCAGGTCTTCTTCGGGCTGATCTCCGGCGACATGCGGTGCCGTCCCAGCAACTTGCCCACGAAGTATGCGAAGATGTCTCCCGCCCATACGGCGAGCAGGGTATAGATCGTCCAGATCGCTCCCGCGGGCTGCTCGCGGATTTCGACCAGTAACGCCATCGGAATCGCAATGTACGCGAAGCCAAACACTGAAGCCGCGGCCGCCGGATAGCCACTGGTCAAGTCTGCGCGCTGTAAAGCCACGGTCAGAAACACAAAAGGTGCGAGCGCCGCCGCCAGTGCGATCCCGTAAAGCATGGCTGTAGCCTCGACCAGAGGCGTGCGATTGGTGGACGCGAGAATCACAAATCCAAAGAAGAGCGCGACGAAGGCGTAAGTCGCTAGCGTAAGGGGCTGGATTCCGTAAGGCGTCATCAGTTTCAAGAACTCGGCGATGGCCAGCAGAGCTACCGCTGCGGCCACAACCGCCAGTACATAAAGCGGCGCTTTCAGGACCAGGAGCAGGACCAGGGGAATCAGAACGACGGCGGTCGCGACGCGCTTAATCATGGGAGAAGCTCATTGGAGTGAGGTTACTCTTCGTATATCGCGAGTCGAGAATGCGGCTGTGAGCACGGGTATCTGCCGAGCGCGCGGCTTGGACGGGCGAGAGCACCCGTCCCCACACCAGCCGCCCCCACAGGAGCAGTACGCATCAACGCTTCGCCTCGGCGTGGGCCCGATGCGACACATGCTGCGGAGCATGCCCGTTATCCGGCCCCAGCCCGCCGTAGCGGCGGTCGCGCTTCTGATATTCCTCAATACCCTCGAGCAGTTGCAAGCCGCGGAAATCTGGCCACAAAGTTTGCGTCACATAGATCTCCGCATAGGCAAGTTGCCAGAGCAGGAAGTTACTCACCCGCATCTCGCCGCTGGTGCGAATTACTAAGTCCGGATCGGGCAGCCCCCGCGTGTAGAGATGGTCACTGATTGCCTGTTCATCGACCGCCATGTGATCGAGGCCGCCATTGCGGGCGGCAGCCTCCGCCAGTGAGCGAAACGCGTCGACGATCTCGCTGCGCGCGCTGTAATTCAGCGCCAGCGTCAGCAGCATCCCGCTATTCTTCGACGTGGCGTCGCTCGCCTCTTCCATTTCGCGCTGCACCAATTCGGGTAACTCGTGCTGACGTCCGATGTACTTCAAGCGGATATTATTTTCGTTGAGCGTCCTGATCTCCGCTTTGAGATAGCGGCACAAAAGCCGCATCAGGAAATCGACTTCCGTTTTGGGACGCTTCTTCCAGTTCTCCTCGGAGAAGGCGTAAAGCGTCAGTGCCGGAATCCCGATGCGCGCTGCGGTTTCGACCGTGGAACGCACAGCGGCGACACCGGCGCGATGTCCCGCAACGCGCGGCATGTGCCGGCGTCGGGCCCAGCGCCCGTTTCCGTCCATGATGATGGCGATATGCTGGGGAAGACGCGCCCGATCGAGCCGCAGGTAAACGTCAGTTTCCTTGCGGTCCATTCCAGCCGGAACCGTGTGTCGCAAGCGGACCTCTCGAAATCGAAGCTAACACACGAAATCCAGTGTGTGCAATGCGATAGGAGTGCCCACCTGGCTTGCCGGTGGAGAGCCGGGCGTCCCCGCCCGGCCACGACACCGCGAAAGGCACAGAAAGGACGGGCGAGACGCCCGTCGCTCCACGAACCAAAGTGCTAGCGTGCTTCTCCGGGAAGAATCGGCAGGATCAGCCGCTCCGTATGGCGAATGACCGTCAAAGCGCACCTCGCCCCCACCTGTGCGTCGGTCAACAAACGATGCAGGTCATCCACGCCAGCCACCGGCTTGTCGTCGAGCGCCACGATCATGTCGCCCTCGCGCAAGCCCGCGGTCCGCGCCGGGCTTCGATCTTCAATGCCAACGATAACCACGCCGGTTTCCCGCGCTAGACCATAGAAGCGCACCACCCGGCGATGAATGGGAACCGTCTGCGCCGATACGCCGATGTAGCTGCGCCGGATCCGGCCATCGCGCAGCAAGCGGCTGGCGACGAATTTCGCGGTATTGATCCCGATCGCGAAACAGATTCCCTGCGCCGGCAGAATCGTCGCCGTGTTCACTCCGATCACCTGGCCTCGCGAATCGACCAGCGGGCCGCCAGAATTTCCCGGGTTCAAGGCGGCGTCGGTTTGAATCACATCCTCGATCAGGCGACCCGAATAAGACCGCAGCGAGCGCCCCAGCGCGCTGATCACGCCTGCCGTCACCGTGGACTGAAACCCGTAAGGATTGCCGATCGCTATGGCCATCTGCCCGGGCCGCAGCTGCTGCGAATCTCCCAGTGGCACCGCCTGCAATCCGGAAGCATCGATTCGAATGACGGCAAGATCGGTCGCCGGGTCATCGCCGATGGTGTGAGCCGGAGCGCGCCGCCCGTCCGCCAGCGTCACCTCGATCCGGGTCGCGTCGTGTACGACGTGGCTATTGGTGAGAATCAACCCATCGGGTGTGAATACGAAGCCAGAGCCGCCGCCATTGCGCTCGCGTGGCTCGCCCGAACGAGTCCGGCCCGTCGTTCGGGGCAATGCCTGATGCACCTCCACGTTCACCACCGACGGACTGACTCTCTCAACCGCGGCCGTGACCGCCCGCGAATAGGAGTCGAGCAGTTCGGCATCCCCAGATTCGGTAGTAGCGACGCGCACCGGTTCCTCGGGCAAACCTTCGCCCAGCGGTTGGTGCGAAGAGAGAGGTTCTACGAAAACACTATCCAAGTTCATGCTGCATAGATGAAGGTAGAGGCAACTTGGATTCTGCGACAGAATTCCCACGATCAGGCGCGGCTGACACCGTGGTTTGCTCCCATGCGCTCCAGCGCCAAATCAAGCCCCTGGTCCATTCATGCCAGCAGCGAATAATTTCCGCTGGCGTCTTCCGTTTCCGCCATCTCTTTCAGTTCAGGATAGTTCTTAACCAGAATCTCAGGCGCCCGAACTTTTTTCCCTTGCAGTAGATGCTTTAACTCCAGCGCATTCACGGCGGCTTTCGCCTGAAAGTGATTGTTCGCAATCACGTAGGTCGATTCGGCCCGCTGCGCGATGATCTCGACTTTTTCCTTCCACTTCTCCAGCTCCGGGAGCTTGTAGAGGTAGTTATATCGGTCGTTGCGGTTGTCGCTGTCAACCCCGCTCTCAAACCAATGCTCGTAGTTGCGGCCATGCAGGCGAACGTATCCGACGCTCGACGTGACATGCTCGGTCGGCCCCATCGAGCGCCCCAGCAGCGGCTGATCGATGTTGCAGAAGCCGACGTTGTGGCGCATGAATTCGGCGAGCGTTTCAGGATTATTCCAACTCTCGTGCCGCACTTCGACCACGCGCGGATACTCGATGAACTGCCGCAGCAACTGCTCCAGGTATTCGCGATTCAGGCTGGTGTTCTTGAACGAGACAGGGAACTGGATGAGGAGCGCGCCCAGCTTACCTTCCCCGGCCAGCGAGTCCAGGCCTTCCCGTGCGAGCCGTTCGTCCCGGTCATTTGGGCGGATGCTGGCCGCCGAAGTGGGCTCCATCACCGCCAGCGGAGAATGCGTAAACGACCGGTGCAGCTTCGCGGTGAAAAGAAAATCCGGATTGACCGCCGCAGCCTTTCGCGACCACAGACGTCCCAGCTCCGGACGTATGTGTCCATAAAACGAAGTATTGATTTCGATGACATCAAAAAATCGCGCCAGAAATTCAACGGGATGGATTCTCTTCCGCGTCACCTCCGGCGGATAAAGAATCCCATCCCAGTCCTTATACGACCAGCCGGCAGTCCCGATGCGGATTCGCGAAGCAGGTTCCATACGGGCAGGCCAGATGCTGGCAGGTTAGCACAGAGCTTGTGCGCCAGGTTCGTGTAGCGCGGACACTCCTGTCCGCGTGCGGCGAGCGTCTCGAAATCCTCAGGAGATCGACAGAGCAAAGAGTCAGTAGAGCAGAATCGCGACCCAGTACATCCCAGTCGGATACGCCGCATTGCGAGCGTAGCAGGAGCCCACCGCAAACCGGCGAACGTCCGCGTCGCTCAGCAGTCGCAAAGCGCCCGGCGGCAGGACTTCCGGACGGCTCTGCGTGTAGGTGATAATTTTTCGATTGTCGTAGGCGGTTGCCAGCAGGCGCGCGTTTGGACGGTTCTCTCCCGCCAGCGAGCAAGCGGCCTCGTCAAGATTTGGCAGCGCGAGCTGAACAAGCGCCGGAAGCCCTGCCTGTTGCCGCATTTCCTCCACAGCCCTGCCAACTAGTTCTCGACTCTCGTGCGCGGAATACGACGGGACCTCATGCCCGAAATCCTGCACCACGTATAGCCGGCCTTCGCTCCAGATCGCAGCGATGCCAGCCACATTAAATCCACGATCGAGCAGGTTCTGGCGGTGCGGCTCCGAGCGCATCAGCGCTTCATTCGCGCCGGCAGCGCACGTAGCGTAGGCGATGTTCTCGCCGACTCTATCCATCTTCAGTGGGCTGACCTGAGCAATTCTTTCGAGCAGGGAGGGCTCACCGGACAACCGATGCTCGAGTTGCTCACTCTCAACCATCCGCCTGGCGTGGGCTCGCGCCGCCGCGCGCAGACTTTCTTCCATGCGCAACGGCGGCACACCGGCAAGTTCGCGGCTCTTGTTCGCCGATTCCAGGAGTTCGTTCTCAGCGGCGGAGTCCTCACTAGAATCAGAGGACGATCCGGCCGCCGCGCTCGAGTGGGGGGAAAGCTGGCTGCTGACTTCGTTCTGGTTGCGAACATCTTTGCTAACTGCGGCTGCTTGCGGACTCGTTTCTGCGGCGCAGGGCCCAGAACTTACCGCCAACATCGCAAGCGAAATCACCAGGGCCCGGAGCATGATTTTGAGGTCGGCGTTGCGGCGCGGGGATCGCCGGCAGAGTTGAAGTAAAAGTTCCGCTTTCCATCTCTCACGCTAGCTTCTAGAATTCAGCTAAGCCACTTACTATGGAGACCTTACTGCTGGTTACCGTGCTCGTCGGAACCCTTGTCCTGCTTGGGTTCTCGGCCGTTTTGCTGCGCCGCGTCTCGGCTGCCGCGCAAGTGGATGTAAAAGCGGAGGTTGCAGGTCAGCTCGAAAGGTTCAATAGCACCCTTGGCCAGAAGATCAGTATCAGCACTGCCGACATGGCCACTCGGCTGGAGCAGACCAAAGGGGACCTTCGCCAGCAGGTCACAGACCGCATCCAGCAAGGCTTTTCAGAGATTCGAAGCTCGGTCGAGCTGCAACTCGCCGCGGGTAGAGAAGAACAAAACCGCAGCCTGAGCGAAGGCCGCAGCGAGATGACGAGCTCTCTTCTGCTCACCACGCAGCAGCTCAAGAGCGAATTTCAGAGCCTGAATCAGCAGACCGCGCAAAGCCTTGACTCGATACGCGATCGCGTGGACTCGAAGCTGATGGCGATCACCGAGCAGGTGCAGGTGAAACTCGATCAGAACATCAAGGAAGGATTCGCGCAGTTCGAAAAAGTTCAGCAGCACTTGAAGAATGCGGAAGAACAACTCCGCGAAGTCGGCGCGCTCGGCCACTCGATTAACGATCTGAACAACCTGCTCAAGCTTCCGCATCTGCGGGGGCAGTTCGGCGAAGCCAGCCTGGAGCGGCTGCTCGCGGACTTCCTGCCCGCCCACATGTTCGCGCTGCAATCGTCGCCGGGCGAGGGTGGAGGACGCGCCGACGCCGTCATTTATTTCCCCGACCGCAAGCTGCCCATCGACGCCAAGTTCCCGCGCGAGCAGGTGATTGCTTTGTTCGAGAGTAACGACAAGGCTGAGATTGAAGCGGCACGCGTCGCGCTGGTGCGCGTGATGAAGGCGGAAGCCAAGCGCATTCAGCAGTACATCCAGCCGGAAAATGGGACGACTGAAATCGCGCTCATGTATCTGCCGAGCGAAACGCTGTACATGGAAGTGATCCGCAACCGCGAGTTGGGCGACTGGATGAATGAGCAGCATGTTTTTCCCGTCTCACCTAACACATTGCTGATGACGCTGCACACGATTGCACTGGTGCACAAGTGGTACGAGGTCGCCAGCCGCTTCGAGAAGAGCCGTGCCGAACTTGCCAAAGCGCAGAAGTCGTTTGACTTCTTCCAGAACCAGTTCGAAAACGTCGGCAAGAATCTGAACAAAGCGCAGGAAGCATTCGAAACCGCGCAGCGGCACTTGAAGAGTTATCGGGGGAAGGTATCCGCGCTCAGCGGGCAGGAGCAGTTGGAGCTGGAGTCGTCTGCGTTAAACGATAAGCCGCTGTCATTGATCGACAAAGCCAGGATCGATGAAGTCAAGATCGACGAAGCCCGGATCGACAAAGCCAGCGCATAAATCGTCTTCCTCTTTCCGCGCGCAGCCATCCGCCATCGACTCTCTTTCGGTGAGAAAAGTAGGCCTCGTTACCTTCGCCTTCGCGAAATGCGGAGGCCATGCGGGAGCCGGTCCATGTGGAAGTATGCTGTAGTCCTGATCTTATCGCTAACTTTCTTCGCTATACCCGCAAACTCGCAGCCGACAACTGCTCACACCAACCCACTACACACCAAGAAGTAGACTTGTCTCAAATCAAAACGCCATCCAGCGTGCTGGATGGCGTTTTTGTTTCGCAGTTACGTAGGGACAACCGCCCGCTTACTCCGAACTGATCCTCATCCCGTAGAACGACCGGTACACGAAGAAGACTGAAACCGCGAAGAAGCAAAGCGCCAGGATGTGGGTCAGCCCGGTGCCCTGATCGCGGGTCAGCGAAACGGCCAGTTCGACCGCCAGCAATCCGAACAGCGTCGTGAACTTGATGACCGGGTTCATGGCCACCGAAGAGGTGTCCTTGAAAGGATCGCCCACCGTATCGCCGATCACCGTGGCGTCGTGCAGTGGTGTGCCTTTCTGCTTCAGTTTGGTTTCGACGATCTTCTTGGCGTTGTCCCACGCCGCGCCAGCGTTGGCCATGAAGATTGCCTGGTAGAGACCGAAGATCGCAATCGAGATCAGGTACCCGATAAAGAAGAACGGTTCCACGAAGGCAAAGGTCAGCGTCCCGAAGAAGACGGCAACAAAGATGTTGAACATTCCCTTCTGCGCGTATTTAGTACAGATCTCAACCACCTTCTTGCTGTCCGCAACCGAAGCCTTCTCCGCTCCCTCAAGATGGATGTTGGCCTTGATAAACTCCACCGCGCGATAGGCGCCGGTAGTCACGGCCTGCATTGATGCGCCGGTGAACCAGTAGATCATCGCGCCGCCGGTAATCAGGCCCAAAAAGAAGGGAGCGTGCAGCAGCGAAAGCTTCTCTACATTCGTCGTCAGGCCATTAGTCAGCGCCATGATGATGGAGAAGATCATCGTGGTCGCGCCCACTACGGCGGTTCCAATCAGCACCGGTTTGGCGGTCGCCTTGAAGGTATTGCCGGCGCCGTCGTTCTCTTCCAGCAAGTCCTTTGAGCGGTCAAAATTCACGTCGATGTTGAAGTCCCTCTTGATCTCCGCCTTAACGTTGGGCACCTGCTCGATCAGCGAAAGTTCATAAACGGACTGCGCGTTGTCCGTAACCGGGCCGTAGGAATCGACCGCAATCGTCACCGGGCCCATGCCGAGGAAGCCGAAAGCAACCAGGCCGAAGGCGAATACCGCTGGGGCAATCATGGTGGCAGCAGCGGCCAAGCCCATCCCGCTAAAGAAGTAGGCAATCGACATCAGAGAGACCATCGCCAGCCCCAGCCAATAAGCCGAAAAGTTTCCGGCGACAAAGCCGGAGAGGATCCCGAGCGATGCGCCGCCTTCTTTTGCCGAGGTCACCACTTCGTTCACATGGCGAGATTCCACCGAGGTAAAGACCTTAACCAGTTCAGGAATCAGCGCTCCCGCCAGCGTCCCGCAGGAGATGATCGAAGCCAGCTTCCACCATTGCGTCAGGTCGCCGCCCAGGCTGGGGATGATGACAGACGAAACAATGTAGGTGGCAATGATCGAGACAATCGAAGTAATCCAGACCAGCGAAGTCAGCGGCGTTTCAAAATTCATTTTGTCTGCGTTGCCGAACCTCGCCTTTGCGATGGCGCCGTTGATGAAATAGGCCAGCGCGCTCGACACCAGCATCATGATGCGCATCACGAAAATCCACACCAGCAACTGCACCTGGATCGTCGGTTCCTTCACGCCCAGCAAGATGAAAGTAATCAGCGCGACGCCGGTGACGCCGTAGGTCTCGAAACCATCGGCCGACGGTCCCACCGAGTCGCCGGCATTGTCGCCGGTGCAATCGGCAATCACGCCAGGGTTGCGAGCATCGTCTTCTTTAATCTTGAAAACGATCTTCATCAGGTCAGAGCCGATATCGGCAATCTTGGTGAAGATGCCGCCCGCGATACGCAACGCGGCCGCGCCCAGGGACTCGCCGATAGCGAATCCGATGAAGCACGGGCCGGCATAGTCGCCCGGCACGAACAGCAGAATGAATAACATGATCAGCAGTTCCACCGAGATCAGCATCATGCCGATCGACATCCCAGCCTCAAGCGGGATCTGATAAACCGGGTAAGGTTTGCCGGGCAGAGAAGCGAAGGCCGTCCGCGAATTCGCGAAAGTGTTTACGCGAATCCCAAACCACGCCACCCCGTAGCTGCCCGCGATTCCCACCAGGCTGAACACCAGGATGATCACAACCCGGGGAATTTCGAAATGCCGCAGCACGCCAAAGTAGAGCACGATGACGACGGCGATGAAGGCCCACAGCAGCATCAGGAATTTACCCTGGGTGATCAGGTAGGTCTTGCAGGTTTCGTAAATCAGCTCCGAAATTTCGCGCATGGAGCGGTGCACGGGCAGATTCTTCAGCCGCATGAAGATGACCATGCCGAAGCCCAGGCCAAAGACGCAGAACAGCAGCCCGATCATCAGCAGGCGATGCCCGTCGATACCGAGGAAAGAAACCGTGGAGAGGTCGGGCAGTTTTAGTGCCGCCTCGCCCCCTTCTTCGGCGGGTTGCGCCAGCGCGTAGCCGGCAGTCAGAAGCAGCAGAGTTGCAAGGGTTGCCGAAATTCTAGTAAACCGGCGTCCCGCGGACGCAAAATTGGCGTTCCAAGTGCGCATCAAAATCCTCCTAAAATCCTATTCAGCGGTCCCGACGTGTGTTTTTGCTCCGGCACATGAACAACCCGCCGGAGGATTCCATCCGCCGCCGTACGGCTGCCACCGGAGTTCCCAACACGCTCCGAACACGCTTCCACCGCCAGGCATAATAAATAATGAGGATTGCCGATTTGGCCGCGTCGGAAAACTTGTGCCGTCGGGCGATACCCCAAGGTCAGACTACACACCTCGGCACAAAGCATTCGTTTATAGCACCTTGCCGGAAGTCGGGTCAATGATCGGCGTCACATCATTAGGTGTTCTATTGCGGGCATCGCCCGCGCGCAGGGCCACCCTGAATTTGGCTGCTTCCGTATAATTGAGCATCTGCCATGCCCGTCTCCCTCGACTCGATTGTCGCCGCCACGCGCCAGCGCCTATCCCTGAGCCGGCGAAACTCCGACCTCCGGTCACTGGAGCGCGCCGCCGCCGCGCACATGCCGCGCGGATTTCGGCAGCAGTTGCTCCGAGCCTCTCAAGATGGAATCGCGGTCATCGCCGAACTGAAAAAAGCTTCGCCCTCAAAAGGCTTGATCCGCGCCGATTTCAGGCCATCCGAACTCGCTCGCGATCTCGAGCACGCAGGCGCCGCGGCACTGTCGGTGTTGACCGACGAACAATTCTTCCAGGGCTCTCTGAACTACCTGCGCGAAGCCTCGTCCAGCAGTTCCCTTCCCTGCTTGCGCAAGGATTTCATCGTCGATGAATTCCAGATCGTCGAAGCCAGGGCAAATTGCGCCGACGCCATCCTGCTGATTGTCGCCGCACTCGATCAAAAAGAGCTGGTATCTTTGGCCGGAATCGCGCGATCTCACAGCCTCGATGTTTTGTGCGAAGCTCATGACGAACGGGAACTGGAACGCGCGCTCGATGCCGGCTGTGACCTGATTGGCGTCAACAACCGCAATCTGCGCACCTTCGAAGTAGCTCTCGAAACCGCATTCCGGCTCGTGGAAAAAATCCCCGCCTCATGCGTCCGCGTGGCCGAAAGCGGAATCCAATCCGGCGCAGACATAGCTCGTCTGCGATCCGCCGGTTACGAAGCGTTCCTCATCGGCGAATCGTTGATGAAAACCCAGCGCCCAGGCGAAGCACTAACGAAGTTGATGGAAGAAGCAAGAATAGTGGTAGGTGGCTAGTAGATTTTACTGAGAGCTGACAGCTGCCCTTATGACGTGGATTAAAGTCTGCGGAATCACGAACCTCGACGACGCGCTCGCCGCCACCGATGCGGGAGCGAACGCGCTAGGGTTCGTCTTCTATAAAAAGAGCCCGCGCCACGTCACTTTGGAATCCGCGCACTCGATTATCGCCCAGCTACCGCAGCGAATCGAAAGGGTCGGCGTTTTCGTCAACGATACCGCGGACCATGTCCGCGACACCGTCAAACAGGCAGGCCTCACAGCCGTCCAATTGCACGGCGACGAGGACCCGGAGTTCAGCCGCGCGCTCTTCCATCAACTCGCAAACGGAACCAGTCGTCCCACGATTTTCCGCAGCTATCCCGCAAAGATTTTTGACGCGCCCGCTGAAGAGACCGTTGGATGGGATCCGGTCGCGGCCGGACTGGTCGAGCCCGACGAAGCCTATAAGGGCAAACGCGTGCACAAAATCCACGTCGCCAAGAACGGCGATCTCTTTCTCGAAACCCATGGCTTCCGCCCCGGCGTGGTCTCGGGCGTCCTGCTCGATTCCTCAACCGCGGAAAAGCGTGGCGGTACTGGACAGGCTTTCGACTGGGAACGCGTCCAGCCCTGGGCCGGAATCATCAACAGCATCAGCAAGCTGATCGTCGCCGGCGGCTTGCGTCCCGGCAATGTGCAGGAGGCGATCCACCTGCTCCATCCCTGGGGCGTGGATGTTTCCTCGGGCGTCGAGCGCGAGCCGGGCAAGAAAGATCCGCGAAGAGTCCGCGCCTTTGTCCAAGCCGTGCGCGCCATGGAAGAGACAAACTAGAAGATGGCAACCGCAACGGTCAGTTCCAAATCGCGCAAGAACTTTGGTGCCCCAGGTTCGCGCCCGTCTTTTGGGCGCGCACCTGGGCAAGGTACTGCAAATTCCCCCGGCCGTTTCGGCGTCTACGGAGGCCGCTACGTTCCGGAAACGCTGATGGCCGCGCTCGACGAACTGGAGCGCGAATACGAAAAAGCCAAGCACGATCGCAAATTTCAGCAACGCCTCGACCAACTGCTGAAGACGTATGCTGGACGCCCGACGCCGCTGTTCTTCGCGCGCCGCCTGACCGCAAAACTTGGAGGCGCGAAAATTTATCTCAAGCGCGAAGATCTTCTCCACACCGGCGCGCACAAAATCAACAACTGCCTCGGCCAGGCCCTGCTGGTGGAACGCATGGGCAAGCACCGCGTCATAGCGGAAACCGGCGCCGGTCAGCATGGCGTAGCCACGGCCACCGTCTGCGCCCTGCTCGGCTTCGAGTGTGTGGTCTACATGGGCACCGAAGACATGCGCCGCCAGGAGCTCAACGTCTTCCGTATGCGTTTGCTGGGCGCCGAAGTTCGCGGCGTCGATTCCGGTTCGCGCACCCTCAAAGACGCCATCAACGAAGCCATGCGCGACTGGGTCACCAACGTCCGCACCACGCACTACCTGCTCGGCAGCGTCCTCGGAGCGCATCCCTATCCCACCATGGTCCGCGACTTCCATCGCGTCATTGGACAAGAAGCCCGCGCCCAGATCCGCAAAGCCGAAGGCAAACTTCCGAACGCCATCATCGCCTGCGTAGGCGGGGGATCGAACTCCATCGGCATTTTCTACGACTTCCTCAAAGACAAAAAAGTAGAACTAATCGGAGTAGAAGCCGGCGGCCGAGGCGAAGCCTTGGGCGACCACGCAGCTCGCTTCCGCGGCGGCTCGCCCGGCGTTCTGCAGGGAACTTATTCCTACGTGCTGCAGGACAAGTCCGGCCAGATCGCAAACACGCATTCGATCTCCGCGGGTCTGGACTACCCATCGATAGGCCCCGAGCATGCGATGCTAAAAGATACAGGACGAGCCCAATACGTCCCCGCCTCCGACGCCGAAGCGCTGGAAGCAACCGTGCTGCTGGCTCGCACCGAAGGCATTATTCCGGCCCTCGAATCGGCGCACGCTGTGGCCGAGGTGATTAAGCGGGCTCCGAAGATGAAGAAGTCGGAGATCGTGATTGTCAACATCTCCGGCCGCGGAGACAAGGACATCGGGATTATGCGGGAACAACTGAGCCTGTAGTCGCGACCCAGCCATGCGCAAATTTGTAATACTCATGTTGGGATTGGCATCGTTAGCCGTAGCCGGAACGTTTGTACTGCACTTTAACCCGCCGTGCGGAGAAGAGATGGTTATGGAGAAGGCATCTCCCGATGGTCGTTACGTGGCAACCCTGATGAGCCGTAATTGCGGCGCGACCACGCACTACGTTGCACATATCAATCTCCGTCTGGCGACTTCCCGATTTCGCGCAAACTTCTTCGACGGGACAATCACCGACGGCGAAATATGGGGCAGTTCGAAATACGGTGTCGAACGCTTTTGCTGGTCTGGCTCTAGGCGCATCGGGATCGGGTACCCGCCGGATGATGGCGGGCATCAGCAAAAGACATGGCGGGACGTGACAATAAGTGACGATTATCGAAATCCAGCATGCCAGTGACCTTATCTTCCTTGTGCGGACGTCTTCACGCCCGAACAAGATCTCGTCGTTCGAGCCGAGGAAGCGCCTGGATGGATTTTCCTGCCTTCTTCTGCGCGAGCCGCAACTCGTAAAGGCTTTGGAGATTCAGCCAAAATTCCGCGCTGGTGCCAAAAAAACGAGCGAGGCGCAGGGCGGTGTCGCCCGTGATAGCGCGTGTTCCATTCAAGATTTGGGGGGCTGGCCCACCTTTTCACCCATCTTAACTCCCGAGAGTGCCCCGTCCTTGTCGCGATCTGCGACAGGGCGGGGATTTTGACTCCCTATCCCCACCATTCAGTCGTACACTTCGCGCCGATGTGCAATCCGGGTCACGCTGATGAGCTTCGCGTCGTCGTCGATTATGTAAACGATCCGCCAGTCGCCGACTCGAACGCGCCACTGATCCCTGAAGCCCTTCAGCTTTTTGCACCCTGCGGGCCTGGGGTTATCCCGGAGAGATTCCATCTTGCGCACGGCCCGCGCCAGCACGGTGTCTGGCAAACCTTCGAGTTCTTTCCTCGCCGAAGGCTTTACCTCAACGAAGTAGCTACTCACGAAGACGCCCGCGTCGAATCAGGTCTGCCTTGATTTTTTCGAGGGGTATGCCCTTTTCTCCGCGCCGCGACTCTGAAACCTGCCCGTCCCACAAGTCCTGCAGTCTGGCTCCGTGTTTTTTCAGGTCAATCAGAACCGCTACCCTGCGGCCTTTGGCATTTGTGACGAACTGGATTCCGGTCATAGAAATTATTGTCTGTCAGGAAGTGCGCTCACCGCAAGACTCTCTCTACTTCGACGCGCCGAGAGCCTGTTCAAGCGTCAAACGAATGAAACGTTGATAGGGCAGGCCGGCGCGGGCCGCGCGCTCGCGCACGGCGTCGTAAAGCTCCTCGGACAAACGCAGATTGATCGACTTGTCTTTGCGCTTGATCTCGAAGCGCACCAACTGCGCTCCCGAAAGGTCGTATTGCGATAGGTCAGCTTTGTCGACGAAGGCCGCCGCAGCACGGTCGCTCTTAAAGGTCGGGATTTTCTTTTTCATAGGCCTCAATCTCCTTTTTGTGCATGTATCGGGCGCTGATCGGCCGGATTAAGAGTTCGTCGCCCATGCGTCGAAGCGTGAATATGATGAACACGCCGCGCCCTTTATCCGTTCGTCCGATCGCGCGCAAGCGCTTTTCCCGCTGCGAGTGGGCCACGTCCGGGAGAATGGCCAGCGGCCGCATAAAAAGGCCTTCGATAGCGGCGATTGACAACCCATGTTTCTCGCACTTGGCTCGGTTGCCCCTGTCCCAGTCAAAGCCGTTCGCCTGCAAAATCATACTAGCTCGCCGAAAGATATGCAATTGTATAGGCAAATGTCAAAAGCTGATTTCCCGATAGGGACCTGTCTGTGGTAAACAGGCGTGCACGAACTACCAAGGGTTTCTCCCCTCGATCCTCCATGTAAAGTCTTTATTCCTCAACAACATAGACCAAAAAAGTCGCGCCGAAATGGCCGCTAGATCAACCCTAACTTATTGATTTTAAAATACCTTACAAGCCAGTCCTTATTCCTCAAAGACCTGGCCAGAACCACCTCTAAGTCTTTTGTTTTCAAAGACCATAGCAGGGGGGTTCGATGACTGAGTAGTAAACCCTGCCTCCGAAAACGCTCCCAACAGACCTCAAGACTCGACTCGACGTCTACAATGCCTTCGTGCCTTTCCACTTCGAAAACAAGCCTTCGCTAATCGCCTACGTAACTTGCGGCGATCCCGATCTTGCCACCACGCGCGAGGTCATTCTCGCAGCCATCGATGCAGGTGCAAGCGTGATCGAGCTCGGAGTCCCGTTCAGCGATCCGCTCGCCGATGGTCCTGTCATTCAGCGTGCCAGCGAGCGTGCGTTGAAGCACGGAACATCTCTCCAAAACGTGCTCACACTCGCCTCTGAAATCCGCGAACATTCGCAATCCGTCGGCCTGGTGATTTTCTCCTACCTCAATCCCATCTTGCGCATGGGACTAGCGAAATTCTGCCAGGTCGCGCGCCTCGCCGGGATCGACGGAACGCTGATCACCGATCTGCCGGTCGAAGAATCCGCCGAATATATCCGCGAAGCTCGCAAGCACGACCTCGCCACCATCTTTCTAGCAGCGCCCACCTCGACCGATCAGCGTCTGAAGCTGATCGCCCAGGTTTCGACCGGATTTATTTACGCGATCTCGCGCACCGGAGTCACCGGCGCGCGTCAGCAGATGACGGGAGACGCCAAGACTCTGGTCAAGCGCATCCGCCGTTTCACACGCCTTCCAATCGCTGTCGGCTTCGGAATCTCAACCCAGGCGCAATTCGCCGCCGTCGGCAAATTCGCCGAAGGCGCAGTCGTCGGCAGCGCCATCGTTTACGCCATCGAACAAAATCCCGGACGAGAAGCCGCGACTGTGGCAGAATTTGTAAGATCGCTCGTAGCTCGCGGCTCGTAGCTCGCAGCTCGCAATCCTATGGACATTTCCGATTGGCGCAAGAAAGTCGACGAACTGGACCGCAAACTGGCGGCGCTGCTCAACCAGCGCGCTGCCGCTGCCGTCGAAATTGGACGATTGAAACGCAATACCAACCTGCCCATTTACGAACCCGAGCGCGAGCGCGAGGTGATCGCCAATGTACAGCGCAGCAACACCGGTCCCTTAACCGAACGCGATCTCGCGCAGATCTACGAGCGAATCATGGACGTAATGCGCAGCATCCAAAAGCACGAAATCGTTCCCGAACCCCGACCACCGGCCGGCGGCGCGGAAGCCCATTCAAAGACCGATTCCAAGTTCAAGCACTGAGACTAAGAAAGAGAAACTACCGGGCAAAACGAGCGCACTCATGATCGTAGCAATGCAAGATTCGGCCAGTGAAGATCAGATCCAGCAGGTAATCGATCAACTGGTCCGCTTCGGCTTTGAAGTCCACCGCTCTACCGGAGCGCGCCAGACCGTCCTCGGAGGCGTCGGAGTTCCCCACGATTTCGACACCCGCGAAGTCGAAATGATGCCCGGGGTGCAGGAAGTTCACCGCATCACTTCACCCTATAAGCTTGCCGGACGCAACTTCCGGCCCGAAGGCACCGTGGTCAAGTTTGCGAACGGGATTGAAATCGGCGGCAACAAGATCGTCGTCATGGCTGGCCCCTGTTCGGTCGAATCTCATGAGCAACTGTTCACCGTCGCCGGACTGATCACTAAAGCCGGAGCGCGCGTGCTCCGCGGCGGAGCCTTCAAGCCCCGCTCCTCTCCCTATTCGTTTCAAGGGCTGGGCCTTGAGGGCTTGAAATTGCTGCGTGAAGCGGGCGATCATTTCAAACTGCTCGTGATCAGCGAAGTCATGGAGATTTCCCAGATCGAGCTGATGTTGCCTTACGTCGACATCTTCCAGGTAGGCGCGCGCAACATGCAGAACTTCAATCTGCTGCGCGAACTGGGCAAGGTTCGCAAACCCGTGCTGCTCAAGCGCGGCATCGCAGCCACCATCGAGGAACTCCTGTGCTCGGCTGAATACCTGCTCGCCGGCGGCAACTACGAAATCATTCTGTGCGAGCGCGGCATCCGCACCTTCGAAACATACACGCGCAACACAATGGATATATCCGCAATCCCCATCATTCATAAACTTTCGCATCTACCGATGACCGCCGACCCATCGCACGGCACCGGACGCCGCGACAAGGTGGCTCCGATGGCGCTGGCATCCGCCGCCGCTGGCGCCGATGCCATGCTCATCGAGGTTCATCACCAGCCCGATAAAGCGCTCTCCGATGGCGCGCAGTCGCTCTACCCCGAACAGTTTGCCAAGTTGATGGACCAGCTCCGCATGATCGCGCCTGCGGTGGGACGCGAGATCGCGTAAACTGCCCAGAATTGTCAAATTCCCTATGGCCTTCAAGCAAGTCACCATCATCGGAACCGGCTTGATCGGAGGCTCGCTGGGCCTCGCCCTGAAGAAGCGTCATCTCGCCGGGCGAATCATCGGGTGCGATCGCGCTCCAGTTCTGGAGCGCGCCCAGGACTGCGGCGCTATCGAAGATGGAACCACCCATCCCGCCGATGCGGTGCGCGGCAGCGATCTCGTCGTCCTGGCCACACCCGTTATCCCCATCCTCGATCTGGTCGGGCGGCTCGGTCCAGCGCTCCCGCCCAAGACGCTCGTAACCGACGTCGGCAGCACCAAAGCGGAAATCGTCCAGCGCGCCACAAAATCGTTCGGACGCAACGCCGGCCACAGATTCCTAGCCGGGCATCCTATGGCCGGCAAAGAAAACGCCGGCGTGGAGTTTGCGGATGCCGATCTCTTTGAAGGCGCGGCCTGGCTGTTCACTCCGCTTCCCGGACAGAACGTACACGCCGGACAATGCGGAGAATTCATCCACTGCGCGGAAAAGATGGGCGCGAAAATAGCCATCGTCGATCCCTCCGACCATGATCGCTTCTGCGCCTGGATCAGCCATCTGCCGCAGATGATCTCCACCGCTCTGGCAGCCGCGCTGGTCGACGAATTCGGTCCCGACGCGCCCGTGCTCAACATCGGCGGACGAGCCCTGCGCGAGATGACCCGCATCTCCAGCAGTCCGTATTCGATGTGGCGCGACATCGCCATCACCAATCGCAAGAACCTGAGCAGCGTGCTGCAGAAGCTGGAACAACGCCTGGCGCACATCCGCGAGAACCTGGACTCGCGAGAACTGGCTGCCGAATTCGAGCGCGCGCATCAGTTGAGAAAAAGCCCACCGCGACGGGAAAAACGCAGCCGACAATAGTGGATCCTGGAACATCCACCCAGAAGCGGGGTGTCAACCCAATTCAAAATTTGGATCAGCCACAGAAACAGATCCGTCTTGACACTCGCGGCGCTCCCGTATCTAATTATCGGTTTCAAAATTGTTAACGTTCAGGCCCGTGCTGTTTTCCGGGCAGAAAACCGTCTGCTGGGAGGTACCTATGTCGCTCACTCGAAAGTTAGCTGTGCTGTTGCCGCTGTCGCTGTTCATCGCTTCGCTCGCGTTCGCGCAAGGCGGCGCCACGGGCGCTATCAGTGGCGTGGTTCAGGACTCCTCTGGAGCCGTAATCGCCAACGCCAAGGTGAGCATTACGAGCGAAGCCACGGGCGAAGTGCTGCGCCAACTGACGACCAACGCGTCCGGGTTGTTCAATGCCTTACTGTTGCCTGTAGGCACGTACACCGTGGAAGTGAACGCGGCAGGCTTTCCCGTCACCAAGTTCCCTGGCTTGGTGGTGCGCATCACGGAGACGACGCGCATGACCGCGGTCGTTAAAGTCAGTACGGTGAAGGAAGTTGTGGAAGTCCAGGCCGAGGCGGAGACAGTCAATACATCGGACGCCACCACGGGAGAAGCCATCACTTCCACAACCGTCAACACCCTCCCGCTCGCCACGCGCAACTTCCAGCAGTTGCTCGACCTGTCGGCGGGCGCTTCTTCTGACCTGAACAGCGCTGCCGCCCTGGGCCGCGGCAATGTGCGAATCGACGTCAACGGCGGCAGAGAAGATAACAACAACTATTTGATTGAGGGCGTTTCCGCCTCCGATTACTCGTTCGGCGAACTCACGTTCACACCGGTTCCCAACCCCGACTCGATCCAGGAATTCAAGGTCGGCACCAGCCTCTATGACGCTACCCAGGGCCGTAATGGCGGCGGCAACATTAACGCCATCTTGAAAAGCGGTACGTCCGGCTTCCACGGAGATCTTTGGGAGTACTTCCGCAACACCTCGCTCGATGCCGAGGACTTCTTCATCGGCAAGTTTGACCTCAAGCAGAATATTTTCGGCGGCGATTTGGGCGGGCCGGTGGGCGACAAGGGCAAGTTCGGGTTTTTCTATGTGAACTACCAGGGCACGCGCCAGCGCAGCGGCGATTCTCTGGGAACTTATGTCAGCAACGCTATCGTTCCAGTGCTGCCGACCGCGCGCGATCAGACCACGCTGCTTAACACCTTCTTTTGCGGCGCGGCCTGTAACGGAGCTGCCGCGACGGCCATCGATCCAGTCGCGCTGGCGCTGCTCCAGGTACCGGGCACTCAGTTCGGGCCGGGCATAGGCGGTGGCTGGCTAATTCCCAGCGTCGCCGGCACGCCCGGTTATACCTGCAATCCTCAGTGCGTGATCAATACTGGCACAGTGACTCTGAGCGTTCCGGGGCGCTATCGGGATGACCAGTTCACGGCCAACTGGGATCGTGATTTCAATCACGGCAAGGATCGCCTCTCCGAGCGGTTCTTCTGGTCCGATTCAGAAACCTACGAACCGTTCGGCGCCGATAACTTACAGGTTCAGACAGGCTATCCGGCTGTTGCGAGCAACCTGAATTTTCCCCTCGACATTCCACTGCGGGGACGCTTCGGCAGCATCGCCGAGACCCACTCCTTCACCAACGCCCTGATCAATGAGTTTCGTTTTGGCGTGAACGTGATCAGCGACTCCCTGCAGAATGTTCCCGTCGCCGGCACCTCGCCAACCGCCTTGGGCATCGACAACGGTTCGGGCGCGCCGGACATGTACCGGTTCCAGTTCGCCAGTGGCTTGCAAATCGGCCCCTTTCCCAACCAGTTGCAGTCGGCGCTATCGGATTCTCTCGTCTATCTCGACACCGTCAGTTGGACCAAAGGCCACCACTCGTTCCGTTTCGGCGGTGAAATCGATCGCACTTCGAT
The DNA here is from genome assembly GCA_035272625.1 of Terriglobales bacterium. Taxonomy (GTDB): domain Bacteria; phylum Acidobacteriota; class Terriglobia; order Terriglobales; family Acidobacteriaceae; genus Acidiflorens. The sequence goes on along the minus strand of DATEQN010000035.1, from coordinate 2,571 downwards.
TCGCCGCAATCTTCCCGTGCTGGACAATGGTCTGTTGTTCTTCGTTCCCGGGGGCGTCACCGGCCTCGATTATTGGCAGAACTTCCTGCTCGGAGCCGAAACCTTTGGCGAAGGCGGCGGCGGCGCGGCCAATCACGATTACCACATTCCCACTTTTGCCGCTTTCGCCCAGGACGATTGGCGGATCACTTCGTCTTTGACCCTGAATCTGGGGTTCCGCGCGGAGTGGGTGGGCGCGGCCTACGACAATCTCTGCCACTTGGGCAACGACATTCCTCAGAACGCCAACCTGACCGGCGTTGCCTTCGTGTATCCGAGTTGTGTGAGCAAGTTCAATATCCCGGGATTAAGCGGTACCCTGAACAGTGCCGCCCTGAATAACGAGTACGCCACCGTGCCGGAACCGCGCATCGGCTTCGCCTATGACGTAGGCGGCAAACATAGCACGGTGATTCGCGCCGGCTACGGTATCTATAGCGTCCGCGAAGACATTGGCGCGGTCGACAATCTCTCGTTTACGGCTCCCATTTATCCGGTGCTCGTAACCGGCAACGCGCCCTATTCCGGCCCAGGAACGGGTATGGCGGGCATCTTTGCTGGCGCGCCGCCGTTGGGCCAGGTAAGCGCGGCCTTTTTGCCGGCGCCCTCCATTCTTCAAAGCTTTTCGCCGTGCGGGGTGCCCGGCGGACTCACGTCCCAATGCCCAGCTTTCTCTGGTACCGCCATCGACTACATCAATCTTGCCGTCCCCTTGCATTGGGTTGTGCCTACAACGCAGCAGTGGAACTTTTCGATGCAACGGCAGTTGGGTGGAGATTGGGTCCTCGAACTCGGATACGTCGGCACCAAGGGCACGCGTCTGCGCTCTACTTTTGATCCTGACCAACCGAGGCTGGCGAGCCCCTCCAACCCCATCAACGTGACCGCGCAGAATGGGACGCAGTACCAGATCACGACCAACACGGGGGAGACGGGCGCTGGCAATTTCGAGGCGCGGGCGCCCTTCCTCGGAATCAATCCCCAGGCGTTTGAGGCCTTCTATCCCAACTCCGATTCCCACTACAACGGTTTGCAAGCCACCCTGTCGCACCACTTCTCGAAAGGACTGTACTTTCAAAGCGCATACACCTATTCCAAGTCGATCGACGACGTCTCCACCGCCAGCGTGGCTTTCCTTACGCGCGTGAACGATCAGAACTGTGCGGCGTGCTCGCGGGGTCTTTCCGACTTCGATCATCGCCATCGCTTTGTCACCAGCTTCAACTACGCGCTTCCTTTCTACTCAAACCGCCACGATCTGATGGGCTATGCGCTTGGGAACTGGGAAGTCAACAGCGTGATCGTCGCGCAGTCGGGTTCGCCCATCACCATTGCGGATTCGTCTGGCGGATTGGCCTATCAACTAGCCAGCCCCTCTTCTACGGCCAGTTTCGCACCCGGTTTCAATTGCGGCAACGCTCTGAACCGAGGTAGCCTCGCCAGCAAAGTCGCCAACTGGGTCAACCCCAATGCCTATGTACCGGCGCCCCCTGCCCCAAATTCCCCGGACGGCGCCACCGACTATGGCGACTCTCCACGCAATTGCATCATCGGTCCGAAGCAGGTGAACGTCGACTTCACGCTCGGCAAGGCGTTCAAGTTCGGCGAACGGCAGAGCCTGCATTTCCGCACCGAGTTCTTCAATCTGTTCAACCATCCGTCATTCCAAAACCCGCAATTCACCGGGAATGCGAACGTCGAAGCCGGTCCTGCCATTGGCGAGATCACGCAAACCAACGGCACACCGCGGTTGGTTCAGTTCTCGTTGAAGTATTCGTTCTGAGGTGTTGATCTGAGGTGTTCGTGTGGGGACGGGGCTCTGCCCCGTCCCAGCCGAGCAAGGCCGGCCTGTGGTCACAGTAACTCCAGATTCGGTAGTCGCTCAGTTTCAATTTGTTTTGAAAGGGCGCGGCTTCAGCCGTGCCGTAAGCCTTGCATTTTCATTGCGGCTTTAGCCGCTGAGGCACGTGTCTCTCGAAACTGACCCACTACCCCAGATTCGCTATGCTTGACACAGGACCTATAATTGATATTAGTTTGCAGCCCAGTGCGGCCCGCAGTGCTATTAGGCAAGTTCTTTGAAATCTATACTTTGAGTGATTTAGTAAGTTAACTCCTTTAAACTCAAAGACCTGGCGAAAATCCCTCTCTAAGTCTATGATTTTAATAGACAGGGGGGGGAGGGGGTCCCCCCTCAATTACCGACTAGTAAACATAGTTAAGATCAGGCTTCGCGCCGTCACCAACGCGACGATAAGAACCAGCCCTCAATAATTTCCTTTGGCCTCGACAACTGCGCAGCCTCCAGCTTCCACTCCCATCGCGCCGAGGATTGCGCCAGCCGTCGAAAATCATTAGCGGGAACTGACAGAATGAGACAAAATCGAATGCAGTTCGAAAGCGGAGTTCTGCCGCTGCTGGGAGTAGTGCTGACCGCGTCCGCCGCTTTTCACGGGCAGAATGCCCCGCCCACTGTCGTCCACTACACCACCACCATCGCCAACGTAAAGTATCTATTCGCCACCGCCGAAC
>DATEQN010000034.1:0-2639 GCA_035272625.1 Terriglobales bacterium | reverse complement strand
GTAATGCGTCACCGCCTCGCGGCCACCGAAACCCCGCGTCGTCATCCGTGTGCGCCGCTGCGAGTGGCGGCTGATGGCGCTTTGGATCGTGCCGCGATCCTGCTTGGGCCAGCCGTGGACCAGCGCAATGTATGTCTTGTGTACCGCGCGTCCGCTGAACTGCTTCGCCAGCCGGCGGTGCGATTCATCGTTCTTCGCCACCACCATCAGCCCGCTGGTCGCCCGGTCCAGGCGATGCACGATCCCCGGACGAAGTTCGCCGCCAACCGCGGAAAGCGTTCCAAAGTGATGCAGGAGCGCGTTGACCAGTGTTCCGCGGTTGCGCGCATCATCGGTTGCTCCCGCTCCGGCATGCACCATCATGCCTGCGGGCTTGTTGACGATCGCCAGGTCGTCGTCCTCATAGACGATGTCGAGCGCAATCTCTTCCGCAATGGCGCGCAGCGGCGGAGCGTGCGGCGGCCCGGTGACCGTGATCTGCTCGTCGCCAGTGCCCTTCAGCCGCAGCGACGCCTTCGCCGCCGCCCCGTTCACCAGCACCTCACCCTTGGCTATCAGTTGCTGCACGCGTGCGCGGCTGACTTCTGCCCGATTGACCTCTGAAAGTTGTGTCGCGAGATATTGGTCCAGGCGCTGCCCCGCGGCTTCGGGAGATGCGGTCAGAGTGAGGGGAAAGTCGAGCATTCAACGCTCAGCATTCAGCATTCAGCCAGCAAGTGCAAGGAGAATGTGGCGGTTAGTTTGAACTTCGGATTCCAACTAGCGCCAAGACTGAGAGCAAGGCGAGGAACGCTCCGAAAAGGCGAAATATCCACGTCATGATTCTTGTGTTCCTTTCACGCCATTCGGGTGTGGGCGGGGGATTGATATGCGGGTTGCGCTCTCGAAATCTTGTTGTCCAGGCATTGTAGCGAAGGGAGAGATCCCTCGCCCAATACAGCATTACTAGTCCCAGTACCGCCGAGCAACCCCACCTAAGAGTCAGCAGAGTTTTGCCCATTAGGTTGTCCCCGATTTCTGAGGGCTGAGCGCTGGTTGCTGAGTGCTGTTCTTCAGCCACCAGATCAATCCACCGCCGATGACCAGCAGAATCGAAATCAACTGCGTTCCCGTCATCAACCCGCCGAAAACTTCACCGCGTCCAGGATCGCCGCGCAGGAACTCGATGAAGTAACGCTCGACTCCGTACAGAATCATGAAGCTGCCAAACACCTGCCCATCGAACCGCTTGCGCTTGAGCAGCCACATCAGCAGCAGGAAATTGAAAAACTCGGCTGCGGCTTCGATCAACTGCGTCGGTTCGATCCTGACGCCGAGCGGAGTTCCACTAACGGCATTCGCCAAAGGATTCGTGAAGATGACGCCCCAGAAGTGATTGGTCGGTTTGCCGTAACAGCAGCCCGCCGAGAAGCAACCAAAGCGCCCGAGGACGTGGCCAAAGGCCAGTCCGGGAGCGAAGGCGTCGGTGGTACGCAGCACCGGCATGTGATGGCGCCGCATGTACCAAGCTGCCATGAGGAACGCGCCAATCAGTCCGCCGGAAAATACGCCTCCCGCTTGCAGCGTGTTGAGGCTGAATATCTCCCGCCAGTCGTTCGCGTAGGTGCCCCAGTCGTTGATGATGTAAAGAATCTTCGCCCCGATAATTCCGGCAAGGACAACGAGAATGCCAAAATTCCAGGCATCGTCACCGTTGATGCCCTGCTTCTCCGCGTTGCGCACGGAGATCCAGAGCCCGATCAGCACGCCCGAGGCGACCAGGACACCATAGGTGGGAAGATAGAAACTGCCAATGTGAAAAAGTCTGGGGAACACGTTAGTTTAGATGCTCCAGCAAAGGGCCGAGTTCAAAAAGAGTCTAGCAGGAAGCGTTCCGGGGCATGCGCGACCGTTCGCTCGAAGAGCTCGCCCGTGCTTCCACAATGAACGTTTCGCCAACCGGCCCAGTTGCCCGGCGGAATGAAAGATTGACGAATCCAGCCCGATTCAGTGCGATCCTCATTCCTCGCTCCGTCTGAAACGATTCCGTCCTCCCTTTAGGAACCCGACACTCCTGCCGGTGCAGTGGAACAATAACCCGTTTGCCATGACGTCGCCGCCAGGAACCAGGACGCGGTGAATTTCCGCGAGCGTTTTCTGAATGTTCATGTAGGGCAGAGCAACCGTGGAAATTACGCGATCGAAATTCTCCTCCTTGAATGGCAAGCATTCTCCGGTGCCTTGCTGGTAAGTCCGGTTTGGAAATCGCACCTTAGCGAGCGCCAGACGCTCGGCGTCGATGTCAAGCCCGGTAACCTGATCCGAAGCGGTGACGCCCCAGGAAGCTAAGTCCACCCCCGATCCCGCAACCTAAGTCGAGGACCCGCATTAAGCCGCGCCCTCCAGACCCATGATTTCTGTACTGTGAGGGAAAGTGATTTTAGACACGGCTGCTACCACCGGAACGCAACCATTCGAGCCAGCCGTCCTGAGACCTGCGACCTGGCAGCTGAGACCTGTAGAAAAAAGCCGACCCACTGGGCCGTGTGGCGGGCCGAGAATGAACCCGTCTCAGACGGTGGGAACGCGCCGCGACCCATTAGGCTTTTCCGCATGGCGGAACATAGCACACCGGATCTTTTTGCGAGTCGAGTCCCCGT
>DATEQN010000033.1:0-3997 GCA_035272625.1 Terriglobales bacterium | reverse complement strand
CGAGCCGTATGTGTCGCTGCACTTTATGGGCGCGGAGCAGTATGCGCAACAAAAAAAGTGAGTGAGCAGAAAGTGCTCTCTGGTGTGTAGGCCGCCCAGAACGGAGGTGGTGAGCCGCTACGGATTTTCTTGTAGGCGCGTCGTGGCAGTTCCGTAGAGCAAAAACGACAGGAGCTTTTCGGCATCGCGATAAGTCTTTCGGATCCAACAACGGCGACAATTGGAAGGCAGGCGAAACGAACGCGCGGTGTTTGGCAAGTGGCTTGCTTCGAGCGATGGCAGAGGAAGGACGTCCCTAACATCTCTCGGAGGATTTGATGAAGACGAAATTGTGGTCCCTTGGTACGCTCGCCGCCCTGGTGCTGATGGTTGGCGTTTCGGTTTACGCACGACAATCTGCGCCATCGACAACCCCAAACGACCCAACCGCGCAACAGCCAGCGGCATCGTCGCCACAAGCGCAGCCCGGTCAGACGCCGGACCAATCCGGACAATCGGCGCCGGATTCGCAGGCGCAGCCGACGACATCGACCTCCGACAGCCAGACTTTCACAGGAACCATCGTGAAGTCAGGGGATAAGTACATGCTGCAGGATGCCGCTTCGGGAAAGAATTATGACATCGACCATCAAGATCAAGTGAAGCAGTACGAAGGGAAAAAAGTCCGCGTGCATGGAACGCTGGATGCGAACGGCAAGATGATTCACGTGCAGTGAGTGGTTTTATCGAATTTGCTCGAGCAAGGGAGGCCACGACGAAAATCGCGGCCTTTCCTTTTTGCTTGTCGATTGGTTATTTTGTGATCTTGGTGAATCGGTGAAAGCCCAACGTCTCCCACCCCTGCAGAGGATGCAAGGGTGGGACTTCCCGCAAAAGGTTGGTGAACCTGAGAGGTGGGAGCTTACCCGCATTTCAGGCAGCGGTCTGCCGGCAAGCAAGGGCTGGCGGTCGAGAGCAGAAGGTTGAGGAGCGACTGCAAAATTGCCCAGAACGATTCCCCGATGCGTTCGATCACGTTAGCTATCCAAAGTGGCAAACTGAGTTTGCAATTGCGAGAAAAAGAGCGGGGACTGGGCTCCGCCGAGATAAGGAGCAAGGGCGGCGATAGCTTCCGCAGCAGCGACTTCGGGAGCGGGATGGCCACCGTGGATGGCAAGCCAGAGAGCGATGATCCAGGCAGCGTCCAGGTCGTAGGCAAGATCAGCATCGGGTACGGGCATAACGTTTCTCCTATCCCATAGTGAGCCTGGAGTGGGAAACGTTTCGCGTTGCTATAGTTAAGTTTCATCTGAAGAAACCGATGACCAGAGACGCGGGATTTTGGATTGAGAAGTTGAAGCTGGAGGCGCATCCGGAGGGTGGGCATTACCGGCAGACGTATCGAGCCGATTTGATGTTGGCGAAGGAAAGCTTGCCGGAAGAGTTCACGGGAGCGCGGGCTGCGTCGACGGCGATCTATTTCCTGCTGGAAGGTGAGGAGTTCTCGGCGTTGCACCGGCTGCGGTCCGATGAAGTATGGCACTTCTATGTTGGATCGCCGTTAGTGGTGCATGTGATCGGGCGAGATGGAGATTACTCGGAGATTTTGTTGGGGGATGATGCAGAGGCGGGCGAGGTATTGCAGGCCGTGGTGAAGGCGGGATGCTGGTTTGGGTCGAGAGTGAAGGATGGGCGCGGGTTTGCGCTGGTGGGGTGTACGGTGGCTCCGGGATTTGATTTTGAAGATTTTGAGATGGCGAAACGGGACGAGTTGGTGCGGGAGTATCCGCAACATCGGAAGGTGATTGAGAGGTTGACGCGGGAGTAGGAAGAACGATGAGTGTGAGGCCTGATTTCGTCAACTGAATTTGCCGTCGTACATCGAGGATCAAGGGTAGGGCCACTCTGATTTCGCGCGCGGCAGTTCAAAGCCACCATGCTGGCGCAATAGGTCCTCGATGCGCTTATAGCCGCTTACTCGCGCCCAGTGCAGCGGCGTGCAACCGTCAAGGTCTGCTGCGTTAACGTTGGCTCCGTTCTCGATCAGCAGACGGACAACGTCCTCACGGCCGCGAGCAGCTGCCGTGCTTAGTGGGGTATGACCGTGAAGAGTTCTTGCGTCCACATCGGCCTTGGCGGCGAGAAGTATTTTGACTTCTTCGATTCGACCGCCCGCCGCAGCGTCATACAACGGCGTGCGGCCGATTCCGTCTCCGATGTTAACGTTGGCTTTGTTCGAGAGTAGCAGTTCCTCAATATCCTTGTGGCCATACGAGGCAGCATAGTGCAACGGAGTGTCTCCTTTACTTGCCTTTGCATTCACATCGGCGTTCTTGGTCAGCAGCAACTCTGCGATTTCCAAATAGCCATAAGACGCGGCGTAATGGAGAGCCGTGAAGCCCTCCCGGTTCTTACTGAATGCCAGGTTCGGATTTCGGTCGAGTAACAGCCGGACCTTCGCCAAATTGCCGGTGCCCGTCGCTGTAAGAATTTCGGTGACATCCGCCTCGGTCCTGTGACACGCAGACGCGAAGCTGATCAAGACGGCCCCGAGTAGAAAGACTGCTGCACGTTGGCGGAGCGGAAATTCGCAGAATGACCACTTCATAAGCCTTCGTCTTTAGGAAACGCAAGTATATCGGATGGCCCCCTTGCACAGCGGCAGAACCGTTGCTTCACGTATCAATACACGCAGTACGCCATTACACCAATGGGGCTGTCTACTTCGTGGCGGCAGCTTTCTTGGGGAACATTTCGCCGATGCGTTTGATTTGCGCGCCGACGGTGCGCAGTTTTTCTTCGATGTGTTCGTAGCCGCGATCGATGTGGTAGACGCGGTCGATGATGGTCTCGCCGTCGGCGACAAGAGCGGCGAGAACGAGCGATGCGGAGGCGCGCAAATCGCTGGCGAGGACGGCGGCGGCGCTCAGCGGAGTTTTGCCACGAACAACGGCACGGCGTCCTTCGATTTTAATGTTCGCGCCCATGCGGACTAATTCCTGCGCGTGCATGAAACGGTTCTCGAAAATGTTTTCGGTAATGACGGATGCGCCTTCGGCTTGCGTGGCGAGCGCCATGAATTGGGCCTGCATGTCGGTGGGGAAGCCGGGGAATTCTTCGGTGGAAATGTCGGAGGCGGTGAAGGGATTGTCGCCCATGACGCGGACGGAATCGGCGGTGGACTTGGTTTTGACGCCGACTGCCTTCAGCTTGCCGAGCACGGCGCCAAGGTGAGCGGGATCGCATCCGGCGATGTTGAGATCGCCGCCGGTCATGGCGCCCGCGATCAGAAACGTGCCGGCTTCGATGCGGTCGGGAATGATGCGGTGCTTCGCGCCTTTCAGCTTGCTCACGCCTTTGACGCGGATGATGGCGGTTCCGGCGCCTTCGATTTTCGCTCCCATTTTGTTGAGCAGCGCGGCGAGGTCGGCGACCTCGGGCTCACGAGCGCAATTCTGCAGAACGGTTTCGCCTTCAGCGAGGACGGCGGCCATGAGCAGGTCTTCGGTACCGGTGACGGTGATTTTGTCAAAAACAATTTCCGCGCCCTTGAGACGATTGGCGCTGGCTTCGACGTAGCCGTGATCTTGCGTGATTTTGGCGCCGAGCTGCTCGAGTCCTTTAATGTGCATGTCGATGGGACGGCTGCCGATGGCGCAGCCGCCGGGAAGGGAGACGCGGGCGCGGCCACAGCGAGCGACCAGCGGTCCGAGGACGAGCGTGGAGGAGCGCATCGTCTTGACTAATTCATAGGAGGCTTCGGGGGTCGTGAGATTTTTGCAGTGGAGCGTGGTGCGGTGCAGCGCGCGTCCGTAGCCGAGTTCGACCTCGGCGCCCATGGCGGCGAGCAGGTTGCGCGTGGTTTGAATGTCACGCACCTGCGGGATATTTTCGAGGATGACGGGTTCGTCGGTGAGCAGGGCGGCAGCCATGCAAGGAAGCGCGGCATTCTTTGCGCCGCTGATGTGGACGGTGCCGAGCAGCGGCTCACCGCCGCGGATGACGAGTTTGTCCATGA
>DATEQN010000032.1:0-2418 GCA_035272625.1 Terriglobales bacterium | reverse complement strand
GTGAGAGATGCGTCACGATAGTTGAGAAAATTTGCTTGGCGCGAAAGTTTGGGGATGCTATGATTTTTTCGCGTTTGTCGCTCTTGTAACACCTTTAGATTCGATGGAAGGGGCTGCGAGCACGCGCTTGCGGCCCCTTTTTGTTGTACGGCTGGAGGCGGTCGGAGAGCAACAAATAGCTCATATAAAAGAGAGCAAAAGAAGTGAAAGAACAAGGAACAGTGAAGTGGTTTAATGCCAGCAAGGGTTATGGGTTCATCCAGCGGGAGTCGGGCGAAGATGTTTTCGTCCACTTCTCCGCGATTCAGGCGGACGGCTACAAGTCTTTGAACGAAGGCCAAGCTGTTGAATTCGAAGTAACCCGCGGTCCCAAGGGCCTGCAGGCAGCCAACGTCACAAGCCTCTAGTCGTAACAGGGCGGCCCGCTCCCGCGGGCCGCTCTTTTTTCCGGAATAGAGCTTCCCTCGATTCAAATACCGGCGGAATTCTTCGGGGATTTGTCTGCGTGCGCTTGGAAAAACCTTTTAACCACAGATGAACACAGATAAACACAGATAAAAACTGACGAGAAAAGACAAGAACAGAGGAAGAGTTTGTGGGAGCTACGCGGCTACGGAATACGTGACGAAAGGGCCGGCGACGAAAGCGGCCGGCCCTTCCGACAAGAGCGAACTTAGATGGCGGTGTGAGTTTGGCCGCGGAAGCGGCGAGCGAATGCGAGCAAGCCGAGGGCGCCTGCCAAGAGCACGAACGTTGGCGGCTCCGGAGTGGCCGCGGCTGCCGGAGCGGCCACGCCTTGGAACCCCGCATCGCTGAACGGCGCGCCCGAGTAAGTGAAAAATGTATCCACGGGATCACTAGGGATACTCGTCGATGCGGCCTCGAGTTGTGTCGGCGTCAGAGTGCTGTCGAATTCGAAGCCGCTCTGGGAGGAGCCCGCGGTCAACGGCGTACCGGTGGTCCATCGAATGGCGCCGCCGCTGTTGGTAAGAGTGTCAGACCATCCAGTAGGGGAGACGACGCTGGTGGGGCTAACGGGAAGGAATCCGTCGCCCGGCACCCAGGAAAACCAGAAAGTGCCGATTGTGGTTGTTCCTGTGTCGGTGAGGGTTAGGTCGTACTGGTACACGCCTGGCGAAACGGTGCTGACGGTGAACGTGGCTGAGGCGGCTTCATTCGCCCGAGACCACGTGGCTGTAGCGAGGAGTACTGCAACTACTAGCATCATCTTGGCGCAAAATTTGGCCGGGACTCTCATGAACTTTCTCCTTGGGCACGCAAACGGTGCGAGATAGAACTCGCGCACGGTAGCACCGAGCTTCGTGGCAGTTCACCACGTCATCGTCAACAACTTGTAAACAATATGTCTCCAATCTTGCGGGGCAAGAGGAGTAAAAAGGTTGGCGCAACCCGCGAGTCCCAGATTAGCGAGCAAGACACGCAGCTTTGCGATTAAGATAGCGAAGAATCAATACACCCTAAAGAGGTATACAGCGAATGATTGTAAGCATGTGGATGACGCGAGACCTGATCACCATTGGTCCCGACGCCCCGATTGCGGAAGCTGCGGCTTTGATGGCGCGGCATCGCATCCGGCGTTTGTTGGTTGCCGAATCGCACGCAGGCGGGCCGCGACTGCTCGGCATCGTGTCGGCCGGCGACATCCTGCATGCGTTCCCGTCTGACGTAAATCCTTTTGCGGTCCTGGTGCGGAAAACTCCACAGGACCGCGTGGCGACCCGGGAGATCATGAAAAGCGATCTGCTGACGGTGATGCCGGAGACGCCGATTGAAGAAGCGGCGCTGATGATGCGAGATCGAAAAATCGGCGCACTGCCCGTGGTGCGTGACGGAAAACTTCTTGGGATCATTACGGAGTCGGATATCTTTCGAGCATTTGTCGCGCTTTTCTCGTCGCCAGAGGGCGGAGCGCGCATTACTTTTGCGATTGCCAAGGACGAGGATGCGTTTGGCTTAGTGGCTGATCTTACGGCAGGCCATGCGGTTCACGTCCTCAGTCTGTTCACGTCGGTGGAAGGGGATACGCCGGCGTGCGTTGTGCGACTGGCGGGCGCCGATATTCCTGCGGTGCTGGAAGCCATATGGAAGTCGCATCATCGCGTGCTGAGCATTCTGCATCTCGACGAGGCGCGCTGATTTTGGCCCAGCGCGGCAAGACTAAGATTCTGCTCTGAGTTAGCCGGCCCGCGAATCGCGAATCCCGAGTCGCGGACCGCCTTTCGCGAGTATGATGGGCCGCTGGAACCGCTGGTGACGTCGGCCCGGCCCCGCGCCGCACGCAATCTTCGGAGGTTCACGTGGCAAAGAAAGTCTTAATTGTTACTGGTTCTATTGTCATATTGCTGATCGTCGTCGCGTTGGCGCTGCCAATGTTCATCGACGTGAATAAGTTCAAGC
>DATEQN010000031.1:0-168213 GCA_035272625.1 Terriglobales bacterium | reverse complement strand
ATTAGTTCCATGGGCAATCCAGTCCTAGATGGTGCACGCGCCAAAATCGAGAGGGCAATACACCACCTGCAACAGCTCGATATCGCTGTCAACAAGCTCTGGGCCAGTGAGAGCGAGAGAATCTCCACATATCCCCCTAGCTACAAGATGGAAGGGCAGCATTTGATTATCTTCCGCGCACGTAGCGCACCAGTCGATCCATCGTTGCCTTTGATCGTTGGCGATTGTATTCACAACGTCCGTTCCGCCCTCGATCATCTTGTATTTCAGTTGGCTATTTTGAACCACAGTACTGTTGAATCGGCTAGTAAAACCTCTTTCCCTGTCTGTCTCACTCATGCTGAGTTCAAGAATGCTACGCGGAACAAAATCGCTCCATTCATTAGCGGTGTAGCCCTCGCAGAAATCGAGAAGTTGCAACCTTATTCGACTGGCGATGGGAAACAGGATATTCTCTGGGCTCTCTCGCAGTTGGATATCATCGATAAGCACCGCTTGCTTATCGTCACAAAATCGAAGGTAAGGCCAACTCGTTTTACGATCACTAATCCCAGCGGCGAAGAGGCCACCTGTTATCTGCCGCCGCATGATTGGAAACCGTCTGAAGCTGGCACAGAATTGATCCGTTTTGACTTCTCCAAATCGGTTCTTCCGCCAGGAAAAGTGAAAATGAAAGTAGAAACCGCCATGACGGTACAGATCGAAGAGACGGAGTTGAGCTGCGACGGAATGATCGTTCAGGCCGCTCTGAATGATTGCATACAGCACGCGGTCAATATCATTGATGTCTTTGGAAAGCTGTTTTTTTCCGAATAGGCGGGTGACCCGGCTTACCTGCCCCCTCCTAATCTCTTCAGGGGTGGCCCGCCCAAGCTCCGCTTGGACGGGGCCTTTTACCTTTTTCATCACATCCAGCGAGTGAGCCCCATCACAGACGTCCAACCTGCGGTGCGCAAGAATAGAAATTATTTGGGGCAGTCGAGAGGTGAGCCGGTCTCCCAGACGGCCCTCGAAGCTGTCCCAAACCCATTTTCAGGGCTCTTTGACAAGCTAAGTTGAGGCGTTTAGCGGGCGTCAGCCCCGCTGTCGAAATCCCGAGCGGAGTGAAGGATCTCGTAAGTCGTTGATTCCGGAATACTTTACAAGCAAGTCATTTAAACTCAAAGACCTGGCGGGATTTCTGCCTAACCCCATGATTCCAAAAGACCGCGTGGAGAGGGGTCCGAAGCCAGTTAGTCAGTACCCCAAGAATAAATAGCCTCGGAAGACGCCAAAATCTCGAAACGCGCCAAACGAACAGCACCCTCTTTTCCAGCTCCGCACCGCGTGATCAGAGATCACAGACATGTGATCAGAGATCACAGACAGAAGACCTCCTCCAGTCAGAAAATAGAGATGGGCTTGAAGAGCCTTTGCATCGTTGGAGGCACTTATGAAAAAGACCATTTCTCTGTTTGCCGTATTGACTGTGGTTTTCGTCCTCCTCGCGACCGCACCCGCATTCGCGCAGGAGAAAACCTCAGTCAAGGTGAAAGGCTCGGAGGTTGTCACCGGGGTTGTGATTGTGCACGTCCAGAAGGGGGAGAAATCTCTCGATCTGCAGTGCAACGAAGGAGCGGGTAGCTGCAAAGCTCTGTCGAGCGGTAACTACCTGATGGTCCAACTTCCGGCAAACTACGGGATGTACGATTGCAAGAATGTCGAGATCTATCGCGGCGATCCAGACAAACCAGAAGCCGCCGAGAAGGTTGGCTCGTACTGTCTGATGCAGTAGTGAGAATGCAGTAATGAGAGCGGAGCGTCGGGAGCGCACTGCCCAGTCCTGTCCCTACGCGAGTTATTGGGCTGGCTATTGTTGCGGAGTCAGCGACTTCAGATAGGCGACCACGGCTTCGGCATCGCTGCGGTCCATGCGGAACTGCGGCATGGGAAAGCGCAGATGATCGCCGGTGGTCCAGATGCCCGTGGTCAGCAGTTTGACCATGTCAGCGTCGTCAGCGGGCGGAGTTCCTCCAATGCGCGGCGCGCTGATCGGCCAGTTCGAGTCGGGTTGCGCCGGCATCCACGGAACGGATGCGCCCTGCAGCCATCGCGTCCGGTCGGGATTTCCATTGCTGTCGCGCGGAGTGTGGCACTGTCCGCACATGGCCACGCTTTCGACGAGATATTTGCCGCGAGCTACGTCACCAGCAGCGCCGGCTTTCTCGCTTTGATGCTGCGGAGCATTCTTCTTCGCGTTACTGTCCTGGGCAACAGCCAGCAGGACGCCATTCGAGATCAGGGCTAGAGCGAAGGCGACGGAGATTGAAACGAGAGCAAGTCGTGGGCGCATGATGGTCACCGGGTCCATGATTGTAACCAAATCAATGCTACCGGATCAATGTACACGTCGCCACCCCGCTGTGGAATCGGGTGGAGGTTGCAAGGCTGTGAGCGCGAGCAAGCCGACCACTTCTGCTCCTGAGCGTTTGCTCGAAGCTCGTAGCTGCTCTCGTTCGCGCTACACGAGTTAGTCGCAGGCGAGGTGACCAGCGGGTTCGAAGCGATCCATCTGCGCTTCATGCTGGCTGCTGAGACGGCCGTCGGCGGTCTTTCCGTACTGCTCTTCGCCGGGACAATAGTAGAGCGCGGTGTGCGGATCGACCCACACCTCGATGGCGGGGTCTCCCTGAACATGGACGGCGGGCTCGGGAGCCTCGGCCAGTCCCAGCGTCACCAGCGCCCTTTCCCAGGGGCTGAGGGCTGGCCGCCGCGGCGAGCCTACTGTCGGCCATAACAGGGCCAGCGCGGCTACTAAGACGGCCCCTCCCAGATAAAGGTCGGAGCGATGAAAGCGCAGTGTCACGCGCAGGTCCGCCAAGTGCTGAAGCAAGGACCGGTTGCCGGGGTCGATGGCGTCACTGCTTGGTTCGGCCGATTCATCCGCGCTTGCTTCGATTGGCAAAGCATCGTCACTCGCGGATACCTGGAATGTGTGGACTGCAGGATCCGAGTCTTCGTGCGCGAAGCCTTCTCGTATCCAGTGGTCGGTCGCTTCATCCGTCGTTTCATCGATGGCTGCGGTTGTCGATTTGCTTTCCGCTTCGGCTTGGTTGAGTGCTTGCTCTTCGGACGCCGGGTCGACCAGGGCTTGATCGTCGAAAACAGGTCTGTGGAAGGTTGGGTTGTCGAGTACTGATTTGTCGAATGAGGTTCCGTCGAACTCGGACTTGCCTATTACCGACTTGTCGCGTGCCAATCTGCCGGCAGCTGGATTGTTAATAGTGTCGCTTCTCCCCTGGCCGTGTATTTCGCTGGCAACCGGCCGAGCGACTAAGCCGGAACTGGCGGAATCGCGCCCCGAGTGTGGGAGCGGCCGACGCTCGACCGTGGGCGGCGGCACATCCTTCCCTGCACTTTCGCGCGTCTCGGCAGAACGCCCGGGCCACAGATCCTGCTCCTGGCTCATCAGCCACATCGAGGCCCAATTGCGCTGCAGGCGTTCTCCAGGACGAAATTCCTCCCAGCCGCAGCTCTCGCACCGCGATTCTTCGGCGGGCTTCTCAGCGCCGCAATGTCGGCAGACGATAGGAGATTCCGCTGCCGGGTGAGCTTCGGGTTCCGCCCGTTGTTGTCGAGCCGGTTTCGTCCGGTCGCCGTTCTGTCGATCGCTATCCAGCCGATTGTTACGCAGTCGATCGTTATATTCCTGCACGACGAAGGCGGCGGATAGTAAGCCTTGAAAGGCTTGTTCGTCCAGGATCAGATTGTGCCGATTCGAAGGCATGGTATCGGGGGGAGAAAAACAGTCCAGGCTACGACTATTGTAGTGCAAATCCAGGCAGTCTGAAACTAGGAAAAACGGGGGGTTTGGGAAGGGTTTCCCGTTTAGGGATGCCAATGTGGAAGCGCTTCATGAAAACGGTCTAACAAAGGGCGAAGGGAAGTAGAAGCTTGCAAGCTAACTGTTTGGTTCTTAAGGGCATTGCTGATAGGCGAATATTTGGCGAACTGGTTGCTTGTGATTAGGGCGGGTCGCGACCCCAAGACTGAACTGAAGGAGCAGACGAAAAGCCCATGATTAACCTCAATGAAATCAAGATAACGCCCCGAGACCAGCAGGTGCTGCGGCTGCTGGTGCAGGGATGCAGTAACAAGGAAATCGCGAGCCACTTGAACATTAGCCCGCGGACCGTGAAACAGCACCTGCGCACGCTGTTTCTGCGCGCAGGTATCAAGGAAGGCCGGAAGCGAGTGAAACTCGCGACCGCGATGTTCATCAAGGAGCAGGTGCAACCATGCAACCCCGTGATCGGCTAACCGCCAAGGAAATTCAGGTCGCGACCCTGGTCTGGCAGGGTCTTACTAATAAGGACATTGCCGGTGTGCTCATAACCAGCGAGCAGGTCGTGAAGAACTACTTGCGTACCGCCTTCGACAAGTTAGGAGTCTGGACCCGGCTGGAACTCGCGCTTTACGTGGCTGGCCACGGTGGGGTGAACTGGCATGCGCAACTGGGGAATGGTCTGTTGCCAACGGCGGCAGGGTGGAGCGTAGCTGCAGGCGAGGAAGGCGCGGCCCACGCCGATGGGGAAAGGAAAGCAGCGGCCTCGGGGACTCGCTAGGGATTACCACCGCTAGGGATTACACATCCGGCAATGCGCCCGCGTCGGCCAACTACACGAACGGACCGCCAGAAGCCGGGCCTGCGGGAACGCCGTCCCTCGGCACTTCAAATCGCGGATAGCTCAAATACATAGGACAAATCAGTAATGGAATCTCAATCAAACAAAGGAATGAGGCTGCTAAGTATGCGTAGAGTATTTATCGCTTTCCTTCTTCTGCTGGGAACTGCTTTTGGGCAGTCGCTTAGCGAAGGCAGTGTGGTCGGGCTGCAAATCCTGCCCAACCCCGTGAACAATATCATCACTTACGATTTCGAGCTGTGTTGCGGCTATCCGGCCGGCCCTGGCGGCTATCTCGGCAACGGGTTCGACTATGGAAATGTCGAGTTCACCGCCTACTGGAAGGGACCGCTGCAAAAAATCGGCTATCTCTTCAGCGGCAACATCGCTGCTTGGAAGGCGCCCGAAGTTATCGACCCATTCTGCACCGTCCAAAGCGCAACTCTGCGCGATGGGACGATTTCTTACGGCAGCAAACAACTAGGAACTGGACTGGTGGCGGAATATTCCCAACTGTTCTGCGAGCAAGACGGGGTTTACTGGTTGGGACCGGGCGGTCTGTCAGTTCACTGATGGTGAACGAAAACCACTTCTCGGGGACTATCGCCTAACCAGCGACAGATTTCGCGTTTTAGAGAAAGCCGTGCGGGGCTTCGGCAAGCCCGCACGGATAGTTTTCGTAGGACTGAAACCACGATGACTGTAAGGTTCCGGCACCAGCTGGCAGTGCGGCGCGACGAACTCATCACCGCAACCGGACTGGAATCCTCTTGGTCCAACGTATTTATTTGGTCCAGCAATTCAAGGGACGGAAACAGATTTCACACTGGTGCTGTACCTCGGCAGCCCGCCAAGCCATTGCCTGTGCGGGAGTTCCGTCCTAAGTGACGTATTTTCATAAGAATAGTCCGAGCGCTTCTCCCCGAAGCAGCCCCCAGGAAAGGGCGTTCATGCTCGCAATCCCGGTCATCAAATTGCTGAATTACTTGTGGACTCGTTCGACCCGTTTCATCAGCGTACGGCTTGATTCGTTCGAGACTTCATCAGTTCAGCGCTTTATCGAACGAGATCTAGACTGAGGTAGGGATGGCGTACAAGGACATTTTTTGGATGGCCTGCGACTCGACCGAGCAACTGCGGGCGGAATATGGTCCGTTCCACACCCGCGAAGAAGCCGAGGTCGAAGCCCGCAAACTCGGCTTTCAATACCTGCTCCGCTACGAGCACATTCTGGGCCCTAACGAGGAGATCGAGGAAGTACACTGTGTCTTCATCGAACTGTCGGAGGTGCACACTTCCGCGAGGCGGGGTGTCACTTTCCACACTCGCTGTGCCAGTTGCGGCGAGACCGAGACTCACGAAAAACCGTGGCAGGCGGAAGTCTGGGCTGACATCCACGAATTCGAACATACCCGCCACAAAGTCAGACTTTTCGAGCATGCCCGCGGAGAAGGTCTAAAAGAGATCGCCGACTGGCGCGGCCATGCGGCCTGAGCGATTGCGATCGCCAATTGAAGCGTCCGATCCGCGTTGCTTGTTAACTGCTAGGTTGCTCAGCAAGCAATGCATTGACTCCCCCACAGTTTGCCACCTACTATTTGCACAAAGGAGGCGAGCCTCTTTTGATCGGCCAAACCATGATCGGCCAAACCATCTCGCACTACCGCATCGTCGACAAGCTCGGCGGGGGTGGGATGGGTGTTGTCTACAAGGCCGAGGACACCTCGCTCGGCCGATTTGTCGCACTCAAGTTCCTTCCCGAGGATGTGGCGCAAGACCCGCAGGCGCTTGAACGATTCCGCCGCGAGGCTCGAGCGGCTTCCGCCCTGAATCATCCCAATATCTGCACCATCTACGAAATCGGCGAACACGAAGGCAAACGTTTCATCGCTATGGAGTTTCTGGACGGGCTCACGCTGAAGCACCGCATTAGTGGTCGCCCACTGGACGCTGAACTGATCCTGTCTTTCGCCATCGAGATTGCGGACGCACTCGATGCAGCACACGCGGAAGGCATAGTCCACCGCGACATCAAACCCGCCAACATCTTTATCACCAAGCGGGGCCACGTCAAGATTCTGGACTTTGGGCTGGCGAAGGTCGCGCCGGCCACCAAATCTTCCAGTCAAGTTGCATCCGCCAACACCGTGACTGGCATGATTGACGAACAGCATCTCACCAGTCCCGGTTCTACGCTCGGCACCGTTGCTTATATGTCGCCGGAGCAGGCGCGGGCGAAGGAGGTCGATGCGCGGAGCGACCTATTCTCCTTTGGAGCCGTCCTCTATGAGATGGCCACCGGGCAGTTGCCCTTCCGTGGGGAAAGTACAGCAACAATTTTCGAGTCGATCCTGAACCGCGCGCCTGTTCCTCCCGTCCGGCTGAATCCTGACCTGCCGCCCGATCTGGAACGGATCATCAACAAAGCTCTTGAAAAAGACCGCAATCTGCGCTACCAGCACGCCTTGGAGATGCGAGCCGACCTGCAACGGCTGAAGCGGGATACGGAATCCGGCCTTCTCGCGGCACCGTCGGCTGAATTACCCGCCGCAAGGGATACCAGCAGTTCGATCCCCGTAACGTCCGTGTCTAAGCCGCCATCTGATTGCAGTTCCAGCCGCACTCTGGAGATGGCGCACGTCCTGTTCACGGATATCGTGGCGTATTCCCGCCTGCCTATGGACCAGCAACAGGACGCGCTGCATCATTTGCAGGAGGCGGTCCGCTCCACCCAGGAATTCGCGCGGGCTCAGGCCAGCGATCAACTCATCCGACTGCCCACCGGCGATGGCATGGCGCTGGTCTTTCTGGGCGACGTGGAAGCCCCAGTGCGTTGCGCTCTGGAACTGCACCGCATCCTGCGGCGTTGGCCAGAGATAAAGTTGCGCATGGGAATTCATACCGGGCCGGTGTATCGAGTCGAGGACATCAATGCCGCGCGCAACGTAGCCGGGGGCGGCATCAACATCGCGCAACGGGTGATGGATTGCGGCGACGCGGGTCACATCCTGATTTCTAAGACCGTAGCCGATGTGCTCGAGCAGGTGAGCACGTGGAACACGGCCTTGCACGATCTGGGAGAGGCGGAGGTCAAGCACGGCGTCCGCGTCCATCTGTATAACCTGTACACGGACGAAGCCGGGAATCGGGAGCTGCCACAGAAGCTCCGCGCCGCCCGAACGACGGCAGCGCCCCCCAGTCTTCGCGGACCGGAGTCGACGAATCTACTCGCCGGACCCAGGAAGTACATCGCACTCGCTAGCGCGGTAATTGTTCTAGCCGTGGCGGGCTACTTGATCGCTAGCGGACGCAAAAAGGTTGTCACTGTGGGCATCACGACCATCCCGCCCGATGCCAATGTTACAGTCGGTGTGCAGAAGTGTCGCACACCGTGCGATCTGCCGTTGCGGCCGGGAACGTATCAATTGCGAGTCGAACGGGACGGCTACGACCCGGTCACACAGCTGGTGTCCGTCGCCGCAGACACTAAGTCGCTGCCGACGGTGAAGCTGGATATACAAGCGCCAGCGCAAACGGCTACTCCAAATCCGCCTCCCGCTCCTGTCGACCAAGGTACTCTGATCGTTCACGCCAATGTGGGCGGGGCAGAAGTCTACGTCGATGGCAACTTAAAGGGACTTACGGACGTCAATAAGAACTATGAAGGTAAATACGACGTAGGGAACCACGCGATCATTCTGCGCAAGCAAGGCTATGAGGACTCGTCGGAACAAATCGAAATTGCAAAGGGAGGGATATCCACAACACTTAAGCTGAAGGAACAAGTCCAAAAACTGGCACTGGCGCCGGCGCCCGCGTACTTCACCGTGCAAGCCCCGCCCGGAGCAAGCGTTGTTATCGACCAACAGCTTCGCGGAACCGTTCCCCCGGAAGGCCGCCTGGTACAGAAAGTGGATCCTGGACGCCACAGTATCGAAGCAAAGCTGGACGGCTATCAGCCGTGGTCCGGGAGTGCCACTGCAGAATCAGGCAAACAGGTTTCGGTCGCCGCAGAACTCAAAGAAATTCCTAAGTCGAAGCCAGTGATTTCCTTATTCGCTCCCAGCGAGTCGTCGATCCAGCCAGGCCAGTCGGTGCAATTGAGCTGGCAGACCGAGCGCGCGGACGAGGTCTCGATCGACGGTGGCCGCGTCGAGAAGAACGGCTCCAGGCAAGTCGAGCCGAACAGTCGAACCACGTACACTCTGATGGCCAAGGGTCCGGGCGGGACCGATTCAAAGCAGGTGACAATCGACGTTGCTTCCCCCGCTGCGCCAGCGACGGCTCCGTCAACGACGACTGCGTCAACGACGGCGCCAAGTTCCGATGCAAAGCAGTGCATCGACAGTTTTAAGGCTGCCTACGAACTCAGGAACACCGACGAACTGACCAAGGCCTGGCCTTCGTTAGCTGGCAACACAAAACAAAAGAACGCGCTCGATACCATCTTCAAGTTAACCCAGAAGGTAGTGCTTCAGGATCGGTGTGTTGAACCTCCTTCCATCTCAGGAGATACAGCCCACTATCAGTGCAGTGAGACCGTGACCTACATGAGTAGTGGAAGGATGAACAAGTTCCCAACCCAGGCCGTTGAATTTGTTTGTAAGAGGACTTCGACCGGCTGGGTCGTCGCCAGTCGCGCCGTAAGTAAGTAGAACGCGGCTGGCGTGAATCGATCTGGGTGGGGCACGGCTTCAGCCGTGCCGCCCAGAGGCAGGAAGAACAGTTAGGCCGCCAAGTGGACTTCAGCGAGCAAGCTTAGCGGCGGCGGGTTCGTCGATCATCCACAACAATTTTCCATCAGAGGGCTGCACTCTTTGCGAGGGGAATGGAGGCGTGTTCTTGCCCTCGAGAACCTGATGCAGCATGTCGGCCTTGTCCGCGCCGCTGGTCATGAACATCACTTCGTTGGCGTGATTGAGCACCGGGAAGGTAAAGGTGATCCGGTCAGTCTTGAACTTCGCGACCCAGTTAGAGACCACCAGGCGCGACTGTTCGTCGAGCGCCGGGGAATCGGGGAAGAGCGAAGCGGTGTGGCCATCGGGACCCATGCCAAGCAGAATCAGGTCAAAGCGCGGGAATTCACCACATTTCAGTTCGAAGAAGCGGCGGATCCGCTCTTCATATTCCAAGGCAGCCGCGGCGGCATCGGGATTCTCAGCGGTCACACGGAAAACGTTCTCGGCAGGAATCGTGATTTTGGTCAGCAACGATTCGTTCACCATCCGATAATTGCTTTGGGGATCGGTGGGTGGAACGTGGCGCTCGTCGCCGAAGAATAAGAAGACGCGGTTCCAGGCAAAGCTTGCGTAATTGGCGGCGAGCAGGGAATAGAGAGCTTTGGGAGTGGAGCCGCCAGCGAGCGCCACCGTGAATCGCCCTTGGGCGCCGATGGCGGAGCGGCCCACGCGGACAAATTCTTCGGCGGCGGCGTGAAAAAGATCGCCAGCGTTGGCCAGCACTTCAATGGATCGAGTCGACGGCATTTATGTTTACGCCACGCCGTGCGCGCTGACGTTCTTGGCGGCGGCGCGGGCGCGACGAGCGCCGTAGCAGGCGGCTCCGAGCAGGCCGGTTTTTCCGTTGGTAATCACGCGCACCGGAATGGTTTCGAGCAGCGGCTGCAGGCGTCCCTTATTGAAGAACGCCTCCATGAACAGCGGGCCAGCGAGCTTCGCCAGAAGCTTCGGGGCGATTCCTCCCGCCAGGAAAACGCCGCCGGTTGCCAGGATCTTCAGCGCCATGTTGCCCGCCTCGGCGCCGTAAATCGAAATCCACAAGTCGAGCGCCTGCTCGGCCAGCGGCGCCTTCGCGGAAACAGCCGCTCGGGAGATGGCCGCTGCAGCATCGCCGGCCGCGATTTCGTCGCGCAACCATTGCGGCTCTTCGCCGCGATGCGTGTCCTTGAGAAACAGATACACGTTGACCAGGCCGGGACCGGAAACGATGCGTTCGTAGCTGACATGTCCGAAGCGAGCGAGCAGGTAGCGGAGGAGTCCGATTTCCAGTTCGTTACGTGGAGCAAAGTCGCAATGCCCGCCTTCGCAGGCGAAAATGTGCCGGTGCTCTCCGTCCCAGATGAGGCCAGCTTCGCCCAAGCCCGTTCCTGCCGCAACTACGGCCTGATTGCCGGTGGGATTTTGATTGCAAAGATGGTTGAGAGCGACGGTGTCGGACGGCCCCAGACACTGGATTCCCCAAGCCTGCGCCTCGAGATCGTTGATCAGCTCGACCGAATCGAGTTGCAGTTCCCGCGCCAAGCGCGACGACTCGATGACCCAGGGCAGATTGGGAGTTTCGACCCGTCCATTGCGCACCGGACCGGCGATACCGAAGCTGGCGATGGTTGGCCGCTCGCCGGTTTCGGAGACGAACTTGAGCACAACCTCATCCAGCCCGCGAAATTCCCGGCTGTCAAAGACGTGTTCGTGGACAGCGGCAAACTTGTCGTTATCCTGCCGGTAATAGCTGAGGCGTGCGTGTGTTCCGCCGATATCTCCGGCGAGAATCATTTGTCGAAATTTCTCCAGTGCCGGCCGTCGCGCTCCAACATTTCATCGGCTTCCCTGGGACCCCAGGTTCCAGCGGCATAGTTGGGAAAATTGCGCGGAGGCAGCGCCTTCCAGACATCGAGCGCTGGATTGACGACGGCCCAACCGGCCTCCACCATGTCGGCGCGCTGGAACAGCGTAGCGTCGCCGATCATGCAGTCATGCATCAGCCGTTCGTAGCCGGTCGCGGAACTGGTCCCGAAATAGTCCTCGTAGTTGAAGTCCATATTTACTTCGCCCAGTTGCATGGTGGTCCCGGGAGTTTTGGCGGCGAAGCGCAGCGAGATGCCCTCTTCCGGCTGGATATGCAGCACCATTTGGTTGGGCATCAAGTGTTGAACCTGGGTTTCGCGGAAGAGCATGAAGGGCGCTTGCCGGAACTGAATTACGACGTGCGTGCTGCGGCCGGGCATGCGCTTGGCGGTACGCAGATAGAAGGGAACTCCCGCCCAACGCCAGTTGTCGATCATCAGGCGCATGGCAACATAGGTGTCCGTGCGCGAGTCGGGCGGCACGTCTTGTTCAGAGCGGTAAGCGGGCACGCGCTCGCCGTTCATGATGCCTTCTCCGTATTGCCCGCGGACTGTCTTGGTGAGCACGTCCTCGTCGGTGAAGGGCTGGATGGCATGCAGGATTTTGGCTTGCTCGTCGCGCACCGCGTTCGCCTCGAACGAAATCGGCGGTTCCATCGCAGTCAGAGTGATGAGCTGCATGATGTGATTGGGCACCATATCGCGCGTGGCACCCGCCGTATCGTAGTAGCCGCCGCGCTTTTCGACGCCGACGGTTTCGGCG
Organism: Terriglobales bacterium; assembly: GCA_035272625.1. Taxonomy (GTDB): domain Bacteria; phylum Acidobacteriota; class Terriglobia; order Terriglobales; family Acidobacteriaceae; genus Acidiflorens. The sequence continues at coordinate 156,203 of DATEQN010000031.1, read as the reverse complement.
ACCGAAATCTGAACGTGGTCAATGTAGCGGCGATTCCAGATGGGTTCGAAAATACCGTTCGCGAAACGGAGCGCCAAAATGTTCTGCACCGTCTCTTTTCCCAAGTAGTGATCGATGCGGTAGATCTGGCTTTCCGAGGCAACTTTTAACAGTTGAGCGTTCAACGCCTTGGCGGACTGCAGATCGCGACCAAAAGGCTTTTCGATAATCACCCGCCGCCAATGGCCATCGCCTTCGGTCATGAGGCCAACTTTCGCCAACCGCTCGACGATGCTGCCGAAGAAGCTGGGCGAGGTGGCCAGGTAAAAGAAACAGTTGCCGTGGCAGTTGTGTTCCTGGTCAACCTTGGCAACCAGTGCTTTCAGATTGTCGTAGGTAGCGGGATCGTCGAACTCTCCAGTCGTATAATTTACGCGTCGGGAAAACCACTCCCACAAATCGGGATCAACGGGGTTGGTGGCGAACTTTTTAATATCTTCGGTGAGCGCTTTCCGCGCGTCTTCATTGCTCATGGGGCTGCGGCCCATGCCGATCACGGCGAACTCGCGCGACAACAATTGCTGGGCGGCGAGGTTGTAGAGAGAGGGAATCAGCTTGCGGCGCGTGAGGTCGCCGGCATATCCGAAAATCACCATGACGCACGGATCAGCTACGCGTCCGACTGGCGGTTTCATTACCGGGGGCACAACTTCTATCTGAGCCATGGTTTCCTCTTGAAAGTGAGCTACGGGCTACGGGCTGCGAGCTTCTAGAAGAGCAGATATTGCTGTAGCTCGAAGCCCGTAGCCGCCCAGTTTGTTACGCTATCTTCGCCTTCGGTTCCTCTTCCTTCTCCAGGTGCCCTCCAAACTGGAATCGCATGGCGGAGAGCAGCTTGTTGGCAAACGTCCCGTTTCCACGCGAGCTGAAGCGCTCGTACAGCGAGGTGGTCAGCACAGGACATGGGGTGCCTTCGTCGATCGCCGCCAGGATCGTCCAGCGGCCCTCGCCGGAATCGGAGACCCGTCCAGAGAACTTGCCCAGTTCAGGCTCGTCGACCAGGGCGCTCGCGGTCAGGTCGAGCAACCACGACGCAACCACACTGCCGCGGCGCCAGACCTCGGCGATGTCCGGAAGGTTGAAGTCATACTGGTAGTGCTCGGGAGTGCGCAGCGGCGTAGTTTCCGCATCTACCGTCTGCGTCTGCTTGCCGGCGTTGGCGTGCTTCAGGATGTCGAGCCCTTCGGCGTAAGCGGCCATCAGCCCGTATTCGATTCCGTTGTGCACCATCTTGACGAAGTGCCCGCCGCCGACTGGCCCGGTGTGCAGGTAACCATCTTCCGAGGTGCCCGTCATCTTCTCGCGGCCGGCGGTGCGGGGCACGTCGCCGCGCCCAGGGGCAAGAGTCTTGAAAATCGGGTCGAGCCGCTGCACGGCAGCCTTTGGACCGCCGATCATCATGCAATACCCGCGTTCCAGTCCCCACACGCCGCCGCTGGTGCCGACGTCCACGTAATGAATGCCAGAACGCTCAAGTTCCTTCGCGCGCCGGATGTCGTCAATGTAGTAGGAATTTCCGCCGTCAATGACGATGTCATCCTTGTGCAGCTTGGACGCAAGCTCTTTGAGCGTGCCGTCCACGACAGCGGCGGGCAGCATCAGCCACACAGCGCGCGGCGTTTTCAGCTTGCCAATGAAGTCATCCAGCGAACTGGCGCCGACAGCGCCCTCGCTAGCCAGTTGTTTGACGCTGGCGGCATTGTGGTCAAATACAACGCACTCATGTCCATTCCGCACCAGGCGGCGAACCATGTTGGCGCCCATGCGCCCTAACCCTATCATTCCAAGTTGCATTTGAGCTCCTTTTCATTGGCCGCGCTACGCGCCGGCTCTGTTCGTATTTGAAACGCCTGCCCATCAACGTCCGCACTGCTTACAACTGTTCGCGCACAAACTCGCTTGGTTTTCTGAGGTCCGCTTTCACGAATTTCTGCCCGGGCACCTGCAAATGTTAATCGTCGCAGGTGATCTGCAGGAACATGCCGCTGTTCGGGCCACGCTTATGTTCGGCGGATTGCAAGAAGCGTGGTCCGAAGCCGAGTACCGTCACGACGCCTTGCGCTTTGTATTCTTCTCGACCGCATCCAACAGGGTACGGAAGGCGTCGGCGAACAATTTCACGCCGTCTGCCGTCAACTTGTCGGTGGCCTCTTTCATAGAGATGCCAACGCTGGCCAGATCAGCCATCGTTCTCTGCGCGCCCTCCACGTTCTCAGTCAAACTCTGGCGCGGCCTGCCATGAACGCGGAAGGCCTCGATGGTCGCCGGAGGAGCGGTGTTGACAGTGTCGGGTCCGATCAATTCCTCGATGTAAACCACATCGCGATAATGCGGGTTCTTGGTGCTGGTGCTTGCCCAGAGCACGCGCTGTGTCTGTGCGCCCTTGGCGGCCAGCGCCTTCCAGCGCGGAGCAGAAAAGATGCGCTGGTAGGCTTCATAGGTCAGTTTGCCGTTGGCAATTGCGACCTTCCCCAGGATGCTCTGCAACATCACAACGCGGGCTGGGTCTGTTTCTTTCTTTATTTTTTCGTCCAGCATGGAGTCGATCAGCGAATCGATGCGACTGATGAAGAAGCTGGCCACGCTGGCAATCTTGCTTACATCGCCGCCGGTCGCGGCAAACTTCTCAACCCCGTCAATGTAGGCCGCGGCGACTTCTTCATAAACTGACTGGGCGAACAGCAGCGTCACATTGACGTTGATACCCTCGCTGATGAGCTGGCGAAAAACGGGAATCCCCTCCGCTGTGCCCGGGACCTTGATCATCACGTTTTCGCGGGCCACAGACTTCCACAGACGCCGCGCCTCATCGAGTGTGCCGCTCCCGTCATGAGCGAGATACGGGGAGACTTCTAGGCTGACGTAGCCGTCGCGCTTTTTCGAACTCAGGTACAGGGGGCGGAGCACGTCGGCTGCGTCCTGAATGTCGCGAATGGCCAGCAGTTCATAGCGGCCCTTGGCGTCGAGGTCGGTTCGGGTGGCGAGCTTGTCCAGAAAATCCTGGTACAGGGTCGAGCCGTCAATGGCTTTCTCGAAAATCGAGGGATTCGAAGTCACGCCGCGCACGCCGTCTTGGGTGATCAAGCGCTGTAGTTCGCCGCCCGTCAGCAGATCGCGGCGGATGTAGTCGAGCCAGATGGACTGGCCGAAAGATATGAGCTGGGTGAGGGGATTGGCGGCTTTTGCGGTGTCGAGCGTTCCTACTGGATTCATAAACATCTCCTAAACTTAGTGAGGCAGCAAGTATAACTGCCCGACATTAACAGACCATTACTTCCCGAGCAGTTCGCGCGCCGTCTGAATCACGGCGTCGGAAGTGAAGCCGAACTTCTTCTGCAAATCCTTGAGCGGCGCCGACGCTCCAAAGGTACGCATGCCGAGGATCCGTCCTTTCGGTCCCGTGTATTGTGCCCAGCCGAAGGTCGAAGCCATCTCGACCGCGACCCGCGCGGTGACATCGGGCGGCAGCACCTGGTCGCGGTAACTCCGGTCCTGATGCTCGAACAAATCCCACGACGGCATACTGACTACGCGGGCGCGAACGCCTTCCGCTTTGAGTTTCTCGTAGGCGTCGAGGCAGAGGTAAACCTCGCTGCCCGTAGCCATGAGAATGACCTGCGGCTTGCCATCTTCGGCGTCGGCCAGAATGTAAGCGCCGCGAGCCACGCCCGCCGGGGATGCGTATTTCGTGCGATCGAAGGTCGGCAAAACTTGCCGCGTCAGGATCAGCGCTACCGGTTCCTTCTGCAGCTTCATGATCACTTTCCACGCTTCGACGACCTCGTTGGCATCGGCGGGACGCAGGGTCATGAGCCCCGGAACCGCTCGCAGGGTTATCAATTGCTCGATCGGCTGATGAGTCGGTCCGTCTTCGCCGACGCCGATGGAATCGTGGGTGAAGATCCAGATTGACGGGACTTCCATGATGGACGAGAGGCGGATCGGCATCTTCATGTAGTCGCTGAAGATGAGGAAGGTCGAGCCGTAGGTGCGGATCTTCGACAGCGCCATGCCGTTTACGATCGCGCCCATCGCGTGCTCGCGAATGCCGAAGTGGAAGTTGCGGGCGTTGTAATGATCCGCTTCGAAATCGCCTGCACCCTCGAAGGTGAGCCGCGTCTTCGTCGATGGATACAAGTCGGCCGAGCCGCCCATGAGCCAGGGATCGTTCTTGGCGATTGCGTTCAGCACTTTGGCCGACGAATCGCGGGTTGCGACTCCTTTGGCATCGGGCGCAAATGTGGGGAGTTCCTTGTCCCATCCGTCGGCGGGTTGTTGACGCTGCATGCGCTCAAATTGAGCCGCCAAATCGGGATGCTGCTTGCTGTACGCGCTGAAAAGCGCGTTCCACCGGCCGCTCAGCTGCCGCCCGCGCTTGCCCATGACGTCACGGAAGTTTTCGCAGACTCCGTCAGGCACCAGGAACTTGGCGTCTTCCGGCCAGCCGTACACGCGCTTCGTCAGTTTGACCTCTTCTTCGCCGAGGGCTTCGCCGTGCGCTTCTCTCGTGTCCTGCCGGTGGGGCGAGCCGAAGCCAATGTGGCTGTCCACGATGATCAGTTTGGGGCGATCCGTTACGCCGAGCGCATGGTTGTAGGCGTCGGACAGCGCAACCAGATCGTTGGCATCGTGGACATGCGAGACATCCCAGCCATACCCCGCGAACCGTGCGCCCACATTTTCGTCGAAGGCGAGGTCGGTGTCGCCTTCGATGGTGATGTGGTTGTTGTCGTAAATCCAGCATAGATTCGAAAGTTTCAGGTGTCCGGCGATCGACGCCGCTTCACCGGAAATTCCTTCCATCATGTCGCCGTCGCCGCAAATCGCCCAAATGTTGTAGTTGAAAAGTTCGAATCCCGGACGATTGAAGTACTCCGCCAGCCAACGCCCGGCAATGGCCATGCCCACGCAGTTGGCGACGCCCTGTCCGAGCGGCCCCGTGGTGGTCTCGACGCCCGAGGTCAAACCGTATTCGGGATGCCCCGGCGTCTTGCTGCCCAGTTGCCGGAAATTCTTGATCTCATCGAGCGAGAGCGCCGGCGTCGAAAGAATCTTGCCCTCAGGACTAACTTCCCTCACGCCCGCCAGATGAATCAGGGAATAGAGCAGCATGGAGGCGTGTCCGTTGGAGAGGACGAAGCGGTCGCGGTCCGGCCAGATTGGATTTTCCGGGTCATAGCGCAGAAACTGCTGCCACAGGCAGTATGCTACAGGAGCCAACGCCATGGGCGTCCCCGGATGCCCTGAGTTCGCCTTCTGCACCGCGTCCATCGAAAGCGTGCGAATCGTGTTGATACACAGCTGATCGAGCCGTGTACCGGTGCTGACTATAGACTGGTCACTGATGGCCATCAATTCGGGATTTCCTCTTTGACCCCAAGAAGCGGCTGCCATTATAGCCCAATCCCCGTTCGCGTCAATGCGAAACAATTTCGGTAGCGGCGACTTTCAAATGGATCACTTTCAGATGGATCAATGGGGATCACATGCTTATCCCGCACCGTGTTTCCCAGAGGTGAGCTTCGGCTTGCACTCTCGGCCTTGGGTGAGATCACCGGATCTGGACCCGTGATCTCGTGATCCAGCACGATGCTCATGCTCTACTTCCTGCCCAATTGATTTTTTGCTGCCGTCACCACTTCTTCGGGATGGAATCCGAACTTCTTCTGGAGTTCTTTCAGTGGTGCGGACGCTCCGAATGTATTCATGCCGATGGTGCGCCCCGAAGTCCCGACGTACCGTTCCCATCCGAAAGTCGAACCCTGCTCGATCGAAACGCGAGCCGTTACACCGGGTGGCAGCACGCTGTCTCGATACTCCTTCGTCTGATGGTCGAAAATGTCCCAGGACGGCATGGAGACAACCCGCGAGCGGATGCCCTCAGCCAGCAATTTCTGGTGAGCCTCGACCGCAAGATGGACCTCACTGCCTGAGGCGATGAGGATCACTTCCGGTTTGCCACCAGGAGCATCAGCGAGCACATAGGCACCCTTGGCGACTCCCGACGCTGACGCATACTTGCTGCGATCGAGGGTCGGGAGTGGTTGGCGCGAAAGCGCCAGCACCGCCGGCTCGTGGCGCAGTTGCATAATGTAGCGGTAAGCCTCAACTACTTCGTTGGCGTCACAAGGCCGCAACAGCACCAGCCCGGGCATGGCGCGTAACGACGCGAGATGCTCCACCGGCTGGTGGGTTGGGCCATCTTCTCCGTCGCTCATGGCCTCGTGCGTAAAGACCATGATGGTTGGCAACTCCATCAGGGCCGACAACCGGATGGCCGGTCGTAAGTAGTCGCTAAAGATAAAGAAGGTTGCGCCGTATGCCCGGAGCTTGGATAGCGACAGCCCGTTCACAACGGCTCCCATCGCGTGCTCCCGGATGCCGTAGTGCAGGTTCTTTCCGCCCGGACTGTCGGCTTGGAGGTTTCCCGCGCCGGGGAAAGTCAACACGGTCTTGTTCGAGGGTCCAAGATCTGCCGAGCCCCCGAGCAACCAGGGAATATTTTGGGCGAGCACGTTCAGCACTTTGCCCGAGGCTTCCCGCCCGGCGAGGCCCTTCGGGTCCGCGGGAAAAACGGGGAGATTGCGGTCCCAGCCCGTCGGGAGATCGCGTCGCTGCATCAACTCGATCTCGGCCGCCAAGTCGGGATATTTCGCTCGGTACCCGTCGAAGAGCTTGATCCAATCCTTGTGAGCCGATGCGCCGTGTGCCCCGATGCCAGCCTGGAAGTGTTCGTAGACGCCGTCAGGAACGTGGAACTTCGCGTCCTCTGGCCATCCGTAGGAGCGCTTGGTCAAGCGGCACTCCTCGTCCCCAAGCGGCTCGCCGTGAGCTTCAGGTGTGTCCTGCTTGTGGGGAGAGCCGTAACCAATGTGGCTGTCGAGGACGATGAACGTCGGACGCCCCTTCGTCTTCCGGAAAACTTCCAGAGCGTTCTCGATGCGGTCGATGTCGTTGGCGTCGCCGACCCGCAGGACGTTCCACCCATAAGCCAGAAACCGGGCCGCGACGTCCTCGGTAAACGTGATGTTGGTGTTCCCCTCGATGGTGATGTGATTGTTGTCCCAGATCCAGCACAGGTTATCGAGGCCGAGGTGGCCAGCGAGGGACGCCGCTTCCGATGCAATGCCTTCCATCATACAGCCGTCGCCGCACACGGAATAAATGTTGTAGTCGAAAATCTCGAAGCCCGGCCGGTTGTAGTGGCTCGCGAGCCACTTCTGGGCAATGGCCATGCCGACGCTGGTAGCGACGCCCGCCCCGAGTGGGCCGGTCGTAGTTTCGACGCCCGAGACCCAGTGGTACTCGGGGTGGCCGGGGGCCCGGCTGTCGAGTTGGCGGAAGTTGCGGATATCGTCGAGCGAAACCGAGGGTTTCCCCAGCGACTCATACTCGGCGTTGACCGCCTGCGTCTTGGTGAGATGCAGCACCGACCAGAGCAGCATTGAGGCGTGGCCGTTCGAGAGCACGAAGCGATCCCGGTTGGGCCAGATCGGATCCTGGGGATCGAAGCGCATGACCCGGTTCCAAAGCGTGTAGACCACCGGCGCAAGCGCCATCGGCGTGCCCGGGTGCCCGGACTTGGCCTGCTGGACTGCGTCAATCGAAAGCGTTCGGATGGTGTTGATACACAGCTGATCAAGCTGGGTACCGGTGGTGGCGATAGACTGGTCACTGACGGCCATCATTGCTCCCCTCGCCAAACGGCTGGCATTGGCCCGACGCTGAATTTAGATGAAATCAGCGCTAGCTATATGGATTACGACTGTGTTGACTTGCCCCAAATTCACAACGTGATCGGAAACAAAAAAGAGGCCTGAAAAGACTAGCGAGAGATTGTACACCCAAAACTTGGATAGTCAACTTCAGTTTTTTCTGTTGAAAACGGGCTCACCCCGTCTCCCCGGAGGCGGGGTAAGCCCAGTCTCTACCGTCGGAGGAATGGGGAATTTTAGGTGAGAAAAATCCTATCCTGGCTGATCCTGTGTTGCAGGGTGGAGGCCAGTTGGTCCACGTCCGTAGCTGAAAGGTGCATCACGTCAGGGTCCAGGATAGGGATGCGGTTGGTCCCGACCGCGTCCCGCCGCACCTGAATCAGTAAAGCCTGCAGCACATGGGGATCGTATTTTTGCGGGCTCATGCGGATTAATTCCTGAAGCGCGCCTCCGACCGGCATGCGTTGGCGGTAAGGACGTTCGCTGGTCATGGCATCGAAGGTATCGGCCAAGGCTACGATCCGGACCGCTTGCGGCATTTCGTCCCCATGCAAGCCGTCCGGGTATCCCGACCCGTCTCGGCGTTCATGATGCCAGCGCACGATTTCTGGAATCTGCGGCCACGGGAACTGCACGTGGCTGACGATCTGATGGCCAACGACGGTGTGGTCCCGCATCTCGCGGGACTCCGCCGCGTCGAGCGTGGAAGGCTTTTCGAACAGCCGCTTATCGACGGCAACTTTTCCGATGTCGTGCAGATAGCCCGCCGATCGCAGCGACGCCACATCGCCCGGGTCCATGCCGAGGGCCTCGCCGATCGCCTGTGAATAGCGGCCCACCCGCAGCGAGTGTCCATGGATGTTGACGTGTTTGACGTCGATGGCGGTGGCGAAAGCCTCGAGGGCGTTGTCGTAGAAACCGTGCAGCGAGGCCAGCAGCCGCAGATTTTCCGAAACCCGTTGCGCGAGTGTCTGGCCGAGAGTGTGGTTCTGAATGGCCAGCGCCACGTAGTGGCTGAGCATCTCAAAAGCGTCGAGCGCGTCTTCTTCGTACAGCGCGTCGCCTTCCCGGCGTCCTAGGGCGATCACGCCGGCGAGCTTTCCCCGGACTTTGAGCGGGCAAATGCATTTGAAGAGTTCGGGCGCGACATTGCCGTTCGAACTCAGAAAAACATCGTATGTGGAACTATTGAGCAGCACCGGGCCGGCGGCCGCAGCCAGAGTGTGCACGTGGCGGGGGAGCAGGGGAATCACGGACGGTTCCGGCAGCAGCGCGAATCCTTGCGCATCGACCGAGGTCAGCAAGGAAGGCCGTTCGCCGAACGAAAACAAGACGGCCTCGCGCGCCCCCGCCGCTTCCATCACGGCGGTCAGCATGGTGCGAGCGGTTTGACGGAAGTCGCGGTCCGCCGTAAGTTCGGGGCCCAAATCCGCCAGCGCTTCGACTGTCTTTAACAGCTTCTTGAGATTGGCTCCCTGCAATGCCTCGTGCGGAGGTGCATGCGAGAAACCAGAGCCCCATCAGCGTAGCATCGTGCCCACGCCTCGATTATTGGTTAGTTTGGTGCGACCGAAAGTCATCGGGACATCGGGCCATCTAAAGTTCAACAATGAAGGCCTTTGACTTTTCGATCACGCGATGACCCGATGGTGAGATCACCCGATGCTCGCGACTTTCCTTGACAGGCACGCCAAGTTGGCTCATACTTCGGCGCAATCACTCCAGCCGCTGGCGTTTTGGTCCGGCCGTTCGCCGGCCGAGAGAGACCCGTGGCTGTGCCTCAATCCAAGCCGTTTCGCTCCGGCAAAGTACCTGGTGCATCTGATCGCAATTCTTTGCCCGGGACTTCCTCCAGCCCATCCGGCAACATGTCTGAGAATCTTAACGAGAGGGCAGTCCTGTCGTCCCTGAAGGAGTTGATCGCAGCCGGGGACCACAGCCTGGACCCGATGCTCGGGACTATCACAGATGTCGCCCGACAACTGACGGGCGCTTCTGGAGCCGCACTGGCGATGTGGAAAGAAGGGGCGATGGTGTGCCGCGCGCGCACTGGCGAGCTTGCCCCCATTCTGGGTGCGCAGTTGAGTGTGAAGGCCGGAATTTCGGGCGAGTGTTTGCGCACCGGTAAAATCCAGCATTGCGCCGATACCGAGAATGATCCGCTGGTCGATCTGGAAGTCTGCCGCAGCCTCGGTTTGCGCTCGATTGCCGTCCTGCCGATTCGCGGCTGGCGCGGGATCAACGGAATCCTTGAAGTTTTTTCCACCAAGCCCGCAGCCTTCACCGAACAGCACATTGCGCTTCTGCAGCAACTTGCGGTACTTGCGGAGCGGGCACGCACGTCGCAACCGGAGAGCGCATTGTCCGCCGCGCCGAAGCTTCCGTCTGAGATTGAGAAGCCACCGTCCGGTGTGCCACCAGCGTCTGACCGTGTCGGGGACGGGGCTCAGGCTTCTCGACTCACTCGATCACGGCCATTCGTTTTGGGCGCCGTAGGCCTCGTGGCGATCGCGCTGCTTGCCCTGGCGATTTGGCTGGGGTGGCGCGGTCCGGAACGGGCAGATGGCAAAGCGACTGCGGTGCCAGCTTCTGCTAGCCCTGCAAATGTGACCACAGCCAACGTCGACGCCGCTACTTCCGACGCTGCAATTGGGCATGCTCCCGATGGTGACACGGTGTGGAAGGCGAATCCTGGCGGCGAATCGGTGTATCTATCCTTGCTGTCTCCATCCAACGAAAAGCCTTCAGCCGGATCTCCGGTAAAGTTCGCTTCGAAAGTGGACGCGGTCACGGGAAAGAAAACTCAGGCAGATCGAGCTGAGGTGGATCGCTCGCTCTCGTCCGGCGGCGTTGCTGCCGATGTTGTCGTCAAGTATGGGCTTCCCAATTCGCAGAATGGATCGAAAACTGGATCGGATTCTGACTCGCGCTCGCAGTTGCACTCTGATGCGCCCCCCTCGGTCGAGCCGCTGTCGATCCCTGAAAGCGTGGCAGGCCAGTCACCTCTCAACGGAGTTCTCACCGCGAAAGCTTCGTTGCCCGGGCTCGGTGTGCCGGTGTCGCGCGGGGTTTCCGGCGGTCAACTCGTGCACCGCGTTCCGCCGGTTTACCCTGCCCAGGCTCGTGTGTTGCGCCTGGAGGGCAGAGTCGTTCTGGCCGCAGTGATCATGGAGGATGGAACGTTGCGCGATGTCAGAGTTGTCGAGGGCGAGCCTTTGCTGGCCCAGTCCGCCGTGGACGCAGTGCAGCACTGGCGGTACAAGCCTTATGAGCTTGATGGAAAACCGGTGAAGAACCTGATCAGGATCAACGTTGACTTCAAGTTTCCTGAATCGAGTCATTGAATCATTGGAAGTGACTCAATGATCCAATGACTACACGCCGACCGGGAATGGCTTGCTGTGGGTTTCCGAGCCCACCGAGAGTCCGGCCCACCGTCCTTGCAGCAACGACATCAGCCCCGTAACCCAGTATCCGATCACGAACAACAGCAGGAAGGGAACGGTGAAATAGTTCTCGTTGTCGATGGCGTAATAAACCGCCAGCGCGAAATACGTTCCGATCAGGAGTTCAATCCACGGAATCCATCCCAAACGCTTGCGGTATTTGTTCGCGCCGACTTTATCCTTCTTCGATTCGACGCGGTACTTGGGAGTGCGCACGAAGGCGGTCTGCTTGCCGACCAGCGCTTCCAGTACGGCGCGCGTATTGGTGACGGTCAGTCCGATTCCGAGGGACATTAAAAGCGGCAGGTAGAGCAGCGATCGCAGCCAGCTTTTCGGAAACAGTTCCTTCTGCGAAACCAGATAGAAGCTGGAGATGGAGAACGTCGAAGCCATAAACAAGGGAAGGTCAATGTAGAGCATCTGGAACCATCCCTGGTAGAAGCGAATGATCATGGCGGGCAACAGCAAAACCGAAAGCACGATCATCAGCGGATAGCTGAGGTTGGCCGTCAGGTGATACACGGCCTCGATTTTCACGTGCCGCGATGCGTTGCTCGCAAACACCTTGGGAAGTATTTTCTTGGAGACTTGGATCAAGCCCTTGGCCCATCGTGCCTGCTGCGTCTTGAATGCGGTCATCTCCACCGGCAACTCGGCCGGGCATTCTACGTCCTGCAGATAAACAAACTTCCATCCTTTGAGCTGGGCGCGATAGGAGAGATCGGTGTCTTCGGTGAGCGTGTCATGCTCCCAGCCGCCAGCTTCGTCAATGGCGCAGCGCCGCCACATGCCGGCTGTGCCGTTGAAGTTGAAGAAAACGCCGCTGCGTGCCCGCCCTGAGTGTTCCAATACGAAATGACCGTCGAGCAGAATGGCTTCGACTTGGGTCAGCAACGAGTAATTGCGGTTGATGTGCGTCCAGCGCGTCTGCACCATGCCGACCTTGGGATCGGTGAAGTGATGGATGCACTTCATCAGAAAGTCGGATGGCGGAACAAAATCAGCGTCAAAGATGGCGATGAATTCGCCTTTCGCCGTCTTCAATCCGGCTTCCAAAGCGCCCGCCTTGAAGCCTTCACGATTGTCACGGTGCAGGTGCGCGACCGGATGTCCCAAGGCGGCGTAGCGCTCGACCAGAATGCGGGCGACCTCCACGGTTTCGTCAGTCGAATCGTCCAGCAGTTGGATGTCGAGCTTTTCTTTCGGATATTCGAGCCGACAGACGGCGTCGAGCAGCCGGTCCACAACGTATTGTTCGTTAAAGATCGGCAACTGGACGGTGACGCGCGGCAGTTCATCAAAATGCGCTGCGGGTTCCGTGGTCTTGTTCTCTTTGTGCTTGTAATAAAGATAGACCAGCCAGTAACGGTGCGCTCCATAGGCCGCCAGAATGATCAGTACGATGAAATAGGGAATCAGCAGCGCCAGATCAAACGCATTGACCTGGTAAAGCCCCTGGAAAGTCTTGTCCAAGAAATGCTGGCGAAGGTAGGCGCCCAAACCCTTGGAGGCAAGGATCACAGCGAGAATGCATGAACGTGACAGGATCATGAATCAAAAGGAAAGACAGCAGACCAAGCATTGTACCTGATCGGTCAGTGCCGTCGGCTCTTGTGGTCGTTGGTCGCTAGTCGTTGCAAACACGCGAACGACTAAACACTAACCACCCACGACCTGTTACTGCCACTCCTCACCCGCCCGACTAAGCTTCAGTTCGACCTTCTGATGAGAACCCTCCTCCACCTTCACCGTCGTGCCGTTGGCCTCCTGGGACTTCAGAAAGTCGGCGTCGCGCCAGACGCCATCTTCCAGATCCTGCCAGGCATAGAGCGTGTAGCTGCCCGGAGCCAAGCCGCGAATCGTAAAGCGTCCATGCTGATCGGTCGCTCCGATCCCAAAGCGATCGGGAAGCTTGCGGTATTTCTCCTCCGGCACGGCTACCACGGTGGCGTTGGACACGGGATGATCGTTGTCCAAATCCTTTTCCTTTTCGACGGCCATTCCCTCGACCGTGCCGCCCTTGGTGCTGACCACTACATCAAGCGTCGCCGGCCCAACCGCCGTGAATCCGGTTGCGATATCTCGCCCGCCGAGCGTCACCGATTTAAGAAAGAAGCTGCCCTGCCCACCGCCGCCTTCCACCTGCACGATGTAAGTGCCGGGGCTCACGTCTTTCCATTCAAAGCTGCCAAGCTTGTCCACGGACGCGTTTGACCCGAAGAAGTCCTGCGACATGAAGAAGCCTGGATCGTCCGGCAACTCGGCCCGGCGCAGGTTTACCACGTACTGCGTGAGATCCTCCCACGCGGCGCCGTCACTGTGGAGATGACCGGAGATCGTGAAGGAGGGCAGAGGAGTTAACTTGATCCCTTCCACGTCGGCGGCTACGACGCTGACATCCTGATGCACGGAGAGCAACTGCGTTCCCGTGCCCGCCCCCGCCCTCAACAAGTAAGTTCCGGGAGCGACGCCCCGCACTTCGAATTGCCCGTCCGGCCCGATTTCACTCGCATTTACCCGGTAAGCATCTCCCGCTTTAGAGACCAACTCGACGACCGGCTTCTGGCCAGGTGTGACACCAGTGACGATTCCGCGAATCCGATACGTTCGCGCCGGCACCAGCGTGAAGTTGACCGGTATTTCGTCGTCCGCCTTAAGCGTTACAGCCGAAGCCTGCATGGCATCGTAGGTACCCGGATAGTAAGTGGAGACGTAACGAGTATCGGGCTGGGCATCGCTTTGGCTGTCGCTCTGCGGCGATTTTTCCTGCTGCTTTTCGTAATCGCGGAAGTCCGGAGGCGGCATGGCCATGATCGAATACTGGCCGGGAAACAAGCCGGCGAGTCGGTATTCGCCAAGGTCGTTGGTCGCATCGCTCCCCAAGGCCTCGTGCGACGCTTTCCCTGGCTTTTTTCTGAGTGCGATCACTCTGACGCCGGACATCGGGTCGCCATCTTCGTCCGTGATGCGGCCGTTGATGACCGCCGTGGGCAACATTCGGAAGAGCAGGTCTTCCACCGACTGCCCCGCCGGAACTGTGACCACGTTGACGTCAGACTTGAGCCCGCGCCCATTCACTCCGACAAACCCGGTTCTCTCTGTGAAGATCCGGTAACGCCCCGGCGTGACGTTCTCGATGCGGAAATGGCCTTCGGCATCGGTCGAGGCAGTATAGTATCCACCCTCTTTCTGGTTTTCCGCGACGACTTGCACCAGAACTTTCTTGAGCGGTTCGCTGCTCGGTTCCTTAACCACCGCGCCTGCAATCGAGGACACCTTCGCCGCTGACCCAGGCTCCTGCGCGCTCGCTGGTAGCAAGGCGGTGAGTAGGAAACAAGCGAGGGCAAGAGAACGGGTCATCAGGGGATTGAATCATTGAATCATTGCGTCCTTGAATCACCGTCTCAACGATTCAATGTCACGTCAGTTCAGAAAATATTGCCGATACAACGTGTCGCGCTGCGCCGGACGGAAGCCCGCATCGCGTATGATGCGCCGCAACTCTTCTTCGGTTGTGCAGTTGGTTACGCCCGCGGCGCGGACGACGTTTTCCTCCAGCATCACCGAGCCCACGTCATTGCCGCCGAAGCGCAGGCCCATCTGGCAGACTTTCAACCCCTGTGTCACCCAACTGGACTGCACGTTCAGAAAATTCGAAAGATAGAGCCGCGAAATCGCGAGCACCTTCAGGTACTCAACCGCCGTAGCTTCATCCCAGCGGCGTCCGCCGAGCGCCGTATTGGCGGGCTGAAAACTCCACGGGATGAACGCGGTGAACCCGCCCGTCTCCTGCTGCAAATCGTACAGACACTGAAAGTGATTGATGCGGTGCTCGATGGATTCTCCGACGCCAAACATCATGGTCGCAGTGGTGCGCATGCCGAGCTGATGTGCTGTGCGATGCACCAGCAGCCAATCCGCAGTCAGGCATTTCAGGCGCGCGATTTTGTATCGGACTTCGTCGTCAAGAATCTCAGCGCCGCCGCCCGGGATCGAATCGAGGCCCGAGTCGCGCAGCCGAGCGATGGTATCGCGCACGCTGAGGTTGCTGTACTCGGCAATCGCCAGAATCTCGGAAGCGGAGTAGCAGTGTAGGTGAATTTTCGGGAAGCGTTGCTTGATGCCGCTCAGCATACGCTCATGCCAGTCAATCTTCAGATCGGGATGCAGGCCGCCTTGCATCAGCACGCCGGTGCCGCCCAGTTCCACGGTCTCGTGGATCTTCTCGTAGATGGTGTCGAAATCGAGGATGTATCCTTCCTTCGCCGCCGGCCCCTTCAGCGGACTATAGAACGCGCAGAAGGTGCAATATTCCGTGCAAAAGTTGGTGTAATTAATGTTGCGGTCGATGATGTAAGTAACAGTGCCTTCGGGATGCAGCTTGCGGCGAACCGTGTCCGCCTCCATGCCGATCCCGATCAGATCATCGGACCGAAACATTTCCAAAGCTTGCTGTTTAGTCAGGGACATCCCTCTTCACCCCACGGTAATGGTTATTTTAACTGGTTAGAGAGGGTGGAGGCGAATTTGATGGTGGAGCGCCGGAAGCCCCGGCCCGGCTGGGCGCCGAGACGCCCTTCTCTCGACCGAATGATTCATCACGCGGCTACCGACTACGCCGTCCGCTGACGAGGTTGCACCTTAGGACGAGCAGGCTTGGGCGTGCTGTTTTTCTGTCTCCGCTTGTACTCGAACAAGCCGTACAGCCCGCCCACGACTGAGAAAGCGATCAGAGCGATAAGTACAGGCCAGTAGTAGCGAGCGAAAAAATTTACGATGTGCCGGCCATAATGGAACCCGAGATAGGCCAGGATGGTAAACCGAATGCCGCGCCCCACGGCCAGAGCGGTCAGAAACTTCCTGGTCGGATACTGCATCGCACCCGCGGCCAGAAGCATGGGCACGATGGGAAACGGTGGCGGAAGCAGCGCGGGGATCGCGACCGCCGCGAATCCCCAGCGCGAAAAAATTGCGTACACCTTGTCGGTCTTCTTCTTTGAGAACCTTTTTTCCAGAGTTTCCTTGCCACCTTTGCGAGCCATGCGGTAGGTAAGATAGCCGCCAAGGATGGCTCCCACCGTCGCCATGATTGCGTAGTAGACCCACGGCTCGCGATGGTGCGCGGCGAGCAGAATGGTGACGATGTCCGTGCTCCCCGGCAGAGGGATGACCGAGTTGTCGACAAGGCCCAGCAAAATCAGGCTGGGGCCGCCAAGATGGATCAGCCATCGCAGGGCGCTCTTTTTCGACGCGAGCAGGACGATCGCAAGCCAGTGCATCGTCTCTATTAGAGCAGGTTTGCGGCTGGCAAGTTGCAATACATAAGAATCAGCTCAGGTGTTCCGGCTAGAGGAGGGCCGGCAGTTCTTCTCGAAGTTGGCAACCGCTCGCTTGAGCTTTCATCATCGAAGCCGCCAGATTTAGAATTCGCTGCGCGGCCCGCTCAGTGCTCACGCCACGGGCGTGAATGTTCGAGATGAGGTTCCGATTAGCGTCAGTGTCCGCTGCTTTCGGCCGGTAGGCCATGTAAGCGGACAGGCTTTCGGCCGTTGCCAACCCCGGACGTTCGCCGATCAGAAGGACGGCAACTTTGGGAGCGAACAATTCGCCAATCTCATTGAGAATGCCTACCCGACAGTAACGAATCACAAATATCTGACCGACACTCCAGTCTCGAGCCTTAGCTTCTTCACGAAGGAGCGGCAACAGTCGAGGAACCTGCATGGCAACGGCGGTCACTGAGAGCCCGTCGCCGACCACGATTTGCAAATCGTGTCCCACGGTGCAGCGCCGGTTCACCTCCGCCCGGGACGCATTATTCAGGTGACGCCCCAAGTCAGGGCGCAGAAGATATTCATCTTTGCTCGTCGCCCGGGAGCAGACTTCAAACAGACCCCATTCCCGTAAGAAGTCGTCACCGGGATCGGCGAAGAGATTCAACTCCGCGCGCACGGCGTCACGAGCGGCGGCGTGCGCCTCGCGCAACTCCAGTTGAGTATTGGTTCGATACGCTGCCCCACTCCGGCCAGCCAGCAGGCGCGCCGGAGTCTGTGCGCGTACCTTCTTCACGATCTCGGACAGGCCGTACTCAGGCAAGTCGTGCTCGGGCAAGTCGTAGGGCGCGGCGAGCTTGTCTTCCCGTTTATCTTCTCTCTTATCTTCTCGGGGAGCCATTCAGACTGCCCTCTCCAGCGACGATTCCAACCCCTGCATAAGTTGCCGCCGCGCAGACGAGTCGAGGGGAGCCGGTTCGCTGCCCCGATAGATCCCCATACTCTGCAGCCACGCAAGGAACTCCGGCGCCGGACGCAACTGGAAGAGGCGTCGCGCGGCCAACGCGTCGTGATAGCTGGTGGATTGGTAATTCAGCATCACATCGTCGGAACAGGGAACCCCCATGAAGTAATTGCAGCCCGCAGCCGACAAGAGCAGCATCAGGTTGTCAGCTGAGTTTTGGTCGGCGGCAGCGTGATTGGTGTAGCAGACATCGCAACCCATCGGCAGGCCCAGCAACTTACCCATGAAATGGTCTTCAAGTCCAGCGCGGATGATCTGCCGCTCGTCGTACAAATACTCCGGCCCGATGAAGCCGACGACACTGTTGACGAGAAAAGGCTGGAAGGCCCGTGCAACTCCGTAAGCTCGCGCTTCCAGCGTCAATTGATCGACTCCGTGATCCGCCTCGGCGGAGAGAGCGCTGCCCTGACCAGTTTCGAAGTACATCGCGTGATCCCCCGCCCAGCGGACATCCCGTTGGCGATGGTGCTCGAGAACTTGTTCGCGCCCCTCGCGCAACATGTTTAGAGTGATTCCGAAGCTGCGGTTGGCCGCTTCCGTACCCGCGACGGACTGGAAAAGAAGATCTACCGGCGCTCCGCGCTTCAAGGCGGCCAGTTGCGTAGTGATATGCGCCAGACAACAGATCTGCGTGGGGATTTCATACGCATCCACCAGGCGATTCAAAGCCAGAAGAATCGAGCTGACGGTCTCCACCGAGTCCGTGGCCGGATTCACACCGATGACAGCGTCCCCACAGCCATAAAGCAGTCCTTCGAATGCAGCCAGAAGGATTCCGCCGATGTCGTCGGCTGGGTGATTGGGTTGCACGCGGATGCCCAGCACGCCACGCTCTCCCATCGTATTGCGGCAGCGTGTGACGTTGCGGATCTTGAAGGCCGCGAGCACCAGATCCTTGTTGCTCATCAGCTTGGTTACCGCGGCGGCGATTTCAGGGATGATGGCGTTCTGAAGCGGCCGCAGTTGAGTGCCTGAAGTCCCGTCGTCGAGGAGGAACTCGCGAAATTCTCCGACGGTCATACTTGAGATGGCGCGGAAAGCCTCCTCGTCGCATGTCTCAAGAATGAGGCGGGTGACATCGTCCTGGGAAGGATCGATCAGCGGCTGCCGGACAATTTCCCCGAGCGTCAAGTCCGCAAGTTTGCGTTTAGCCGCGACTCGCTCTCGTTCCGATCGCGCGGCTATGCCGGCCAACTGGTCGCCAGACTTTTCCTCGTTAGCCTTGGCAAACAGTTCGCGGAGATCGGAGAAATCAAATCGCTCGATCATGACGTGGTGCCCCTCTCGTAAACACCATGTTACAGAAAAAGTCCTGATCGACTTGCTACAGTTTGTCCAGGCTGGGTCGATGGTTGCGGCCAAATCGCGATTGCAGCAAATGCTCAAGTGGCATGTGTTATCGGTCTGAGCTGATGAGGTCTAGACGAATCGAAGCCCCGGCGCTCGCGCCAGCGCTCCGACCTCCGCGCCCAGCCGATAGTAAAGCTCCAGCCCCTCCAGGCACGGAGGGTCGAGATAATAATGGATATTGCGCGTCAGGTAGACGCGAACGGACTCGACGGTCAGGCCGAGGCGCGGCGCCCACTCCTGCGCGATGGTTTCAAGATTTTTCGGCGACAGGCCATGATCGCGTGAGTTCTTGAAGATTTGCGCGATCGCTGCTCCATCACGTCCGGCTAGTGCCGGCTTGCGAATCGCCCAGAAAGCGAAGACGAATGATTTTCCCGTGCGCGCCTGCCACTCCTCGGCCAAATCGAGCGTGAAATAGCGTGTGCGGTCGACCTGCAGTGCGGGGTCTCCGATGAGCAAAGCTGCATCGCACGCGTCGAGCATCGCATCCAGATCCGGAGCCATCGGCTTATAATCGCGCGCTCCGCCCAGCCACTTGGCGAACAGAATCTTGGCGAGCGCCGCCGAAGTCATCGAAGAAGTATCGAGCGCAACCGTGCGCACCTGGGTTGACCATTTATCGACGGGCACTTTGCTCACAAAGAGGATCGACCGCACCGCGCGCCGTGCGGCAATCGCCACGTCCGGAATAATGAGAAGATCCGGAACCGACGCATACGCCGCCGCTGGAATGATGCCAATATCGGCCGCTCCCGAGCGCAAATCCTCGGCGCAGGCCGAGGGGATAGTATAGGAAATATCGAAGTCCGGGCCCGCATCGCCGTGCTCAAAATCCCACATGAGCGGCGCCGTGTTCAGATAGGAAATGGCCGAGATCTTTAGCCGGCTCATCAGTTTGCGAATTCTACCAAAAGTGATGTGCGCGCCATCCTTGACAGCGTTTTCCGTGGCGGTCTAGCGTCACGCAATATGTCACGCGACATTTCTAATGCGGCCGTTGCGGTCAATAATCCGGCTTCTCAGCAGGGCACCTATTGGCTCGCGCTGGCCCTGACCCCGGGATTGGGGCCCACGCGCATCAGGAAACTAGTCGAACACTTTGGCATTGCTGAGCGCGTCTTCAATGCCAGCCTGACCGAACTCGAAGCCACCGGGATGCGCGCCGTTTCCGCGCAATCGATCGCGACCGGAAAGTCGCTCGAACTCGCGCAACTGGAATGCGGGAAGACGGCCGAAGCGGGCGCCAGAATTACTTCACTCAGCGATCCCGAATATCCCTTGCGGCTGAAGGAGATTTACGATCCGCCGGTAATCTTATTCGTAAAGGGGAGCGTCGAGGTGCTGGCCCAGCCCGGCATTGCGATGGTGGGAACGCGTCACCCCACTCCCTACGGCAGCGGCATGGCCGAACGCCTCTCCACCGACCTCGCCGCTCGCGGCTTGGTGATCATCAGTGGGTTGGCGCGAGGCATCGATACCGCGTCGCATCGCGGCGCGGTCGCTGCCAAGGGGAAAACCGTCGCAGTGCTTGGCACGGGCATTGACGTCATGTACCCGAAGGAGAACACGCGCCTCACGGAACAGATCGTGGCTCTTGGCGGCGCGCTGATCTCCGAATTCCCGGTAGGAACTTTTCCGGCTCCGCAAAATTTTCCTATCCGCAACCGGATCATCAGCGGCATGTCTGCCGGCGTGCTGGTTGTTGAAGCCGCGGAATACAGCGGCACGCGCATTACTTCGCGCCTTGCGCTCGAACAAAACCGCGACGTTTACGCCGTCCCGGGCAACGTGACCAACAAGAATTCCTGGGGGCCGAACACGCTGATAAAGCAAGGCGCGAAGCTCGTCGCCACCTGGGAAGACGTGTGGGAAGAGCTTCCGGCGGACGTGCAGGCGACGCTTGGTTCCATGCAGAATGAATCCCCCGAGCCGGCAACCGCATCTCTATTTCCGGACGAAGTGAGGTCGCCCCACGAAAAAAAGATCCTCAAGTTGTTGAAAGCCGATGAATCCACGCACATTGATCAATTAGTCGAATTACTGGAAGCCGAAATGTCGCCCTCGGAAATCTTCGCCGCGCTATTCGAGTTGGAGCTGAATGGGAAAGTGCGGCAGTTGCCGGGGAAGAATTTTGTGAAGAGCTTCTAGAGGCAGCCGTCAGCTCTCAGCTGTCAGCTATCAGTAAAAGCGGAGGATTCGTGCAGAGTTTTCGCAATCTTCAAGTGTGGCAGAAGTCACATCGATTGACTCTCGACGTCTGCGCGGCTAGCAAGGTGTTTCCACGTGATGAAATCTTTGGTCTGACTAGCCAGATCCGGCGAGCGGCGTCGATCGGGATGAATATCGCTGAAGGCGATGCGGAGATGGCCCGGGTTCTGCAGATTGCGATGGGGTCCGCGAGCGAACTTGAATACCAATTTCTGCTTGCTCATGATCTGGGGTATTTGCACGATCCTGCGTTCGAGCGTCTTACAACGCAGGTGGTAGAGGTGAAGAAGATGCTGTCGTCCCTGATGCCGAAAGTGAAGGTCTTTTAACTGATAGCTGAGAGCTGATAGCTGACAGCTGGCCGCAATTCGTGCTAGCTTCAAATTCAATACCGCAAAACTGAGGAACCATTGTCCAAAGGTCTAGTCATTGTCGAATCGCCGGCTAAGGCGAAAACTATCCAGAAGTATCTGGGCAAGGGATTCACGGTCGATGCTTCTTTTGGCCACGTGAAAGACCTGCCCAAGAGCAGCCTGGGCGTCGACCTCGAAAATAATTTCGAAACCGAATACGTCGTCATTCCCGGAAAAGAAAAGGTCTTGGCCAAGCTGAAGAAACTGGCGCTGTCAGCCGACCACATCTACCTTGCGCCTGATCCGGATCGCGAAGGTGAAGCCATCGCCGCCCATCTCGCCGACGAACTTGGCGAAGACCCGAGCAAGAAGAAGAAAGGAAAGAAGGCCGCCAAAAAGAAGACCGACGACATCGGAGATGGCGCACGCATCCGCCGGGTGACCTTCAACGAAATCACGCAGCGCGCCGTCAAAGCCGCGTTCGAGCATCCCCGCGACATCGATCGCAATCTGGTAGACGCGCAGCAAACTAGACGCGTGCTGGATCGCCTCGTGGGCTATCAGGTCTCTCCTCTTTTATGGGATAAAGTCCGGCGCGGGCTTTCCGCCGGACGGGTGCAGACCGTCGCGCTCCGCTTGATTGTCGATCGCGAACGCGAAATCAAAGCCTTCGAGAAAAAAGAGTACTGGACGATCGACGCCAATCTCGCCGCCGCTAAACCTCCGGCGTTCGACGCACGCTTCCTGGGCAAGGGCGAAGAGAAAATCGAAATCACGAACGGCGAGGAAGCGGAAAAAATCCGCCTGGCGCTCGAAAAGGCCGATTGGGTCGTCCGCTCAGCCGAAAAGAAAGAGCGGCGGCGCAACGCCACGCCGCCGTTTACTACCAGCAAGCTGCAGCAGGATTCCTCGCGCAAACTCCGCTTCAGCGTGAAACGCACCATGATGATCGCGCAGCGCCTCTATGAAGGCGTCGAGCTCGGCGACGAGGGACTGGTCGGCTTAATCACCTACATGCGCACCGATTCCACCCGCGTTTCGGCTGAGGCGATCACCGAGGTCCGCGAGTACATCGGCAGCGAGTACGGCGCCAACTATTTGCCCGAGTCGCCCAATACATACAAGGAGAAGAAAGAAGCACAAGCGGCGCACGAAGCCATTCGTCCGACGTCGGCGATGCGCCATCCCGACCAGGTTAAACAATATCTACAGGAAGACGAATTCAAGGTTTACAAACTGATCTGGCAGCGCTTCGTCGCGTCGCAGATGAACCCCGCCGTGTTCGACCAGACCTCGGTCGACATCGATGCCAAATCGAGCAGCGATGTATTCTGGTTCCGCGTCACCGGATCGGTTATGAAGTTCGACGGCTTCCTGAAGTGCTATGAAGAATCCAAGGACAGCAAGGACGAGGAAGACGAAGAACTAAAACACAAGCTCCCGCCGCTCGAAGCCGGACAGAAGCTGACGCTGAAGTCTTTGCTCCCGGAGCAGCATTTCACCGAACCGCCTCCACGCTTCAACGAAGCTTCTCTGGTGAAGGAACTAGAGGAGCGCGGCATTGGCCGGCCCTCCACCTACGCCACTATTCTCAGCACCATCCAGGAGCGGCAGTACGCGCAGAAAGTCGGCGGCAAGTTCGTTCCCACCGAAATTGGCCTGGTGGTTACCGATCTGCTGGTCGAAAACTTCAAAGATATTTTCGACTTCCAATACACCGCGCGCCTGGAAGAAGAACTCGACGAGATTGAAGAAGGCAAACAGACCGGCAACGACGCGCTCACCGAGTTTTATCAGAAGTTTTCCAAGGATCTTCGATACGCCGAGAAGCACATGGAAAACATCAAGCGTATGGAGAAACCCACCGACGAGAAGTGTGAACTCTGCGGTGCGCCGCTGGTCATCAAGTGGGGCAAGCACGGTTCGTTCTATGCGTGCAGCACTTACGACAAGGAAAATCCAGATACCTGCAAGTTCACCAAAGAAAATCCCATCAACCTGCCCGACCTCGACTCAGCCGATCTGCAGGAGACGGCGCAGGAGGAGTACTGCGAAAACTGCGGCCGCGTCATGGTGCTGAAGCGCGGACGCTTCGGTCAGTTCATGGCCTGTACCGGCTATCCCGATTGCAAGACGACGCGGCGGCTCGATCAGGGCAAGAAAGTGCCCGACATTCCGCTCGATGAGACTTGCCCACTGTGCAAACGCAACTTGATCCTGCGGCACGGCCGTTACGGCGAGTTCACTTCCTGCAGCGGATATCCCGACTGCAAATATGTGAAGCAGAACTTCATCGGCGTGAAGTGCCCCGAATGCAAAGAGGGCGAACTCGTCGAAAAACGCGCGCGCAAGGGCAACACTTTTTACGGCTGCGGAAACTATCCGAAGTGCAAGTTCACCTCGGCGGCGAGGCCCGTCCCGGAGAAGTGTCCGGATTGCGGGCATGAATATCTGGTCGAACGAATCCGCAAAGACGGAACGGTAATTGCGTGCCCGAATAAGGAATGCGATTACGAGCGCAGCCTCGAAGGCGCAACCGCGGGCGTTTCGAAGGTTTGAGCAAGGCACGGTTGTCAGAGCGAAATTTCGGAAATTGACTAACGAGGCGAAAAATATGGCAAAGAAAGCGACCGCGCACGATGCAGGACTGATTCTGAAACTCTACGATCTCCGCCGCGAAGCGGAGATGCGTAAAGCAAGACACTGGCTTACGGCGGAATTCTGGCCGCAGAGCGCCGACGAATTCATAAAAGTTGTGAACTCGTTTCCCAGCCAGGAGAACGCCTGGCTTCGACAGGTCGGCGGCTATTGGGATATGGCTGCGTCGTTTGTGCTGCATGGCGCGCTCAATGAGGAACTCTTTCTGCAGCCCGGTTGCAGCGGCGAAATGTTCTTTATTTTCGCCAAGGTCCATCCGTTCCTTAAAGAATTTCGCGAGAAAACCAACAATCCCGATGCCTTTGCCAACATCGAAAAGGTAGCAACGGGGTCGAAGCTGGCTCGCAGGCGGTTGGAGCGCGTCTCGAAAAATGTTCAGAATCGCCTCAAAGCGCTGGCCAAGCCGGCGAAGAAGAGCTGACCGCTGCCCAGCGCTCTTCCTTAGCGTGTGATCTTTATTGTGTGATCCTGGGCACAAATTTGTCGCCGCTCATCTGCTATTCTTAACTGCGTTGTGCGGATGCTCTGGTGGTTTCTCATCCTGGGAGTCAGTACTGTGGTGGTTGTGTCAGTTGCGCTTGCGCTCTACATGCGGGTCCGGCGGCAAATGAAGCGCTCGGCGGCCCACCGAGCGGAACGCGACGGCCTCGACCACTCCTCGCCGCCTGAGGCCTGATCGCCCGCGACATCCGCCACAAGGAAGGAACGCCATGTCTAGAGTAGATACCCAAGTTCTCGGCCAGCCGACAAGGTCCCTGGAAATTGCGAAACAGGTGGCCATCGTGGTTGCCGCCAGCCTCTTCGTCGCTTTGTGCGCGCGCGTGACCGTGCCCTTACCCTTTACACCAGTTCCGCTGACGTTGCAGAACTTTGGAGTTCTTGCCGTTGGGTTGCTACTCGGCTCGCGTCGCGGGTTCGCGGCGCTCGCGCTCTATCTTGTCGAAGGTGCGTTCGGATTGCCCGTATTCAGCCCCTCCGCAATTCTCGGCGGCGGAATTGCCCATATCCTCGGCCCGACCGGTGGATTCCTCATGGCCTATCCGCTCGTCGCATTCGTCGCGGGCTGGATATACGAGCACAGTTCGAAACAAGGTTCGAAACAAGGTTCGAAACAAAATTCACGCCGTTTCGTCTGGGCCGCGCTATCATCCGTTGCCGCGGAATTGGTGCTTTTCGCTAGCGGGCTCAGTTGGCTTGCCGTGCTCACGCATTCCGTTTCCCTGGCGATCAGGTTTGGCCTCTACTGGTTCGTGTTTGCGGAAGTCATCAAGGTGCTGATGGCCGCGGGCGTCGCCGCTCGCTGGCACCAACGTTCTTCCTCGTAAGGGTGAGCTGAAGAACTTTGGATTCGTATCAGGGCATCGCTTTAGTAGCGATGCCGAAACTGCTCCGAAAACCTTCGCCCTTTTAGGGGGTGGGCGCCGGAAGTCCGATTTCTCCTAACACCGAAGTTTATAGAACGGGATTACGCAATCTTATGAGTCCAGTATCTTCTCCAGTTCGCGAGATCACCGTGGCCCACAGCCCGGACTCCGACGATGCATTCATGTTTTACGGCTTGGCCACGAACAAAGTTCGCGTGCCAGGATTGAAGTTCAGCCATACCCTTTGCGACATCGAAACGCTGAACCGCCAGGCGCAAGACGGCGTCTACGACGTGACCGCGATTTCATTCCACGCCTTTCCCTACATTCAGGAAAAATACACGCTGATGTCGTGTGGCGGTAGCGTGGGCGACGGTTATGGCCCCATGCTCGTTTCCACCCGGCCTTTTACGCAGGACGAAATCAAGCAGAAGAAAATCGCGGTGCCCGGCAAACTCACCACCGCATATCTGGCGCTCGAACTGTTCGCGCCCGGTATCGAAGTGGAAGTTGTTCCCTTCGATGAGATCATCCCGCAAATTCTCGAAGGGAAACACGAAGCCGGCCTGATCATCCACGAAGGCCAGCTCACCTACGACAAGTCCGGATTGCACCGCGTCGTCGATCTCGGCAAGTGGTGGCAGAAAGTCACCGGACTGCCGTTGCCGCTCGGAGGAAACGCTATCCGGCGCTCGCTCGGCTCTGAAACCATGGCCAGCGTCACCCACGCGCTGCGCGAAAGCATCCAGTACGCCATCGATCATCGCGAAGAAGCGCTCGCCTATGCCATGCAGTTTGCCCGCGATCTCGATAGCCAGCTCGCCGACAAATTCGTCGGCATGTACGTCAATGAGCGCACTCTCGACTACGGAGAAGACGGCAGGGAAGCCGTGCGTCGCCTGCTCGACATGGGACACAAGGCAGGGATCATTCCGCAGACGCCGCGCGTGGAGTGGGTGTAAGAGAAAGCTTCTAGCTACTGGCTTCTAGCTGCTAGCGAGCGAAGCACGCGACGTCCGGATTCCGCCAAAAATTGAAAGAACTGTCATCCCCGAGCCGTTGTTCTTCCTGCTTGTCGAGGCGAAGCGGTTTGCTTAGGAGCCAGTAGCTCGAAGCCAGTAGCCTCCTACCTTACCTTCTCCGCAAACGAAAACACAGGATCAATATCCACCGGAACATCCGACGCCGCTTGCAGTGACGCCTTCAGCTCCTCCGTCATCGTGTCGTACTTTGCGAACCAGTTCTCCGCACGAGAGCGGTCTCCCGTGGCCTCTATTTCCAGCAGTTCCTTGGCTAGATCGGCCATTGCGCCTGGCATCTTTTCGTACTCAATGGCATATCTCCCGTTGGCATTCCGCCGAATTGCTCCGCGCTCCGAGAGATAGTTGAATTCCATCATCTCCGCCTGCCCGTGCGCCTCCGCCGTTCCGAATCGCACCGTGCGAAAGATTTCACCCACATAAGACGCGTAATACTCTTCCAGTTTTTCTTTGGGGAGCGCGCCGTGATCCACCAGCCATTTCAGAGCGAACATCCCGGTCACATCGGCCTTCGCTTCTTCCAGGCCGCTAAACTGGTGGCCGATCGCTTCCCGGATATCGACTTTGCCCGCCAGCTTATCCGATGACGTGCGCGCGAACGCCGGACCGAGTCCGTGACAGATCTCATGCATGATGGTGCTCTGCAGATACCCCTCGCCCGACACTTTTGCCGCTTGCTCCGGCTCCATCAGCTTGCGCGCGACCGGCAAAATCACGTAGTTCACCCGCGCGTCCATAAAATTCTTGAAGAAAAGTTTCTTGCTGCCTTTTTGTTCATGCACCCGCGGATCATTCGGTAAATTGTCGGCTACCGCCTGGTACCCGTGCGTCAGGTCGCCCGCTCGAAACGGAGTATCCATCACTTCCATCGGCGTTTCCAGGCCATGTTTCGACGGCCGATCTTCCGCTGCGAGCGGCAGCGCGTCCTGAATTTGCGGCACGTATTTTTGGAACAGCTCCAGCTTTTTGCTCTCGCGTTCTTTGCGCACCATCACCGCCGCGCCATATGAGCCTTTCACGCCCAGCAGTCCGTCCAGATAAGTTTCATAGGGAGCAAAAATGATGTCGAATTTCGGATTCTTCAACTCCAGCCAGGCCAGATCGCTTGCGAAGTAATCATCGCTGAGCAGCGCGTCCGCCCGCAGCCGCAGAAACTTCGCGAAAGCCGCGTCGCCACTAAGCGTGGCCGCTTCTCGCAGGGCTTTCGCCGCAGGCTCCAGAAAAGCGCGAAACGCAATGTGGTAGGGAACGGTCTCGAGTTTCTGCTGATGCCAGCGCACAATCGTGAACTGATCGTAGATCGCCGCCTTCTGATCCGGATGCTCCTTGACGTATTGCTCCACCTGATCACGGGTTAGGCTCGCAGGATAGAAGCCTCGCCCCGGCGGTGGCGGTTCTGTCCCGGCAAACGGCTTATTCTGGTCAATCAAATCGAAGCGCGAAGCGTTAATCCACAGGTAACGGCGCAGTTCGACATCGCGCGGGTTCCGGCTCGAGGCAAGCGACTGGTAGAGCGTCAGGCCCTCGGGATCGCTCTGCCGCCAATAGATACTCTCCAGGTAGCCGCAGGCTTCCACCAGCTTGTGAACGAGTTGTTGCTCACGGGCGCTCAGACCGGTCGTCCGGAATGGCATTGGAACGCGCCGGAATTTTGCCAGGCGTTGTGCCAGATCCGGCACGACTTGCAAATCCGCCGGAGCGCCGCTCTTCGCCGCCGAGCCCGTCATTGCTTTTTTCTTCGACTGCGCCGCGCTGAGAGTTGTCATCATCAGAATCAAAAATAAAGCCGGCCCATAGTGCATGAAAGAGTGCGTCAAAATCCTTTTAATACGCCAATTTGTCATAGGAATACAAGTCTATCAAAGCCGCGAATCCGACACGGAGCCGTTATCATGGATACATGCGGGGAGAGAATGGCGCCCAGACGTTACTCATCGACGCCGATGACACGCTTTGGGAAAACAACATCTATTTCGAGCGGGCGATTGCAAAATTCATTTCGTTCCTCGACCATCGCGAGCACACGCCTGAGATGGTTCGGTTGGTGCTGAATGACGTTGAGCGAGAGTCCATCGTCAAGCATGGCTATGGCCTGCACAGCTTCGCTCATTCGCTGGTTGAAACCTTTGAGAAGCTTTCCGTCGACCCAGTTACTCCCGAATTGCACGAACGCATTCGCAGCTTTGCCCACCAGATCGCCGATCATCCGATTGAAATACTCGCGGGCGTCCCCGAAACCCTTGAATATCTCGGCGAGCGCCACCACCTCATCATGATGACCAAGGGAAACTTCGCCGAACAGAGCGGCAAAGTCGAGCGCTCAGGGTTGAAAGAGTATTTTTCCGCAGTCGAGATCGTAGCCGAGAAGGACGAAACGACCTACCGCTCCGCCCTCGCCAAGTACGCCCTTCCGGCGGACACGACCTGGATGGTCGGCAACAGTCCCAAGTCTGATATCAATCCCGCTCTCGCCGCCGGCCTGCACGCCGTCTTCGTCCCGCATGGCAACACCTGGATACTGGAGCACGAAGACTTGGCTTCCGCTCCGCCCAACCAACGATTGCTGGCACTGGAGCGCTTCGCCGATCTGAAATCTCATTTCTAGTTCTGGCCCGCAACCGCCGCCCGTTACTGAATGGCGAAAGACATGGCGTTTGAGTTCGCGCCCCCCGTGTGCACGTAAACCTGTACCGTGCCTGCGTTCATGATATCGTCCGCCATAATAGTCGCCGTTACCTGCGTGGTGTTGACGTAGGTAGTGGTGCGTGTCGTCGTGCCCCAATACACTAAGGAATCAGTGCCAAAGCCTGTGCCCTCAATCGTCAGGGTAAAGGCGGGCCCGCCAGCCGCGGTACTGCTGGGCGAGAGTTGTGTGATTGTCGGCATTCCTGTCCCGGTCATGTAGTTGTGTGATCCATAGCCGCATCCGACACCCATCAATGTGATTGCCAACAAAGCGCCTAGAATGATCCGTGACATCGACCACCTCCTAAGCTCTTGTACTTTGGGCGTAGCGTAGCAAAGGGTCGGGAACACGGTTGTCACAGGTTCGTCAATTTTGTGTATAAGAATCAAAACACCGTAAGTGGCTATATCTCAGATCGTTACTATTTCTGGTGCTGCTGTTACCCCCAAAATAGACACGGGCGGGAGCCCGGAATTTCTTCCGGTCCCGGCCCTGTGCTTCTTTCAACTTGGCAGCCGACTCAGTTGGTCGGAGTTGGACTGGCCTTGGCAGTGGTTGTTGACGTTGTAGGTGTTGCTGCGGTGGTGGCCGGAAGCACACTCGCCGTGCCATAACGCGAAAGCCGCGGGTAGAAAGGCGTCACCTCGAACGGCATCTTGTCGCGCGCCGAAGTGATCGCGACCGGCTGCGCTTTCACGATCTCCACCTTGTCATCCCACGGGTTGAGCTTGACGCGTCCCCCCAAAGGCAACGCGGCGATCTGGTCGAGCTTATTCCAATCCAGCGCCGGTGCGGAAGTGGCAAGCGCCGCCATGCGCGTCACCGTCCCGTTCTCGGTGATGTTGTTGCCGAGGTGCGCCTGCAGCAGCGCGCTCAATTGTGGAGCGCGCGCTTGCAGAGCCTTGATGAAAAGTCCGGCCGAGTCCAGTTTCTGTGCATACGGCGAGGCCTTCAGCATCTCGAGGGCCTTCTTGTCGGCTGCTGCTTCCTCTTCGGGAATGTGCTTGAATCCGAGGTTTTGGTAAGTCCCCTCGTCAGAGAACAGCATGCGGTCGTTGAATGCGTACTGGCTGCCCAGGTTATGTCCCAGAACAATGTGCGCCAGTTCGTGGGCAAGCACCATGGCCAGGCTGCCCTCATCGGGAAGCACGTCGATCAGCCCGCGGCTCACCACAATCGTGTTACCGACGCTAAAGGTCTCCAGTGGAGAAGTCATCAAAACCCGCGTCCGGACGGGCCGTGGCAGCTCGATATTGTTGGTGATTTCCAGGTTGTTCACTACGGTCTGCAGCACCTTGTCCACGTCGCCCGCCGGAGCCACCAGCCCGGCGCGTTCCAGCCGTTCGATCACGTTGTCTTCCGCCTGCTGCTGCCATTCGCGCTCGGCGGCTAGCGGAGTCGCATCCTGTGCGGCCGGCGTATCGTCTTTAACGCTGTCCACTCGGATGTTGGTAAGTTCATCATTCGCTGTGCTTGTCTTCAAGTTATATCCCCACATACGAGTCTGCGCTTTAAAAGCGATCTTGTTCTTGGCTCCGGCCGTGAAGTCGCCTTCCTCGCTGTAGATATAGGCTGGCACCCAATAACCCGGGATTAAATTCAATCGCCAGCTGTCCATGTGGAAGTAATAACTATTGCGCGCTGGGTGTGCATAAGTGCCGTTCAGACGCACAATGTTGAAGTCCTGATCCTCAACCCAGATACGGCCGAGAAAACGCCCGCGGCCGGCGTCTTTTTTCGGCGTCACATCAAACACCAGGCAGCGCACGTCGCCCAGGAACTCGCGCCGCGCGTAGCGGAAATCGTAGTGCTGCCGGTCAAAGTCGTTGCGGTCGGCGAAGATCATCCACGAAAAGCCCAGGGGCTGGTACTGAAACTTGAACCTCTTGGTGAACTCACCGAGAAGATGCTTCTCCATGCCTTCGTCTTTGCCTTTATCCTGAAGGTAGTCGCTCCGGTCGATCGAGTCACTCAAGTCCATGCGCCCGAGGAAATAGTGATCATTCTCAGGAATCGGCCCTAGCTGCGGATCCTGCGTCAGGTTCTGCAGATAGGTTTCCACGATAGGAGTGCGCGGCGATAGAAACTTGATCAGGCCCTGCTCGCGCGCGATCACGCGGTCGACAACCTGGTCCATCGTGGTCGGCGGCGCCAGGTTGGACTGAGCTTCCCCTGGCTGGGCCTGGCCTGACGGAGCTTGGCTCGGTTGAGCCGCCGTTTGTGCCGGCTGCGTCGCCGCAACCGGCTGCTGGGCCACTGCCGTCATCGTTACCGCTAGCAGAGCCATAACCATCCCGTTCATTGTCTTCATAACTTTCCGCATAAATCTCATCTCCAAAGTTTCAATACGCCAGTTGAAATACCACGTGCACAATTGCTGTCGAATCCACGGGCTGCCCGTTGCGCAAGGCTGGCTTGAAACGCATCTTGTTGGCGGCGGCCACGGCGGCTTCGTCAAGTCCATGGCCCAGACCCCGGACCACGCGATTTACATGTAACTGCCCGTTTGCTGCGAATTCCACTTCGAGCAGGACTTCGCCTTGCAGTTGCAGATGTCTGGCTTCGTCCGTATAGACCGGATTCGGCTTGTAAGTGATCTCGACTAGCGTGGTCGGTGGGCCGCTATCCACGCGCTGAATGTGGGGCGTGTTCTGCGCGATCTCCTGCGATCCAAAACCCGAGCTCTGCACTCCCGCGCTGCCACGACCACTCCTGCGCCCGTCTCCTTGTCCCGCAGTTGCCACGCCGCTGCCAAAATCCGCGCTCGCTACCGTTCCTTTAATCCCTTTCGCGCCGCCCGACCCATTGCCTTGTCCCGGCCCCACCGGCATGTCGAACGAACCCGCGGCGGCCGCCATCAGCTTGCCGTTTGGCTTGCTGTTCTCACTCGGCTTCAGTCCATTCGGATCGCCGAAGCCGCCGGTCTGTACCTTCGCAATCGGAGCATTCACCGTCGGTGCCACCGAACTTCCCTGGAACTCCCCTGTATGAATCAGCACCGGACGCGCTCCGCTAGTCGCCTTCAAGATCGCCGGCGCGAAAGTATTCATCGCCACCTTGGGTGGCTCAATCTCCTGGGGCTGCGGCTTGGGTGCGCGGACTTCCTTTGGCACGGTCAGTTTCGGCGTCTGGAACACTGGTGCTGCCGGCAGCAACTTTGCATGCTGCGGTCTCGGCTTGGGCAGCCGCTGCGGCCTCAATGACGGCCGCGGTATCAGTTCAATCACGCGATAACTCGCAGTGATGAGCGTGTCGGACGTCATGATGCTGACCACTATCATCAGCACAATCAGGCCCGTGACCATCCCGTAGCTCGCTGCGAAAGTCCGCCAGTCCCACTTCTTTTCAGGCAGCAGGCCGAGTTGAAAACCGCCATCGCGCGTAGGCATCCATGACTCCAAAAGGGGGCCCGAAGCTGGGGAGAGCGCTCGGGGTTGGAGTCTTCACCTTATGGGAGATTAGGCGGGGGGTAAACGTGTCCCTTGCGCGTGTCCTTTGGTAACCACTCTTGGTATACGACCGATTACTTCGGTGTCGCCGCCCGGCGCCGCGCAAAAAAGTAGAACACCGGAACGCCCGCCAGAATCGCCAGGCACCCGCCCGCCGAACTCTTCAGATTGTCGGTGAACGTGTAATAGAGAAGTGCCGCGGAAGCCAGCACAAACAACGCTGGAACCACTGGATATCCCCACACCCGATAAGGCCGCTCGGTATCCGGCTCCCGGAGGCGGAAAACGAACACCGTGCTGCCTGCGATCATGTAAAACATCCACTCCGCGAAAATCGCCAGCGAAAAGAACTGCCGGAAACTGCCTCCCAGCAGCAGCAGGATGATCGCCAGCCCGCACTGCACCACAATCGCCACCGAAGGCGTGCGGAAGCGCGGATGAACCTCGGCCATCGCCTTGAAGAAATATCCATCGCGTGCCATCGCGAAGGGCACGCGCGCTCCGCTCATGATGGTGCCATTCAAAGTCACCAGCATCGAAACCGCCATGCCCGCCGACACCAGGCTGGCGCCCAAGTGCCCCAGCACCAGCGCTACTGCGTCCGAAGCAGGGCGCTCCGAAGCCGCCACTGCCGCCGCCGGCAGCACATACTGCACCGCTGCGTTCACCACGACGTAGAGCGCGCCGACCGTCGCCACGCCCCAAATCAGTGAGAGCGGAATGTTGCGTTGCGGGTTTCGTATCTCGCCCGCGACCATATTCAGATCGTTCCACCCGTCATAAGCCCACAGCGCAGCCACCAGCGCCGCGAAAAATCCAGTCACGCCGCCTTTCGCCCCAGTGAACTCGGTCGCGAAATTCGCCCACGTTCCTCCGCTGTAGGAAAAGCCCACCGCCACAATTCCGAGGATGATCGCTACCTTCAGCAGCGTGAACAAAAACTGAAATTCACCGGCCCGGCGCACCCCAATGTAGTTCAGACACGAAATCAGCAGTGTGGCGCCAATCGCGACCAGTTGCCCGTAGTTGACGGTGAATGGATGCGAAATGCAGGCATGAGAGAAGAAAAAGAAGACCGGAAAGGTTTCCAGGATCCGTACCAGGCCAGTAGTTACGGTCGCAATCGAAGCTGGCTTGGCGATCAAAAACCAGGTCCAGGAATAGAGGAATCCCGCCAGCGGTCCATAGGCATCGCGAATGTACACGTACTCGCCGCCGGCCTGCGGCTTCATAGCCCCCAGTTCGGCATAAGTAAGTGCGCCGAAAAAAGAGAGCAGCCCCCCGACCATCCAGGCGAGATACACAAGTCGGGCCGTTCCGACCGCCTGCATCATCTCGGATGGGACCAGAAAAATCCCGCTCCCGATGATCGTTCCCACCACTACCGCGCCGGCATGCGACAAGCCCAGATCGCGCGCCAGTTCCGGGCGGAGATGATTGTCCATTGCGCGTTTGCCC
This sequence comes from Terriglobales bacterium, assembly GCA_035272625.1. GTDB lineage: Bacteria > Acidobacteriota > Terriglobia > Terriglobales > Acidobacteriaceae > Acidiflorens. Next base: position 122,140 of record DATEQN010000031.1, on the reverse strand, counting down.
ATGTTCTCTCTGCGTCCTCTGCGACCCTCCTCCGCGATCTCTGCGTTCAAGCTTTTGATGAAACCCTCCACAAACCGCTAGCCGCGTATCCGACCGCAAACGTAACGCAGGTCCCGATCGCGACCCACCAGGTGAAAGCCACCTTCGACCACCCCCACAAATACAGTTCCACCGCCAATCCGCAAATCATGCCAACGATTGCCCCACGCTGATTCGTGCGCTTCGTCAGCACACCCAGCAGAAATACGCCGAGCAGCGCCCCATAAGCAACCGACGCAATCTGCAACCCGACTTCCACCACACGCCCCACCCGACGGAGCGCCAGTATCGCCAGCCCGAACAGCACCAGCGCCCACCCCACGGTCGCCAGCCGCGCCAGCCGCAGCCGCGCGGCTTCGCTCGCGGTCGCACGAAAACGGAGATAGAAATCCATAATCGAGCTCGATGACAGCGAGTTCAGCGCCGCGCTCAGATTCGACATTGCCGCTGCCAGAATAGCCGCGATCAACAGCCCCGCAATCCCATGCGGCATCCGGCTCACGATAAACGTCGGATAGATCCTGTCTGCCCGTCCAAACGCCGACGACGGAACCCGGTAGTAGGCAAACAACATCACGCCCACAAAAAGAAATAGCGCAAACTGAAAGAAGACCGCCACTCCACTCGACAACAATGCCAGCGCCGACTGCCGTTGATTCCGCGCTGCCAGCAATCTCTGCACGATGAGCTGGTCGGTACCATGGCTGGCCGTCGTCAAGAATGCGCCGCCGATGATCCCCGCCCACAGCGTATAAGGTTTGGCAAAATTCAGAAAAGGCCAGTGCGCCGAAACTGCTGCATCGAACATGTGAAGATCGAACACCTGGAACTTGTGCAGGCTCCCCGCAATCGCCTGCACCGCCCCCCATCCTCCCGGCACAAGATGCAGAATCGTGATCAGCCCCACCAGCGTCCCACCCACATAAATAAAGGTCTGCACCACATCGGTCCAAATCACCGCCGCCAGCCCGCCCTCAAAGGTATAGATCAAAGTCAGCAGGGTGATGATCGCAATCGAAGTGACCTCGCCGGTGCCCAGCGCAATCGATACCACAATCGACACGGCATATACCCGCACGCCCTCCGCCGCCGCGCGCGTCAACAGAAACAGTCCCGCTGTCACTGTGCGCAGTTCCGGACCAAACCGCCGCTCAATCAACTGATAAGCCGTGTAGAGCTCGCCGCGGAAATACTGCGGCAGCAGTACAAAACTAATGATGACGCGCCCGACCACATATCCCATCACCACTTGCAGAAAGGTGAGATTCGAATCGTAGGCGAGGCCTGGAATACTGATGATGGTCAGCGTGCTGGTCTCCGCCGCCACAATCGACAGCGAGATCGCCCACCACGGAATGTCGCGGTCGGCGAGAAAGTAGTCGCGCATCGTCCGCTGCCGCTTGCGAAACCGCAGCCCGAACAGCGTGATCCCCGCCAGGTACACCGCAATAATCAGCAGGTCGATCCGATTCAATCCCAAGCGATTCCTTTAGGCGTTAGCACGGCGCTGAAAACTACGGGTTCGTATCAGGGTATCGCTTTAGCGATACCATAAGTGCCCGACATCAGACGCCCCCTTAGGGGCTGGGCTCGCCGTGTCTCCGTTGTGAACAACTGGTCTCACAAACGGTTCCGGGAAGGGCACGGCTTCAGCCGTGCCGCCCAGAGCCAAGAAGAGCGGGCTTTTAGCCCCTGAGGGCCGGTTCGCTGCATTGTACAAGCATGTTCTGGACCCGAACGTTATCTCGAACCTGTGTTAGAACTAGCGCGATGGCCTACTATCTCGGAATCGACGGCGGCGGCACTAAAACCCGCTGCGTTCTAGCCGACGAAAGGACTGTGCTTGCGAAGTCAATGTCCGGCGGCAGCAACATCGTTCGCCTCGGCGAGACGCAGGCAAGGGAAGCCCTCTCCACCGCCCTCCGCCAGGTTTGCGCTGCCGCCAAAATTTCTCCCGATCAAGTCCGCGCCATCTGTGTCGGTGCCGCCGGCGCCGCCCGGCCCGAGATCGCTGAGAAGATTCGCAACATCCTCGCTGAGCTGGTTCGGGAAATTGCTCCGGCAAGAATCGAAGTTGTCGGCGACGCCGTAATCGCCCTCGAAGCCGCTTTCGGCGCGGGTCCCGGAGTGATCGCGATCGCCGGCACCGGCTCCATCGTCTACGGCCGCGACGCCGCCGGTCGCACCGCGCGCGCCGGAGGCTGGGGGTTCGCCGTCTCCGACGAAGGCTCCGGCTACTGGATCGGCCGCCGCGCCATCTCCGCTATCTTGAGCGCGCGCGATCAAGGCCTCGAAACCACGCTCACGGCCATGGTTCTCCAATCGTGGAAACTCGCCACCATCGACGAACTTGTTCAGCACGCCAACTCGACACCGCCGCCCGATTTCCCGCGCCTGTTTCCGATCGTCCTCCGCGCCGCCGACCAGGCCGACGCCATTGCCGGCGAACTTCTGGCCGATGCCGGAGCCAAGTTGGCTGCCCTCGCGGCCATCGTCGTCCGCAGTCTTGCGCCGTTTGCTCCGGAGGCCATGAGCGCAACAGAAACGACTCCGGTAAGCATGCTTCCCGTGGCGATGACGGGCAGCGTCTTTCGTCAGTCTCCTTATGTGCGCCAGGTTTTCTACAATACCCTGCAGAAAAGCTTTCCCGGCATCGATGTGCGTCAGGATCTAGCCGATCCCGTAGAAGGCGCGCTAGCCAGAGCACGTGCGATGCGTATGTAGGGATCGGGGTATGCGCGTCTGGAGCAGGCTGAATGCCGTGATGTCCGAGAACAAAATGTCCGAAGAAGAAATGTCTGAAGACGAAGCCGCGATGCCCTCGACAGCATCGGCGACCTCTTCCGCGCCCACGCCTGTTGAGCTGCTTCACACCGCCGCCGACCCCACCCTGACCGAAGACTTGGCCCTGGCGCTTCTCAAGCACGCCGACTTATCCCCTGAAGTCCTGGAGCAACTCGCCAAGAACTCCAACGCACTCAAGACCCGCAAGGTAAGAATCGCGCTGGTCAGCCATCCACACGCTCCACGCCATGTGTCTGTGCCGCTGGCGCGCCAGTTCTACACTTTCGATCTTATGAAAGTTGCGCTCTCGCCCGGCGTCCCCGCCGACACGAAAGTTGCCGTCGACGATGTCCTCATCTCGCGCCTCAAAACGATTACCGTCGGCGAGCGTCTAACGCTGGCCCGCCGCGCCTCGGGCAGAGTCGCGGCTGCGCTCTTGCTGGAGGTGGAAAACATTAATCGCAAAACAGATTGCAAGATCGACGCCAAAGTAAAGGCCGCCGAAACCGTAGCTCGAGCGACACGAGTCATGCAGACCGCGCTCGAAAACCCGCGCCTCACCGAAGCCCTCGTCATCAATTCCGTGCTTCATCCCGCCGCCGGCGCAGCTTTGGTCCACGCGGTCTCGCAGCACGCGCAGTGGTCCCGCCGCAGAGAAATCCGCTCTGCCCTGCTGCGGACCGAGCATCTTTCTCTGGCGCGCGCACTAGAATTCAGCCGCGAAATCCCCGCCCCGCAGTTGCAAGAACTACTCGCTAGTTCGCGCCTGCCCGCCAAAATTAAAGACCAACTCCTCCGCGAGCGCCAGATTAGTAAGGTTGTGTAGGGACGGACGCATTCGTCCGTCCCAGGCGATCAAAGCTCAGCAGCGCCTCATCACGGCACCCAATCCGCGATAAACACGTTGGTCTCCCGCTGTGCCTTCCCGTTGCGATGCGAGATCCAAACCAACTGCTTTCCATCTGGACTAAACATTGGGAAGCCATCAAAGCCGTCGTAATACGTGATCCGCTCCAGTCCCGTGCCATCAACGTTGATCGCGTACAGCTCGAAGTTCCCCATTCCGCCGGTGGAGCCGACGTTGGTGGCGAAAATTATTCGCTTCCCATCCGGGAAAAACGATGGCGCAAAACTCGCCGCGTTCAAATTCGTAAGCTGCCGCTTCCCGCTCCCATCGGCCTTCATGATCCAGATCTCAAGCGTCGTCGGACGAATCAGATTCTGCTTCAGCAGCTCCTTATATTCCACAATCTCCTGCTCCGTCTTCGGATGGTAAGCGCGATAAACAATCCACTTCCGATCCTTCGAAAAAAACGGACCGCCGTCATATCCCAGCTCATGGGTGAGCTGCTTCACATGCTTGCCATTCGCGTCCATCGAGTAGATATCGAGATCGCCATTGCGTAGGGAGGTGAAAACAATCTTCTTTCCATCTTCCGAAATCGTCGCCTCCGCATCGTAGCCGGGAGTCGTAGTAAGCTGCTTCAAGTCCGACCCATCCAGCTTCGCCGTGAAGATATCAAACCCCGGATACACTGCCCACACATAGCCCTTCGAATAGTCGGGACGCGGCGGGCAGGCCGCATCTGCCAGATGCGTGGAGGAATACAGAATCTTGTCATTGTGAGGGAAAATATAGCTGCAAGTCGTGCGTCCCTTGCCAGTCGAAACCATCCTTTGATCCGACCCATCCACATTCATGATGAAGATCTGATCGCACTGCAAGTTGTCGCGCGTCGATTGAAAAATCAGCCGCGTGCCGTCGGCCGAAAAATAAGCCTCCGCGTTCGACCCGCCAAAAGTAAGCTGCCGCACATTCCGCAGATGCTTCTCTTCGGGAGTAGCGAGTGGGGATGCAACCGGTTCGGACGCAGCCTGTGCACAAGAGATCCGCGCACCCAGTCCGGCAAGCAACGCCACATTCAAAAGCAGTCGTAGAGTTCTCATGGGAGGAAAAGTGTAGCAGGCAAACCGCTCGTGTGGCGCGGGCGCCCCGCCCGCGTGTCCGCAGCACCTCAAGCAGAGGGTTGAATACGAATGCCGGCGGCAGTAATCGTCGACAGGTAAAAAACTTCCAGCGTCGAAATCGGGGAAGTGAGCCGGTAGCGGTACAATTACACCACTGGGGCCAAGGGTTTCAAGTTTCCCTGGATGTTGTCTGTGAGCTCGGAATTCTCATTTTCGGCTGGAAACTCGCGTGATTTCCTCTCTTCTTGAACGCAAGATCGAAAAGCGTCCTGACAAGGTGCGGCTGCAGGGGCGCATTCTGTTCCTCACCGAAGACCCACAGTTGATCAAGAAGCAGTTGGCGGGCTGGGATCTGCCTTGGGATACGAGGATCCCCGCCAACAATCCCAAACTGCGCGACGACATTTCAACCGACGAGATCACTCCCGCGCACTTCTGCTTCTACTTCGATCGGACGCTCGGCGAAATTCCCTACGTTGGCTTGCGCTGCGGCGATACTCTGCCGATTGGGCGCGGCGATGTCAAGAGAGGCGGCTTCGTGTGCTCGGTAAGCGGCAAGCGGCGTGGTAAAGGCTCGAGTCGCGAGCAGTCGCCTTACGCCGAGATGTGCGCCGGGATTCAAGTCGCGATTGGGGAGAATATTGAGCGCATCTATAAGCAAAACTGCCAGAACCTCGGGCTGTTGACTTCAACCAATTTTTCCTTGATCGACCGGATTCGCGCCGGGGAAGAAATCGCGCTCAGTGAATTCACCGCCGGCGAAGATGAGATTACCAGGCAAGTCATCGAGTATGGCGGATTGTTTCCTTTCAATGTGGCGCGCATGCAGGGGAAAGTTTTTCTCCCGCCGATCAAGACTGCGAAACGTCCGATGACGCTGGCGGAGAAAATTTTTGCAGCGCACATGGTTTCAGCAGGCGAAGGGACCGACGGTGGAGCGACGGGCGTCCGCGCCCGTCCCGAGCGCAGCTCGGCTGTCTCGGATGCTTATGTTCAACCGGGCGACACCGGTTTCACTCGTGTCGATCTGCGCTTCAGCCACGAGTACGTCACGCCGATGGCGTCCATTTTCTACGAGCAATACGTGGGCAAAAATGTCCCGGTGAACGATGCCTCGAGCATCCGCTTCTTCCGCGACCATCTAACCTTCCTCGACGAAGTAATTTCCGAAGAAAAGAAAAAGATGGGGCTGCTCGATTTAGCAACGCAACTCAAGCTGAAGCAGGAGGATTTCGCCAGGCAGCAGGGAATCAAGCTGCATGGCGAACTTACCGACCGAAAAGGTTCGGAGGGCATCTGTCACTCGGTGATGCTGGAGACCTATGCGCTGCCGGGTCAGGTCAATGTTGGTTCGGATTCGCACACGCCGCACGTCGGTGCCATTGGATGCATCGCCTTCGGCATCGGCACAACGGATGTATTCAACTCCTGGATTACGAAAGATGTTCGCGTCAGAGTGCCGGAGTCGGTCAAGATCGTTATTCGCGGCAAGCGGCATCCGAATGTCACGGCGAAAGATTTTATCCTGAAGATTCTTTCCCTCGATTACGTGCGCAGCGGCAAGGCACTGGCAAAAGTGATGGAGTATGCGGGGGAAGCGGTGGAAGCGCTCTCGGTGGACGAACGCGCCACCATGACCAATATGGCAGCGGAAATCGGAGGCTTTACGGGCATCGTGGCTCCGGATGAAAAAGTGATCGAGTTTCTGATGGAGCGCCGGGGCCTGAAGCGTGCCGAAATCGAGAAGATGATCGACGGTCTCCAGAGCGATCCGAACGCCGAGTACGCCCAAGTGATCGAACTCGACGCGAATGAAATCACTCCCATGGTTGCTACGCCGGGCGATCCCGGAAACGGCAAGTACGTCCGCGAACTCAGCGCTCCCGTGCCGATTGAGATCGCCTATGGCGGAACCTGCACGGCAGGGAAGAATGAAGACATGGATATGTACGCGTCGGTTCTTGCCGATGCGCTGAAACAAGGCAGGCGAGTTTCAAAAAATGTCGAGTTCTGGATCCAATTCGGCTCCCAGGAAACGCGCGAGTACTCGAAGCGCCGAGGCTACATCGACATCTTCGAGAAAGCCGGCGCGCACGTGATCGAGCCCAGTTGCGGCGCATGCATCAATGCTGGTCGGGGAGTATCGACGCGCCCCGATCAGGTGGTCATCAGCGCCCAGAACCGAAATTTTCCCGGACGCAGCGGCCCGGGGCAGATGTACCTGGCATCGCCGTTGACCGTAGCAGCGAGCGCAGTGGCGGGCTACATTGTCGAATACGAGCCGAGCCAACAACGGGAACTCACGACCGCCTGAGCACGGCCAGCGTCTATGGATGGTCGCCCTGCTCCGGGACAAGCCCTGGCGGCGGTGGCGGAATCGCAGTGTCCAGCTTGTTCACCGTCCCGAGCGATGACAATGGCTTGTCGAATTCGCCCACGTTGCCCACCACCAGCACCGCCATCTGCTCGCGGTGGACGTACTTTGCCGCGACCCGCGCTACGTCTTCTTTCGTAACTCCTTCGATCCCTTTCTGAAAGTTTTCCAGGAAATCCAGTGGATAGCCGTAAAATTCATACGCCATCTTTTCCTGCAAAACTTTCTCCGGCGAATCGAAACGGAAGACGAAAGAATTCAGAATCGCGTCCTTGGCGCGCTTGATTTCGTCATCGGTGATTGGGCGCTTCGGGAGGTCCGCGATCTCCTCATCGAGCGCCTGAATGGACTCGATCGTGGTCTTGCTCTTGGTGCTCACCATCATGCGCAGCATCCCTGGATGATCCCAGCCCGCACCCACGCCGCCGCCTACCGCGTAGGCGAGTCCTTTGGTGGTTCGAATGTCGCCAAACAGGCGCGACGAAAAGCCCCCGCCGAAGGCCTCGTTGAACACCGAAGCCGCGAAATAATCCGGATTCTTGCGCGTAATGCCCAGCGCAACCATTTGAATGTTGCTTTGATTTACGTCGGTTTTGTCGACCTGGTAATATCCGGGTTTCGCAGGATCCGGCTTGATCTCCAGATCGTTCGCCGCCGGACCCTTAGGCCACGCCGCGAACGCCTGGCGCAGACGAGCTTCCATTTTCGCCGAGTCGAAGTCGCCGACCACGCCGAGGATGATGTTATTCGGGTGAACGTAATTGCCGTGCCACTCGACCAGATCCTGACGCGTGATCGCCGCGACCGTTGCATACTCGGCGACTCGCGCATACGGATTGTTTGCCCCGTACACCAGTTTCGCCGCTTCCCGTCCCGCAATCTGCGAGGGATCGTCATTGCGCCGCGAGATGCCGTCGTACATTCCTTTCTGTGCAATCTCAATCTTGTCGGCGCGGAACTCCGGATTCCTTAGCACATCGTCGAACACGCGAAACACATCGTCGAAATCCTCTTTCAGACACGACCAGGTCACGGTTGTAGAGTCAACGCCTCCGCCGGTCTCGACCTTGGCAGCGCGCTGCTCCAGAAAGTCGTCGAGTTGATCTCCGGTCTGGGACTTGGTGCCGCCGGTGCGCCACACTTCGCCGTAAACATCGGTCAGCCCCGTCTTGTTCGCAGGAACCGAGCGCTCGCCGCCGCGAATGCGAGCTGTGCCGTCGATGATCGGCAATTCGTGGTCTTCCTGAAGAAAAACCACCATGCCATTCGGCAACTCGATACGTTTCGGCTGTACCGGATGAAACGCCGGCAACTTCGGAATCGGTATCTGCTGCCAGGTCTGCTGAGAAGGTTGCTGCGCCTGTGCCCACATTTGCCAACTGCCGCCGATCAAGGCCACGAGGGCAAAGACTAGCGCACCACAGAACACAGCCTCGGAGGGGCGAACCAGCTTAGCCCAACGCTTCAACGCTGGGAAAGCGAGAAAAAACGAACCAAGTCCCGTAGGGACGATCCAGTTCTGAGGATTCACTGTCCACCTCCTTGCGGCCCTGCGCCCGTTCCCGGTGGCCCGCCGGCAAACTCGATAATCCCCACCGTTCGGTTGTCAGGTGTAAACGTTTTATTTGCGACCCGCCGAATGTCCGCCTTGGTAACTTTTTCGATCCGGTCGACCGAGCGGAACAGCTCCCGCCAGTCGTCATAGCGGGCCTGATTCAGGCCGAGCGCGAATGCCAGACCCTCATTCGATCCAAGTGAGCGGATCAGGTTTGCCTTGGCGCGCGTCTTGATCATTTTCAGTTCATCATCCGAAATGTCTTCTTTCTTCAGCCGTTCAATCTCCGCATGTATCGCATCGGCCATCTCCTGCGGCTTGTGCCCCGGAATCGGGAACGCATAAAACGCGAACAGGTGCGGATACTTATTTCCCGGCAGCCCCGTAAATCCCGCCGAGTCCGAAGCAATCTGTTTATCGCGGACCAGCGCCCGATAGAGGCGCGAGGTGCGTCCATTCGACATCAGGTCGGCGATCGCGTCGTAAACCTGGTCATCGGCGCTGCGGTAATCGGGGCGGTGATAGCCTTCGAGATAGACCGGCTGCGACTGCTCATGCAGCACGACTGTCCGCTCGGAATTCTGCGGAGGCTCAGTGGTCGTTGCCGTGTCGGGCTTGGGGCGCGCCGGAATGCGCGAAAAATATTTCTCCACAATCGGCATCGCTTCCGAGGCTTTCAAGTCTCCAACCACGGTGACCACCATGTTGGAAGGCACGTAATACGTATCGAAGAAACTCTGCGCGTCGGTCGCTGAAAAAGAATTCAGGTCCGAGATCCATCCAATCGTTGGCCGGTGATAAGGATGGGCCGCAAACGCCTCCTCCGTGAATTGCTCAAGCAACCGCCCAATCGGATTGCTGTCGGTCCGCATGCGGCGCTCTTCGATCACCACGTTGCGTTCTTTATAAAATTGCCGCATCACCGGATGCAGAAAGCGCTCCGACTCCAGATAGGCCCACAATTCTAGCCGGTTGATGGGAAACGAGTAGTGATAGCCGGTCTCATCGAGATCGGTGAAGGCATTCATGCCCTCGCCGCCTTCGCTTTCGACGATCTTGCCGAACTCGTTACTGTAAGCCGCGGAGAATTTGTCGGCCGCCGCAATTGCGTCTTTCCAGGCTTGTTCCAGTTGCTTCAGCTTCTGTTCGTCGCGGTCCACAGGCTTGTCACGCTCGGCGATGAAGGCGGCGTAAGCCACTTCAACTTTCGCGAGCGCAGCCTTCTCGCCGGCATAGTCGCGCGTTCCAATCGTGTCCGTTCCCTTGAAGGCCATGTGCTCGAACATGTGCGCGAGGCCCGTTTTGCCCATGGGATCCTGCACCGAACCCGCATCCACGTGCGTGAAGAAAGAGAAGACCGGCGCCTCAGGACGCTCGCAGATGATGATGGTGAGGCCGTTGGCGAGCTTCTTAACGGTCGTCCGCTTCTCAAAAGAAGCCAGATCCTGGCCGAGAGCGAGCGAGCACAGCACGAAACAGACAACAATTGTTTGTATAGAAGTTAAGCGGGATTTCATCCTGCCTCCAAAATCGAACCACGTCGGAACACTAAAAATCGAAGTTACGTGCAGGCAGGGAAGATTGTCAAACCAACAACGGGCTGCGCGCTTCGTTGTGGCCAACTATACTGGATGCCGCTTCGAGGTTGTACACCCGCGGCTCGTAGCTCGCGACGCTCCACGAAACGCGATCTCCGTTCTGCGATCTCCGTTCTATGTCCGCGCCCACCATCGTCGAAGTGCAGGGCCGCAAGCTCAAGCTCACAAATCTTGACAAGGTTCTCTACCCCCCCGCCGGTTTCACCAAAGGGCAGGTCGTGGATTTCTACGTCCGCATTGCGCCCGTCCTTGTGCCACATCTCGCTGGTCGGCCGCTCACCATGAAGCGCTACCCCGAAGGTGTGGATCATGAATATTTCTTCGAAAAGAACGCGCCCATGCATCGGCCTGACTGGGTAAAAACCGCGCCCGTGTGGAGCGAGAGCAACCACCGCACCATCAATTTCATACTCGCCAACGATCTGCCCACCCTGGTATGGATCGCGAACCTGGCGTCGATTGAACTGCATCCGTCACTCTCGCTGGCTGCGGACATCGCCACTCCAACCATGATCGTTTTTGATCTCGACCCCGGACCTCCGGCGAACATCGTGCAGTGCGCGCAGGTTGGCCTCTGGGTGCGACAGATTTTCGATCACTTCGGGCTGCAGAGTTTTGCGAAAACCTCCGGCTCGAAGGGGATGCAGATTTATGTTCCTTTGAACACCAAAACTTCCTACGAGCAAACGAAATCATTCGCCCACGCGGTGGCGCGTCTGCTGGAGCAGGAGCATCCCGACCTGGTAGTTTCGGACATGAAAAAGGCGGTGCGCACCAATAAGGTGTTCGTCGACTGGAGCCAGAACGACCAGCACAAGACGACGATCTCGGTTTACTCCCTGCGCGCGCGCGAGCATCCGACGGTGTCGACGCCGGTCACCTGGGAAGAAGTCGAGCAAGCGCTGAAGAAGAAAGATGCGGGGAGTTTGGTATTCGAGGCGAAAGACGTGCTCGCTCGCGTGGAGAAGATGGGCGACCTGTTCGAGCCGGTGCAGAAACTGCAGCAGAAGCTGCCGCAGTTGGCGGGACTGACTGCCGGATCGGAAAAAGAAGACGACGAAGCCATCAGCATTGCCGCCCCGGCCGAAGTGCAGCCGCGCCCAAGGAAGACGACGAAGACAAAGGCGAAGGCAGCCGCGGGCAAGCGTCGCAAGTTATAATCGCGCCTTATATGGCGCACCTCTACGTTGGCACTTCCGGATGGGCTTATCCAACATGGAAGCCCGCTTTCTATCCGGAGAAACTTACGCAAAAGAAATTTCTGAATTTCTACGCGTCGAAGCTGAATGCCGTCGAAGTCAACTACACCTTCCGTCAACTGGTAAAAGAGACGACCGTCCAGAACTGGATCGCCGAAACGCCCGAGCATTTTCGCTTCACCATCAAGGCGCACCAGGTGCTCACACACATCAAGCGCTTGAAGAGCGCGGAGGAATTCCTGCAGCGATTTCTCGGCACGCTCGAAGCTCTAGAGCGCGCCGGACGCCTCGGCCCGCTGCTCTTTCAACTCCCACCAAACTTCAAAGCGGATCAGGCAGTGCTCTCAGAGTTTCTGAAAAGCCTGCCGCGAACAGTGCGCGCGGCCTTTGAGTTCCGCCACGAATCATGGTTGACCGACTCCACTTGGGACACGCTGCGTGAGCGCAACGTCGCGCTCTGTGTCGCCGAAACAGAAGACCGCAACACTCCCGACGTAGTTACCGCTGACTACGCCTACTATCGCTATCGCAAACCCACCTATACCGCCGAAGAGCGCAAAGCGATGGTCGCCCGCATTCGAGAGCATCTCGCCGCCGGCCGCGATGTCTTCGCCTACTTCAAGCACGAAGAGACGCCCGAGGGCGCGCTCTACGCGGTGGACCTGCTGCAAGCAGCCGACAAGAAATAGCTGGTGGAGAGACGGGGGTCCTCGCCCCCGCTCAAGAGCGCGGATATTGCGCCCGCACCCGACGCGTTACTTTGCGCGTTCTGCCCCGCATCCCATACTCATCTTATGGCCTCGGACGCCAACGCCCGCACGCTCTCCGCCTTTCTCGACTATCTGCGAGTGGAGCGTGGGTCCGCGAAGTTAACGATTGCCGCTTACACCAGCGACCTGGCGCAGTTCGCCGGGTTTCTGGAGAAACGCCACCAGATCCTGCGCGGAGCGCGGCGCGAAGATGTCCGCGAATACATCCAGGAATTATTTTCCAACCATCTCGACGGCCGCTCCGTCGGAAGGAAGCTTTCCGCCATCCGCCATCTCTATCGCCACTTGCTGGTTGACGGAAAGATCGATAAGGATCCCACCCTGAACATCGACTTGCCGAAACAGTGGAAGGTGCTGCCCAAGGCGCTAAGCCGCGACGAAGTCGGAGCCATGCTCGCTGAGCCGCCGCCGAGAAAAGAAACGGCGCGCGGCCATGCGCTAGCGCTCCGCGATCACGCCATGCTCGAGCTTCTCTATGCCGGAGGCGTGCGCGTTTCCGAAGTGTCCGATGCGCGTCTCGAAGACCTGAAGCTCGATATGGGATACATTCTGGTGCGCGGCAAGGGCGACAAAGAGCGCATGGTTCCCCTCGGAGTGCCCGCCCAGCAAGCGTTACAGCAATACCTGAAAAGCGGCAGGGAAGTAATCGCAAAGACAAAGACAACAACAAAAAGCTCGCCGCTGCTTTTCCTTGGCGCCGCAGGCCGGCGCCTGACCCGTCAACGCCTCTGGCAGTTGGTCGGCAAAGCGAGCCTGTCATCGGGACGTCACGCCAGTCCACACATGCTGCGTCACTCCTGCGCCACGCACATGGTGGAGAACGGCGCCGACCTCCGGACAGTGCAGACCATCCTCGGCCACTCCGACATATCGACCACGCAGATTTATACCCACGTAGCGCTCGACCGCCTGAAGAGCGTGTACGCGAAACATCATCCGCGGGCGAAAGCTAAAGCATGAATCCACCACGGAGACACGGAGGCGCGGAGAAATGCGAATTCATGACTTTCTTTCCGTGCCCGAGATTACTTCACCGGTCAATTGAGAGACAAGAAAAGGTCTTCTCCGTGCCTCCGTGTCTCCGTGATGGCTTGTTCGTTATGCGCGAGGCGACACTGTGAAAGAGCATCAGCGCACCATCGTCGAGCGCGCCACCGACGACTTCCTCCGCCACCTGCGCGAGCGCAACGCCTCGCCGCACACCATCAAGGCCTACGCCGGAGACCTCGACACCTTCGCCGCCTACATCGGCCCGCGCCCCTGGAAGAAGATCGACCACATCGCGATCCGCGGCTTCCTCTCGCATCTCTACGACAAAGGATTGAGCAAGACTTCCGTAGCCCGCGCCCTCGCCGCCGTGCGCTCGCTCTACCGCTGGCTGGCGCAGGAAGGCGTAGTCGAGCAGAATCCCGCGAAGCTGGTTTCGACTCCGCGCCTGCCCAAGAAACTGCCGCGCGTTCCGACCATCGAAGAAATGAACGCCGTCCTCGACGCCAAAATGCCCGAGGTCGCATCGTTTCCCGAGCGCGATCGTCTGCTGTTCGAACTGCTCTACGGCTGCGGCATCCGCAACTCGGAGCTGGTCGGCATCAATCTCGACGACATCAGCCTAAGCAACGAAGCCATCCTGATTCGCGGCAAAGGCAAAAAGGAACGCTACGTCCCCTTCGGAGGCTCAGCGCTGGCGGCGCTATCCGTCTACCTGCCCTGGCGCCAACAACTGCTACTCACGCTGAGAAATGCTTCAAAAAGCACGACCCCCAAAGCAACGTCCGCGCTCCTCGTCAACCAGCGCGGCGGACGCCTCACCACCCGCAGCGTAGGCCGCATCGTCAAGCGCATCGCCGTCGCCAAGGGACTGTCGCCCGACGTTCATCCCCACACCCTGCGTCACGCCTTCGGCACGCACATGCTCGAAGAAGGAGCGGACCTGCGCGCCATCCAGGAACTGTTAGGCCACGAGCGCCTCGCCACCACGCAGCGCTACACGCAGCTCTCAGTCAAGCACGTGATGAACGTCTACGATCAGACACATCCGAGAGCAAAATAACGACGCCGCGAACGTTCCAGTCGCCACCCTCATCTCCCTTGTCATCCTGAGCGGAGCCAGAGTCCCGCGAAGCGAAACTCTCGGGAGTCGAAGAGCCTCCCTGAGCGAAGCCGAAGGGACTCCATGTCCGCCCCACACAGGAACTATTGCAAGCTTAAATTGATCTCGCCGTGTTTATTGAAGGTGATCGATAGCACGTTTTCCTGCCCGCTGGTAAACTCGCCGTCCACGAAGGCGGACTGGTCATATTTGGGCACTCCGGCGGGCGCATCAGCGTCTGAACCGGACGTCACTTGCACCCGGAGACGATGTTTCCCAGGTGATACCTGCATGGCATGGAGTGCATGGCCCTGGACATGGTGGAACACGACCAGATGTTTCTTGTCTGTTCCTTCCAACACCCGCGTATAAGTCAGGGTATCATCCACCCAGATCGAAAGATAGGCCTCGGCGAATTTGTGGTCCACCTCGATTTCCAACGTTGCTGGAGAAACCGCCGGAGTAACTACTCGACTAACTACTGGACTAACCGCCGGAGCAGCCGCCGAGGAAGCTGCAGGTAAGCTTGCGCGGGCCACTTTCACTGGAGGCGAATCAGTTCGGTGCGGTGGACGCGGCGTGGGCAGTTTTTTTGCGACTGGTGCGTGCGCCGGAGCGGCCACGTTCGCAGTCGGCGCCGTCAGCGGTGCAGCGGCCGTTTTCGCTGGCGCAACCGCCTCGGCAGCTCTCGGCCGCACTCCTTGAGGGCCAAGCGAAATGACCCAGAGCGCCAAGATGAAAAGTCCCGTCAAAACCAGGACACCGGCAAATGACGCTTTCCGGAGCTTCTCCAGCGGGCTCTCCGTTTCACCGACTCCCGGACGCAGAGTGCGCGCAATTGACAGCAGTTCAGCGGCAATCCATGGATGGCCAAGACCTAGTCGGCCAAGAGCTGGTTGACCGAGCACTGGTTGACCGAGAGCTGGCGACCGGCCTTCCTTCGCCGTTTGCGCCGTTTGGCTGGCGCTGCCGCCCGCAGGCGAACTCGCGTACTTTGCCTTATTCGCCGGCTTTCGTCCTTCTTGGAGGTTCCGAATGTCCAGCGCCATCTCCGCACCGCGCTGATAGCGCTCGGCGGGATTTTTCGCCATAGCTCGCGCAATGATGTGATCGAGGCCCTCCGGTAACTCAGTATCGAGAAGGGTCGCCGGTATCGGGTCGTGGTTGACCACTTTGAACGAGACGGTGGTGGCGCTGTTGCCTTGGAACGGCCTGTGACCGGTCAGAACCGTGTATAGGATCACACCCAGGGAAAACAAGTCCGAGCGGCCGTCTACGGCTTCGCCATTCAATTGTTCGGGCGACATGTAAGCGGGTGTGCCTAAGGCGCGTCCCGCCAGAGTTTGGTTGGAGAGATTCAGTTTCGCGACTCCGAAGTCGGCAATCTTGGCGTGGCCGTCTTCGGTCATCAGGATGTTCGCGGGCTTCAGGTCGCGGTGCACCACGCCCTGACGGTGGGCGCAATCGAGCGCTTCGGCGAGCTCGAGCGCCAGTTTTAGCGCTGTCTCCACCGCCAGCTTACGTTCGTCCTTTGACAGCACTTTGTCGAGGGGCTCGCCACTAACAAGTTCCATTACGATGTAAGGAGCGCGGGTCTCTGGTTCCTCGCCCACATCGAAGATGGTTACGATTCCGGGATGCGACACGCGGCCCGCCGCTTCGGCTTCGCGGAGGAAACGCTCACGATACTCGCGTTCCTCTTCCGGCGGTTGGCCGGCCAGCGAAATAGTCTTTACCGCGACGATGCGGTTGATCTTCGGATCGCGCGCTTTATAAACAACACCCATTGCTCCCCGTCCCAGTTCGGAGAGTATTTCGTATCGGCCGAAACGTTCGCTGGTGCGATCATCCATAAGTTTCTACGGTGCCCCTGGTTGGCCGCGAGAGAAAAGGGGTTCGGCGTCTGGAAAATGTCCTTATTGTGTGGCCGTAGGCTGAATCGTTCCAAGTTACTGAGGTGTTGCCGCCGGAGCCTGTGGGATCGTGTGGTGAGAGAAATCATCGAAGCACCAAGGGTGACCCTGGTAACTTTCCTCGGGCGCGACCTTGCTTCAACATGGCAAGAAGGCGTCCCTTGGTCACACGAGCGCATCGGGACAATGGGGACAATGAAGGCGGGGAAATGACGATGAGTAAAATCGCCAGGGAAAGTATCCTGCTGTTATCGCTGTTCCTGATCACCGCGATGGTGCAGTTCTATGCTCAGTCGCTGCCCATGGCGCTCTGCTTCTACTTTCTGCCGACTTTATATTCGGCATACTTCTTCGGCCGCCGTCATGCGACCCTCACCGCCTTTGCCAGCGTATTCCTGGTCGTTCTGCTGGACTTCCTGAACAACCTGATGCCCGCACACACAGTGCTGACATTGCCTGGGGAGCGGCTGTTCAACTTTGCCATCTGGGCGGGGGTTTTGGTGGTGGTCGGCTACGTGATGGGCACACTTTACGAGCGCAAGGAAGCGATGACCACCGACATCCGGGACAGTTTCAGCGGGCTGCTCCTGGTGCTGCAACACTTCACGGCCAACGAGAAGCTGGGTACAGGCGAGAGCCAGCGGGTGGTGGAAGCGTCGACCAGGATGGCGGAAGCCATGGGCCTGGGCTCGGATCGGATCGAGTTGTTGCGGTCGGCGGTGTTGCTGCGGGATCTGAGCAAACTCGGCATCAGCAACGACATTCTCTATAAGGCCGCCGACATGAGCCGTGACGAAGTGGTAGCGAGTTTCCGCAAACCGCGCAAGGCAGACGCGCGCACCCAGGCGGCAGGAAATTCGCTGCGGCGGGTGATTCCGATCATCGTCGCGCAGCAGATTGTGCAGGATCAGGGAGCGCGTTCGGTCAACGTTCCCGTCGAGGCTCACATTCTGAACGTAGCCGATGCCTACCAGAAGCTGATCAGCGGCGCCGCCGGCAGGTCTCTATCGCCCGCGCAAGCCGAGCAGGAAATTGTGGCGGGAGCAGGCCAGAAGTTCGACCACGGCGTGGTGGACGCCTTCACGAAAGCCCTGGGCGGGCAGGCTAAAGGCGCGGGGGCATAAGATCACGAGCCCGTGAGGTCAGAGGGTTCCAGCCAGAGCCGAAGACTTCGAATCGGATTGCGGCTCGCGCATTTCTTTTTCTCGCAATTCCTGCCACATCGCCACCACTCTTGATTTCAACTCGGACGTCAGCCGATCATATGCGGCTTCGCTCGCCTCTTTGAGCAGCGGGGGTTGAATCGGCTTGCCAAATACCAGTTGCAGATCGCCGAACTTGGGAAATTTCTTGTGCCGCGGCCAGACTTCATAGAAACCCTCGATCGCGATTGGGACAATCGGAGCTTGCGTATGAATCGAGAGAATCGCAGCCCCTTTGCGGAATACTCTCGGGTTGCCGTCGTTGGTGCGCTCGCCCTCGGGATAGAGAACCAGAATGTGTCCCTGGCTGAGACCAAAAGCTCCGGCGCGCATGGCGGGCACCAGGTTGGCGTCGGGATCGAGGACCACGACGCGCAGCCAGCGCGCCAGTCGTCGCATGAATCCTTCGCCAAAAATGTCGCTGGTGCCGAGCGCAAAAGTATCGCGAAACAAGCGATACGGCAACGCCCCGCCCATGACCAGCGGATCGACGTAGCTCTGGTGATTCGAGCAGAGCAGGTAGGGGCCTTTTTCGGGGAGATTCTCCAATCCGCGCATCTTTAAGTGAAAACGGTCGAGAGCGAAAAGATAGATCAGCCTCCCGAGGAGAAAGAAAAAGACCTCGGCGAAAACGTTGTGACGCACCAGTGCGAGCACCTCGGGATCGGTCACCGGCTCACTCAGGATGGTCGACCAGGCTGGTTCAGCGGCTCTGGCTTGGCCCTCGCCGCGGTCGGCGCTGGCAAAAACGGCGTCGATCAGGTCGCGCACGGAATAGATTTCCGCTAGCTGTGCCTCGGGCACTTCGCCGCCGAGTTGCTGCTCGAGTGCGGTCAGCAATTCAACGCGCTGCATGGAGTCGAGTCCTAAATCGAGCTCCAGGTTGTGGGTGGGACGAATGGCGTCGAGCTGGTTGCGCGCAGATTCTCGCGAGGATTCCCTCACTATGGCGAGGGCGCGATTCACATCGTCCCGCTCCAGCCATTGTTGCTCGTCGTCGGTGAGCGGCTTCTCTGCGGCAACGTCCGAATCGCCGCCGCTGTTGTTTTGTTTGATCTCCCTGACTTTCTTTTCAATCTGAAAACGTTTTAACTTGCGTGTCGTCGTACGCGGCAGGTCTTCCTGCCAGATGTCATAACTTCCCAGACGTTTGGTGGAAGCGATCTTGTGGGAGAGGGCTTCAATATCGATGCGGATTACTTCTTTGGAGTTGACGATCTTGCGTTGGCGCAGCAGTTCAAAGTTAGGCACGACCACGGCGTGCAACCGCTCTGAGGTCGGATCTCCGGGGCGCGCCTCCAGTGCCATCACGCAAATTTCTTTCACGTACGGAGCCTGGAGGTAGTGCGCCTCGACTTCCTCGGGATACACATTCTTGCCATTGGCGAGCACGATGACTTCCTTGCGCCGTCCGGTGATGAATAGATTGCCGCCGGAATCGAAGTAGCCGAGGTCGCCGGTGTAGAACCAGCCGTCGCGAAGGACTTCGGCGGTGGTTTCGGGGCGATTCCAGTATCCCTTCATCACGATCGCGCCGCGAATCGCAATCTCACCCACTGGCGGCGCGCCTTCTTCAATCGGTTTCGGGTCGACGATCCTTGCTTCGACTCCAGGAAGGGGCGGTCCGACCGAGCCAAATACAATGTGCCCCGGACGATTTAGAAAGGCGCCGCCGGTGGTTTCGGTCAGGCCGTACGCGTTTAGAACGTCGATGCCAAAAGAGTAGAAATCGCGGGCAATGGCCGGATCGAATCGCGATCCGCCTGTCACCAGATAGCGCATGCGGGCGCCGAAGGTCGCGTGGATCTTTCCAAAGAAGAGCTTGCCGGCGTTGATTCCGATTCGCCGCAGCGTGCGGTTGAGCGCCATCAGCGCACTCACCAGCCGCAGCGTGAACTTGCCGCGCTTGTTCAGCTCTTTGAATATGCGCTCGTGAATCAGGTAGAAAAACTGGGGCACGACGCAAAACGCGGTGATGTTGCGTTCCTGCAGAGCGCGTAGTAACTCGGTGGTGTTCAGCGTTTCCAGGTAAACGACGCGCGCGCCGTTGAATAGAGGCAGGAAGAGATTTGCCATCTGCGCGAGGACGTGAAACATGGGGAGAATTCCAAGCAGCGCATCCTCAGGCCCGATCTTGACCACCCCGAACACCGAATTCGCTTCGCCGACAAGGTTGGCGTGGGTGAGCATGACGCCTTTCGGATCGGCGGTGGTGCCCGAGGTGTAGAGCAGCGCCGCCAGATCGCTCTCGGCGGGGACGACGGGCTGAAAGCCAGCGGGGCCGGCGGCGAAGATGGAATCGAGATCGGCGGCGAAGGTGGGGGCGAGATTGGGTTTCGTTGGAGTGGAATCTCGTTCTTCGGACGCCGACGTCATCACCAGACCTACTTTGATTTCATCGACTGCCTCCACAGCCACCGGAAGATGCTTCACATCGCAGAACAACAGGGAAGCGCCGCCGTCGATCAACAACTTCTTCACCTGGTCAGCGTGGAAAGCCGTGTCGAGCGGAACGGCCGTTCTGCCGGCGGCGATGATCCCTAAATACGCCGCGACCCAACGCGGATGGTTCGCTGCCAGAATCGCCACGCGCGCGTCCCGCGGAACCCGCGTCGAGAGCCAGTTCGCCACGCTCTCCGACATGCGGGTCAGTTCCGCAAAGGCGACCCGCTCCACGGTCTGCTGGCGCTGGATCTCAAGCGCAATGTTCTCGGGGAACTTTTCGGCCGCTTCCTGAATTCGCTGGTAGAAGGTGGGCATGGAGTTGTAACGGGGAAGGATACAGGGAAGGACGGCCCAAGCCAATCCTAAGGCGCCTGACAAGCCAGCTCTGTTTGCCCGTTACACTATGATCGTGTACACTATCTTCGTGCGAAACATTACATTGACTGCCGAACCCGCTGCCATCGAACGTGGCCGAGAAGTAGCCCGCGATGAGAATCGGACGCTAAATGAGGCTTTTCGCGAGTGGCTGGACTGGTACGGATCCAGACGTGTCACCCGTGAGCAAATCCAGGCGCTCTACGAGAGACTGAAGTACGTTAATGCGGGACGCAAGTTCACGCGCGAAGAGATGAATGAGCGATAAATACTTCCTGGATACGAATGTCGTCGTTTATTCAGTGGATCTGACTTCTCCACTCAAAAGAAGACGTGCTCGCGAACTGGTTACAGATGGAACGACCAACAAGCTTGGGGTCATCAGTTACCAAGTTGTTCAGGAGTTCGTGAACGTTGCTATCCGCAAATTCCAATCCGCCGTTGCTCCGACTGATCTTGAGGAATTCCTACGCGGCGTGCTGTTCCCGATGATGGCAGTCCCGTCGTCGCCGTGGCTGTTTCTCGACGCGCTGCGACTGCATGACAGAAGCCAACTCTCTTGGTATGACGCGCTCGTAGTCGCCGCCGCCATTCAAGGGCGGTGCAGGATTCTCTACAGCGAAGATCTGCAACATGGGAGGAGCTTTGGAGACCTCGTAATTCAGAATCCATTTCTTTAGCCTGCTACGAGACGGGCGCCGCCGACGGTCGGTTCTTGGCCGTCCCGGCCGCATCTAATGTGCTAGGCTTTTATTGATACTTAGGACGCGTGTCCTCCGAAGGATTTCCGTATTGATCAACACTTTGTTAGGCAAGATTTTCGGGACGAAGAATGAGCGTGAAGTCAAGCGCCTGCAGCCTCGTGTGGAGGCTATCAACGCACTCGAGCCGGAGATACAGAAGCTCTCCGACGACCAGCTCCGCGCCAAGACGGAGGAGTTTCGCGCCCGTGTTCAGGAGCGTCTCAGCTCGATCGTCGACGAGCCGGACGCGGATCCCGACCGCCAAAAGGAAATCGAAGCGGAACGCAGCGAGGTGCTCAAGGCCGTTCTCGACGAACTCCTGGATGAGGCGTTTGCCGTGGTCCGCGAAGCGGGACGGCGCGTGCTCAACATGCGGCACTTCGACGTGCAGTTGATCGGCGGCATGGTTCTGCACGAAGGCAAGATCGCCGAAATGAAGACCGGCGAGGGCAAAACGCTGGTCGCGACCCTTCCGGTGTATCTGAACGCGCTGAGTGGACGCGGCGTGCACGTGGTCACGGTCAACGATTATCTCGCCAAGCGCGACTCGGAATGGATGGGCAAGCTCTACAGCTTTCTTGGCCTGACGGTGGGCGTGATCGTCCACGACCTTGATGACGAGCAGCGCCGGGCCGCTTACGCCGCGGACGTCACCTACGGCACCAACAACGAATTCGGTTTTGACTATCTGCGCGACAACATGAAGTTCGACCTGCGCGATTGCGTGCAGCGCATGCATAACTTCGCCATCGTAGACGAGGTGGATTCCATCCTGATCGACGAAGCCCGAACGCCGCTCATCATTTCGGGCGCCAGTGAGGAGTCCACCGACAAGTATTACAAGGTGAATCGCATCATCCCCAAGCTCGAAAAGGGCGAAGAAATTGATACGCAGCCGGGCGAGCCCAAGATCATGACCGGGGACTATGTGGTGGACGAAAAGCACCGCAACGTCACGGTCAGCGACGACGGCTGGGAAAAAGTCGAGAAACTGCTGGGGATCGGCAACATCGCCGACCCGGAAAACTGGGCGCTAAAGCATCACGTAGAAACCGCCGTCAAAGCGCACGCCCTTTACAAGAAAGATGTCGAATACGTGGTCAAAGACGGCGAAGTGCTGATTGTGGACGAGTTCACCGGCCGCCTCATGCCGGGGCGGCGCTGGTCCGATGGGCTGCATCAGGCGATTGAAGCCAAGGAAAATGTGAAGATCGAGCGTGAGAATCAGACGCTCGCCACCATCACGTTCCAGAATTATTTCCGGATGTACAAGAAGCTGGCCGGCATGACGGGCACGGCGGAAACCGAAGCGCCGGAATTCGACAAGATTTACCGGCTTGAAGTCATCGTCATTCCGACCAATCGCGAGCTGCTGCGCAAAGAGAATCCGGACATCGTCTATCGCACGGAGAAAGAAAAATACTTCGCGGCGGCCGACGAGATCCAAAGGCTGCACGACAGCGGCCAGCCGGTGCTGGTGGGCACGACCTCGATCGAAAAATCCGAGCGCCTCTCTGACCTGCTGAATAAGAAGGGATTGAAGCAGCACGTCGTCCTGAACGCGAAGTTTCACGAGCGCGAAGCGGAAATTGTGGCGCAGGCCGGACGCAAAGGCGCAGTGACCATCGCCACCAACATGGCGGGCCGCGGCACCGATATTTTGCTCGGCGGTAACCCCGAATTCATGGCCAAGCAGGAATGCGTGAAGAAAGGAATCGCGCAGCCGATTCGCGCGGCGCAAGGCAAGATCGAAGCCGAGGCCAACGATCCGAACCGCACGGTTTGGTACTACGCCGGCAATGAGTTCGCGGTTCCGACCGATCAGTGGAACGAGATCTTTGCGCGCTACAAGGCGGACACTGACCAGGAGCACAAGGAAGTGATCGAGGCGGGCGGGTTGCACATTTTCGGCACCGAACGCCATGAAGCACGGCGCATCGACAATCAGCTCCGCGGACGCGCTGGCCGTCAGGGCGATCCCGGTTCGTCGCGCTTCTATCTTTCGCTCGAAGACGATCTGATGCGGATTTTTGCCAAGGAGTGGGTTTCCAAGCTGCTGCAGCGCCTCGGCATGGAGGAAGGTGTTCCGATCGAATCGGGCATGATCACGCGCCGAATCGAAGCCGCGCAGAAGGCCGTCGAAGGCCAGAACTTCGAAGCCCGCAAACACCTGCTGGAGTATGACGACGTCATGAACAAGCAGCGCGAAGCCGTCTACGGACTGCGCCGCCGTTTGCTCGAAGGCCTCGACCAGAAGGATCTCATCATTGAGGACTACGTCTCCGGGATTCTCGGCGACATCCTCGAACGGCACTGTCCACCCAAAGAGCACGTCGACAACTGGGACCTCAAAGCTCTGAAAGATGCGATCTTCACGCGCTTCGGCGTCGATATCTATGCCGAGGGCCTCAAACCTGAGGAGATGAATCGCCAGGAGCTGGGCGACGCGATCTTCGACAAACTCAAAGAGCGCTACGACGCGAAAGAGGCGCTAATCGGCGCCGATGCCATGCGCTATCACGAGCGGATGATCATGTTGAGCGTGATCGATGCGCAGTGGAAGGACCACCTGCTCTCGATGGACCACCTGAAAGAGGGCATCGGCCTGCGCGGCTACGGACAGCACGATCCGCTGGTCGAATACAAGCGCGAGTCCTTCGACATGTTCGAAGAGATGATGCAGCGCTTTCAGGAGGAAACAGTTCGCTACCTGTACCTGATGCAGATCATGGAGCGTCCCCCGGATTCGGGGCCGAGGCCGGGTGGCGGCGGTCCAAGTTCAAGCGATTTGTCCGGCCAAGGGCCTGATACTGGCGTACCCTCAGTCATTACCGGCGGTCGGGGTGGCAACGGACGCCCACCCCGCCAGGTTGCTACTTCCGTCGACGAAATCGAAGAAGCCTTCCAGCGCAAGAAGAAGCGGGAACTGGAACAAGCGCGCATGGCCGGGGCGGGCGACATGCAAGTCCAGCAGGTGGTGCGCTCGGGGGCGAAAGTTGGGCGCAACGATCCTTGTCCTTGCGGAAGCGGCAAGAAGTATAAGAAGTGCTGCGGCGCGAACTCGTAAAATTCTCTGCGCTTAAACGTTTTTTGGTTTCTTGCCGAGCGCGCGAAACGTCATCTCCTTCGCTGTGCTGTGCGTGCGACGTTTCCATTCGAAGAACATCGGGGCGTAGGTCTGCGTGATGTAATCGCTCCGGTCGATCCCGAGAGCGCGTGCCGTGCGGTCGATCCAGCGCGACGCCCCTTCGATCTCGCCGAAATTTCCGATGGGAGTTTCGTCTACCACCACGTGGCCCTTGTCGTCGCTCCACTCCGCGCGATATTTCTCATACCGAAACGTGGGCGTAAACCCGAGGGCGCGCAGAATCGCATCCATCTGCGGGCCATTCTCTATACGTGTCTCTAGTTCAACCCGCACTTTATGGCGACCAGCCTTGCTTTTCGCCTTGTGGGTCAGCGTCCAGATCCTTCCGTACGTGCGTAACCGCAGCATTTCGTCCCGCTTGCGCAGCTTCTGGCCAGGGAGGTCGTAGAGTGAATTCATTTCATGGGTGGAGCGGGTGATCTGCTTGAAGCCCGCTTGCTTCAGCGCCCGGGTCAGCGCGGGCAGATTCTCAATTCGAAATTTAATTTCGATTTCCTTCGGCATGATGAAATCTTAAACGCCGAGACGCCGAGAGCGCGGAGAAAAAGCTGGAGGGAACGGTTCACTGCGGACCTCAGAAGCTCTAGCCAAAGTAGTTCTCGGCGCACTCTGCGTCTCGGCGGTGAAATGACTTAAGATTTCGGCTCGACCTCGGACTCCCGCCCTCTCCGATGGAACCAGCTCATGTGCGGCAGATCGCGTTCCACCTTTCGGCGTTTCGCGATCAGTTCCGCGGTGATCGATATGGCAATCTCTTCTGGCGTAATTGCCCCAATATCCAGCCCGACCGGGGCGTGGACCCGGTCAAATAACTGTGCCGACAGACCTTCCTGCTGCAGTTCCTTGAAGATGGTAATCGTCTTCCGCTTCGACCCGATCATCCCGATGTAGCGCGCCGGAGTCTGCACGGCCCAGCGCAACATGCGCATGTCGTCGCGATGCCCGCGCGTGACGATCACGATGAAAGAAGACTCGCTGGGCGTGAGTTGCGCCGCGGCCTTGTCAAAATCTTCGGCAATTACCTGCTGCGCCTCGGGGAAGCGCTCGCGATTCGCGTAGGCTTCGCGGTCATCGACCACAGTGATATCGAATCCGGCGATGCGTGCGACTTTGTAAAGGCTGGCTGCTACGTGACCGCCGCCGAAAATATAAAGATCGGCGGGAGGCAGAATCGGCTCGACGAAAATTTCAAGCGTTCCGCCGCAGACCAGGCCAGTGTCGTACTTCGGATCCTGATTCAGATCGAAGGTCAGGGTGCGCGGCCTCTCCGATTCCATCACTTCGCGCGCCGCCTGCCAGACTTCGGCCTCAACGCAACCGCCGCCGATGGTGCCGACGATCGAGCCATCGTCCCGCACCAGCATCTTGGCGGTCTTGAACGAGGGAATCGAGCCGCGCACGTTGACGATGGTTGCTACTGCCCCGCGCCGTCCGTCTTTTCGCAGGCGGACGATTTCCTCGTAGAGATCCATGTGCTGATTATGGTTGGCGGAGCCGGGAAGGTCAATTGCAGCAGTCCGCAGCGGTCGAGATGCGCTCGACTGGACAGCCGAGGGCGGCTGTCCCTACGCGGAGGCAAGACAATTTGTGCTAGCTTGTAGGGTTGAAATTCTCTTTGTCCAATGCTCCAGGAGCCCCATGAAAGCGGTTCGCATTCATCAGTTCGGGGGGCCGGAAGTTCTGGCCTACGAAGATGTCCCGGATCCCAGGCCGCGCAAGGATCAAGTCCTCATCCGCGTGCGCGCGTGCGCTTTGAACCATTTGGACCTATTCGTGCGCAAAGGACTGCCCGGTGTTAATTTGCCGCATATCCTCGGCAGCGATATCGCCGGTGAAATCGTCGAAGTTGGCGAGTACATCACCGACCTCAAAGCGGGCCAGCGGGTGCTTCTTGCGCCCATGCTTTTCTGCAATCGCTGTGCGAAGTGTGTTGCTGGCCTGCAGAACCAGTGCCGCCATTTCGCCGTGCTTGGCAATGGCGTGGACGGCGGCAACTGTGAACTGATTGCGGTGCCCGCAGTCAACGTCATCCCGATTCCCGACTGGCTCGATTTCAACGAGGCCGCCAGCGTTCCGCTGGTGTTTGTCACCGCGTGGCACATGCTTACCGGACGCGCGGCGATCCGTCCCGGCCAAACCGTGCTGGTGCTGGGCGCGAATTCAGGGGTGGGCATTGCTGCCATCCAGATCGCGAAATTATTCCATGCGCGCGTGATCACAACCGCGGGCGACGAGCGCAAAATGGAGCGCGCCCGCGAACTCGGCGCCGATTTCGTCATCAACCACTACCAGCAGAAGATTTCGCAGGAAGTGCGCAAGATTACCAACTTCGAGGGAGTAGACATCGTCATCGAACACGTTGGGCCAGCTACCTGGCAGGAGAGTATCAAATCGCTCAAGACCGGAGGCACACTCGTGACTTGTGGTGCGACCACTGGACCGAAAGTCGAACTCGATCTGCGATTTTTGTTCTCGCGCCAGCTGGCCTTGCTGGGGTCGTACATGGGCACGATGAGCGAACTCAACGAAGTACTCGGGCACGTGTTCGCTGGACGGCTTAAGCCCGTGATCGACCACACTTTCCCCTTGAATGAAATCCGCACTGCCCACGAGTACATGGAGAAGAGCCAGATGTTTGGCAAGATCGTGCTGAACCCGTAGAGCATTTACCCCCGAGACGCGGAGGACGCCGAGAAATGCCAAGCCCCGACTGTCTAGACGAAGTAGACCGCGATAGCCCCGTCTCCCTACGGGTCAAAGAAACACGTTTTCTCTGCCCACCTGGCGTCCTCTGCGGTTAAAATATCCCCATGGCGCAAGAACTCAGTTTCGGCCCCTACGTTGATATCGAGAACGGCAAGAAGGTAGTTAAGGAACTTGTCTACGGAGAGGGCGTGCCCGAAGGCATCGTCATGACCACCCTCGACTCCACCGTCAACTGGATGCGCAAGAATTCGATCTGGCCGATGACGTTTGGCCTCGCTTGCTGCGCGATTGAAATGATGTCGATGGGCGCGTCGCGCTTCGATATCGCGCGCTTCGGCGCCGAAGTGTTCCGGCCGTCCCCGCGGCAGTCGGACCTGATGATCATTGCTGGCCGCGTCTCGAACAAAATGGCTCCTGTGATTCGCCAGCTCTGGGAGCAGATGCCGGAACCGAAGTGGGTCATCTCGATGGGGGCGTGCGCGACTTCCGGTGGCGTTTTCAATAATTACGCGATCGTGCAGAGCGTGAATCAGGTTATTCCTGTGGATGTCTATGTGCCGGGTTGTCCGCCGCGTCCCGAGCAGTTGATTTATGCGATCACGCTGCTGCAGGAAAAAATCATGATCGAACGCGGCACGGTGAGGAAGGCGTTGAATCTCGTCCCGAGCGGCGAGTAGCGATCGCTGGACCCGCGCAGAAAGGGGACCTCAGCGGCTCGCCTCTTCCATTCCGTTGCATTCGCGCCCCTTGCGCTGGCGGCAAATTTGTTAGCGACTGCCGCTCACCCTGCTCTCAGCAAATGGACCGTTGTCAACCAGCCCGTTCGCCTGGTCAACGGAACCCCTGTGCTCTTTCGCGTCACCACGCCGAAGCCGGTGCGTTCGCTTACGGGAAACTGGCTGGGACACGAAATCTTGTTCAGCTTCGACGCGCGCCGCAAAACCTGGTTCGCTCTGGCCGGCGTCAGTCTGGAAACCAAGCCGGGAGCGTATCCGCTCGAACTTCATGGCGAGACTTTTTCTGGGCAACCCGCAGGGTCTGGGCAATCCGTAGACGAAGCGATCTCGTTCGAGAAGAAAATTCGAGTGGGACGCCAACACTATCCGCGGGTGCTGCTGAAGGTTCCAGCGCGCTACACCGCTCCCAGTCCCGACGATCAGCGCGAGATCGAACAGGACAAGGAAACAAAAGCCGAGGCTTTTAAGACTCTCAGCGCCGATCGCGAATGGAATGGTTCTTTCGCGCCTCCGGTAAATGCCGCGATCTCCGATGTATTCGGAGTCGAGCGCGTGTTCAACGGCTCCGTCCAGAGCACGCATCAGGGGCTCGATTTCCGCGTGCCCAGTGGAACCTCGGTCGCAGCGGTGAATCGCGGGCGCGTCATTCTGGCGCGGGCCCTGTTCTTTGAAGGGAATTGTGTGGTAATCGACCATGGGCAGGGACTGCTGACGCTCTATCTGCATTTGTCGAAATTCTTGGTCAAAGAAGGCGACGATGTGAGTAAAGGGCAGGCGATTGGACTGAGCGGAGGGACGGGCCGCGCCACGGGGCCCCATCTGCATCTGGCGGTGCGCTGGCAGGGCATGTATCTGGACCCGCAGGTACTGCTCAAATTGCGTTTGCCGTGAGGAAGATCAATTCGGAGCCGCGTACTTTGCCGTCGAACTGCGCAGACCATTGGCCGGAGGCGTACCGATTGAGGGGCAACCCATACGCTCCGGCTAATCTGGAACTGGCAAGAGGCTGCCCACGCCGCTCAAGAGCTTCTCCGCCGCCTCTCCGGGATCCTGGGTGTGAAAGTTCTCGTCCAAAATGAGGAGAGAGACGGCCGGATCGATTTCCTCCAGCGCCTTGCGTGTCGGTTTGCCATGCACCGATTGCATACGCGCGGAAACCACCACCAGTTTTGCCTTGGTTGCCTTCAGCAGGATTCGGGCGTCATCGATGGCCGTAGTGGTCAAGGCGTTGTATCCGGCGCTGCATAGCACCTCGCGCAGGAACGTACACACATCCGTCGACTCGTAAACACACAGCATGCGCGGCCTGGCGTCCCCGGTCTTTCCTCGCGAATAGCGCGAGCCTAAATAGGCGGCCGTGATCGCTTCTTCGACCGAATCATAGAGTTCAAATTGAGAGAGCAGGTTGGTCATTTGAAGCGTTTTTCGGATCCTGGCTGGAACTCCGCTGAGTTTGAGGTCTCCTCCCTTCGCTCGGGCGGCTTGGGTCAGGCGCACCAGCGCTCCCAGGCCGCTGCTGTCGATAAACTCTACCTGGTCGAGTTGCAGCACGACGTCGCCGTACTTGACGAAGGAGTCTCCAACAAAAGCGTGCAAAGTAAAGACTTCATTCCCGGCCACGATCCGTCCGTGACATTGAATGACCAGGACATCGCCGACCGGGCGGCTCTCCAGGCGCAGTTGCATTACACCTCCTCATACTTGAAATCGCGACCTAATCACGGCTTCGTCCGGGGTGGCTGGTGTTGCCCGGACTTTTCTTTTTGATCTTGAAAACCGCACCATAGTACCCCATCTCGCCGGTTCGCGACATTGCGAAACGATTTTTCATCGCGCCGGATAGATCACTCGCAGGGCGCCCGCGGCAACGGAAATCTCGGCGGGCGTCCGGCACACAAACTCTCCGTCAGCGTAAAGGTCGAGCGGAGTCTCGGTCTCCACGCGGACTCGCTCGGCGCGCGAGTATCCCACTTCGGGCAGCAGGAGATGGCGCCCGAAGTACACCGTCGGAAACATGCCGAGAAGTTTAAGCGGACTCAACTTGTGGATGCGGCAGATATCGAGCTTGCCGTCCGCGAAGTCTGCTTGCGGCGCGATGCGCATGCCGTCGCCGTAGAATTGCGTGTTGGCGAAGGCGGCGAGCAGCGTAAGTTTCTCGGCTTCGACAGCATCGTTCTCATTGACCTGCTTATCACTGACGCGCGTCAGGCGCATGCGAAAAGCTGGCAGTCTGAGTAGGAAGGGCAACATTGCCAGTGCATAGCCGCCGTGTCCGCGCAGCCAGCGCGGCATTTGATTGGCACGGCGGGCGGAGGCTGCGTCCAGACCGCAACCAGCAACGCAACAGAAATAGTGGGGGCGCTCCGGCGAAGCGGAGGGGACGATGACCCCGAGGTCAACGGCCTGCGCTTGAACTTTCCCCGCTTCAAAATCACGCCAGACGCGCACGGAGTCTTGCGTCGAGCGCAGGTCTAGCGCGCGCGCAAAATCATTTCCACTGCCTGCAGGAACGATCAGGACCGGGAGATGAAGCCGCACCAGCGCTGGCAGATGACGGTGAATGGTGCCGTCCCCGCCGAAAATCAGGATAGCGTCGGCGTCGCCGGAAGAAGCGGGCAGTCCTTGCAGCCACCTTGTCGGAGATCCGGATTGGAACGGCTTCAGGTCTGCCGGTGAAGCTCCTAGTCCGAAGATGACGGCGGCGCGCATGGTGCTCAGCGTTCAGTGTTCAGCATGTGGCGAATACAGAGTTGTTCTTGGCGCAGCTGCCGAACTGCGCTCGGCTTGGACAGCCGAGGGCGGCTGTCCCTACGTGAGCTTCTCCCCTATTTCGGCAGACACTTTTCCATGAACTCGACCAGATCTTTTTTCATCTTGTCGTGTTCGGAGCGATCGATGTACACCATGTGTCCCGAGTTGTAGGTGGCGTAGGAAATATTCTGGCGGAACTGCGGGCCGAGGTCGAGGTGATCCATGGTCCAGTTGGCAGCGGTGAAGGGAGTGGCCAGGTCGTAGTAACCCTCCATCACCAGGATCTTCATATACGGATTCTTGATCATGGCCGAGCGCAATCCACCCGCCGTGCTGGGAAAGCCTTCCACGGCGCTGCCCCACTCCCAGTTCTGGAATCCGGGCTGGTCATAGGCGAAAACCCGGTAGGGCATGTCGGACTTGTAATTCAGTTCGGTGCGCAGGTAATTGTTGAACGCCGAGGTGTAGGGCGGCAGAATGGCGGCGCTGGTCGGATCGTAGAAACGCTCATCGCCGGGATTGGGCTGGTGAAACGGCCATCCAGGCGGCCGGTAACTAGTTTCTGGTCGAGCAGCAACTCTTTGGTGAAGGTGGGAACGTCGATGCGCAGGTTGTGCGCTTCGATCACTTCCGGGCGCAGCCCGATGTAGCGCGACAGGTGCTCGACAATCTTGTGGTGCTCGTCCGGCGTCATGGTGTCGCCTTTGCCGAGTGCGAGCGCGTAGTCATTGGTTGACCAGCGTACGACTTCTTCGCGCGTTTTCGCCATGTCTTGGGTGAGATCGGCTGAGAGCTTGTGATGGTAGCCGGCGATCATGTTGAAAGTTGGCACCAGCAGCAGATAAGGCAGGTCGTTCGATTTGTTCCATTCGAGTGTTTGGAAGTCCACCGCCATCGACAGCAAGGTCACGCCGTTGAAAGCGATGCCATGATCGGTTAAATATCCGGCGATGCCGGCGGCGCGGGTGGTGCCATAGCTTTCTCCGAGCAGGAAGAGCGGAGAACCCCAACGATCATAGCGGGAGATGTAGAGGCGGATGAATTCTCCGAAGGCTTGTACATCGCCTTTTACCCCCAGAAACTTCTTGGTAAGTTCGGCAGTTGCGGCGCGCGAGTAACCGGTGGCCATGGCATCCACCATGACGATGTCAGTGCGATCGAGCAGCGTGTCGGGATTGTCCTCCTGGCGATAGGGAGCGGCAGGCATGAAGCCGTTCGGCTGCATCACCACGCGCTTGGGACCAAGTGCGCCCATGTGCAGCCACACCGAGGCGGAGCCGGGGCCGCCGTTGAACGAGAAGGTCAGGGGACGCTTTGCGGCTACCTGTCCGTCAAGGGTATAGGCAACGAAAAACATCTCGGCTTCCGTCTTGCCGTCGCCACGCTTGATGGGAAGCCTGCCGGCCGTGGCCGTGTAACTGAGAGTCTTGCCGTTCAGCGTGGTCTGGTGATGTGTGATTACGGGCGGGACTTCCGTTACATCGTAATGCTCTTCCTTGTCGGTAGCTTCGTTTGCGTCGGCTTTGGGCGGCTCCGCGGGCTTGGTGATTTCCTCGGGCTTCTCCGGAGTTGTGGAACTCGCCGGCGTTGATTGCTTCTTATCCTTCTTGGATGCGGTCTGCTTCGCGCTCTCGGGCGTCGTGTCCTGAGATTGGCTTTGCTGCGCCACTACAAACGGAATTGTCAACACAGCGAAAAATAGAACTGCCAGAATTCTCATGCTTGTCTCCGGAGAAAAGAAATTGGTTCAGCATTATAGCCTTTTCGCGGAGCACACTTTGAAAGAGCCGACGGCAACTCCAGACGTGCTAGAATTTGTTGCGCCTGAAATGCTTCCACCGGCTCGGTGGCGCACCAGATTTCTCCCCTGGCAATGACGGACTGAAAAGTGGCCCAGAACACCAACACCCAAATCGACTCCATCACCTACGCCGACGCCGGTGTCAGCATTGATCGCGGCAACAAAACCAAACAGCGCATCAAATATCTAGCCCATAAAACCTTCACCAAGGGAGTGCTGAGTGAAATTGGCGGGTTCGGCGGGCTGTTCTCAGTCGATAAGAAATATGTAGATCCGGTGCTGGTTTCGAGCGTGGATGGCGTGGGCACCAAATTGAAAGTGGCCTTCGAAATGAAAGTGCACCATACCGTTGGCGCCGACCTGGTGAATCACTGCGTGAACGATATCGCGGTGCAGGGCGCGGCGCCCCTGTTTTTTATGGACTACCTGGCCACGGGCAAGCTGGATCCCGAAATCGCGGAGAAAGTCGTTGGCGGGCTCGCCGAAGCCTGCAAGCATAACGGCTGCGCTTTGATTGGCGGCGAAACCGCCGAAATGCCGGGATTTTATCCCGAAGGCGAGTACGATCTTGCCGGCTTCATTGTCGGAGTAGTGGAACGCGAGCGCATCATCAGCGGCAAGGACGTGCAGGTGGGAGATTGCGTGCTCGGCCTGCCCTCGAATGGCCTGCACACCAATGGATATTCGCTGGCTCGCAAACTGCTTTTTGAAATCGCGGGCTATTCCCCGGAGACTTTTGTCAGCGAGATCAAGAACAAAGTTGGCAACGAACTCATGCGGACCCATCGCAGCTACTGGTCGATCATCCGGAAGATGATTGCGGGCGAGTGCGTCGCGGCCCTGGCGCATATCACCGGCGGCGGGATAACCGAGAACCTGCCCCGTGTGCTGCCCAAAGGAACGTCGGCCGTGATCGAACTGGGTACCTGGCCGGTGCTGCCCATCTTTGAACATCTGCAGAAACTTGGCAACGTCGCTGAGGAGGAGATGCTCCGCACCTTCAATATGGGCCTCGGTATGCTGATCGTGGTCCCCGCCAAGAAATTCAAGAAAGCGCAGACGCTGCTGGAGCGTGCCGGCGAAAAATTTTACAGCGTCGGCCGCATCGTCAAGGGCGAGCGCAAGGTGATGTTCAGCTAGCGCTGGTCTCACAAGTCGGTTTTGGGTAGGGCACGGCTTCAGCCGTGCCGTTCAGGGCTTAAAAGAATTCGGGCTTTAGCCCCTGAGGGCTCTCCACTAGTAGCCGGAAGCCATCAGCGCATCTTCCGTATCCCACACGCCGTCGCGAAACGTGACGCTTCTTCCCGAGATGGCGGGAATGCGCTCGCCGGGAACAATGATTCCTACCAGGTTCAACGGATCGGCGGCGGCGATGGTTACACGCTCGCCCTGCGTATTCGGCGGCTGCTTGCGGTGGGCGCGCAACGATTCTACGGCCACTGGAAGCGCGAACTGCTCTCCCAGAAATCCATCGACGAATCGGCCGCCGCGGACCTCGCCGCGATCCTCGAGCCGGCGGTAGCCGATCTGTAATTCGCGCCAGCGGGGCAGATTGGTTTCGCGGACCAGCAGGTCGCGGAAGACCACGCCGTAGCGGCGTAACAACATCCAGCAGCAGGACTCGACGCTGCGGTCGCGATCGGCGCCTTCGGTGTACAAGAGCGACCAGCGTCCGGGGGCATGGCGCGGGCGGCGGACTTTGCCCATGGCTCTGCCGAGACCGGCGCCAGACGCGCTTTTCGGCGTCACCAGGGCACGCAAGTTTTCGAATCCGTCGGCAGTCACAAGGCCGGCTGCAACCAGTTCCCACAGTCCGGTTTCGATTTCTGCTTTGAGGCGGCCGGTCGCTCGCACCATGTCGGGAAAAAACAGCGCGCCCCGCTGTTTCAAGAGTTCGAGCAACGCCTGCGCCACCGGGCTTAAGAACGAAGTAGAAGAATCTTCCGCCCCGGGATGGTGTGGCCGCAACCAATCGGCATCTTCGCGGACGAAGAAGGCGATGGGCGCTACGCGCGTCGGGATTACACGGCGGCGATTCTCGCGGCCGTTCTCGCCGGTTCCCGTGGCTTCGAGAGTTGCCGGATGCGGCGACAGACGGCCCCAGCCGACGGCGCCTGCGAGGCACAACTGATCGAGGTTTGCGGGATCGTAGTCGGAGATCCTGCGGGCGAGCACAAAACGCTCCCACGCGCTGGCCGGGATTTCAAATCCTTGCAATTGGCGGATCACTTCAAGCGTGCCGTGTTCGCCGCGCACCTGCGTACCCGGAGCGACATGCTGCCATCGCAACAGCCAACTCATGAACTGCGAGGCAGTGACGGGGGCGATCTGCTTGCGCAAGGTGGCAACGGTCAAGCGATGAATGCGAGCCAGCAGGCGGCGCTCGCACCATTCGGTTTCGGGGGAGGGTTCTACGTGGGGACAGCCGCCCTCGGCTGTCCGGGCGAGCGCAGCTCGCCTATCTCCTGCGCGCGAATCATCGTTACGCAAATTAGCATTATGTGGGCCAGTGGGACGGAACCTGCCGCGCAGAATCGCACCGCTGGCTTCAATGCGGAGCAGGGCTTTTTCGATCTCCGAAGCCGGCAGCCCTAGCAGTTCGCCAATCTCCGAGGCGGTGGTTGGGCCGAGATGCGCTGTCCATCCTTGCACCGCGGTCAGCACAGCGTCGTCAAAGCTCGGCGCTTCCGGCGCTGGTGTGGCGGCGGAGCTCAGCCCCGCCGGAAGGGGGCAGAGCCACGTCCCCACGCGATGCATTGCGCGGAACCATTCGGCGCGCTCGGCGGCTACCCAATATTGCTTGCCTGCAGCTTCTGCTGCGACCGCACGATTCTCGATTTGCAAGCGATCGAAGAACGATGCCCAGTGCGCTGTGAGTTCCGGTTTTGTTTGCTGAGAGCTGAGAGCTGAGAGCTGAAAGCTGACTTCCACCGGCACCAGCACAAGCGTATGCAGCACATCATGCAGTTCATCGGCATCGCGCACATCCGGCCATGCCTCTTGCTGAACTTGTGCGATGGCGGCGGGATCGAGCGCGCCGACTTCTTCGAGCACGGAGGCTGGCAATACCCGCCGCATCTCGACGGCCCGCGCGCGGCGTTCTTCCAGCGGCGCGTCATCGAGATAGGCGTACGGATTCGCATTGAGAATTTCGTGTGAGAACTGCGACGGCACTGGAGTGTCAACTGCGAGGCAACGAATCCGTCCCTGCTCGATTCCTCGCAACACCTCGGCTAGACCATCGATATCGAGCGCCTCGGTGAGCACGTCTTTCATTACCTCGCGCACCAGCGGATGGTCGGGAATCTTGATGTCGCCTTCGATGTTTTCCTGGCAAGCGGCTACCTCGGGAAAAACCGAGGCCAGTAAATCGTCGGAACGCATGCGCTGAATCTGCGGCGGCACTTTCTTGCCGCTTTGAAAACGCAGCAAGGCCAGGGCGCGTGTCGCATCCCAGCGCCAGCGGGTTTGAAAGATCGGGGATGCCAGCGCCGCTTGTTCCAGGATCGGCGGCATCGTTTCCGAATGCAAGAACTGAAAAACATCCGCCAGCGGAAAGCTATGCTGCTCGGCGAGGGCGATATTCAATCCGTTGTCGGTGGCCGCTGCCTGCAGTTCGAAATTGAAGCCACGGCAGAAACGCTTGCGCAAGGCCAATCCCCAGGCTTTGTTGATGCGGCCGCCGAAGGGCGCGTGAATGATCAACTGCATCCCGCCGCCCTCGTCAAAGAATCTTTCGGCGATGATTGTCGTTTGCGTCGGCACATCGCCCAACACGGTGCGGCCTTCGAGCGTGTACTGAATCAGTTGCTCGGCACCCGATAGATCGAGTCCACATTCTTGTCGCAGCCAATTCACGGCGTCGGTTACGGCAGCAAGATTGCGCCATCCTTCGATCGGAAGCACACCGGGCAGGCGGTCGCTGATTTCTTTGCGCAATTCGCCCAGCTGCTGCGAAAGTTCGGTGGTGCGCGCCGGAGCTTCGCCTCGCCAGAAGGGCACGCTGGGCTGGGTGCCGTGCGCATCCTCGACCAACATGCGCGACGTTTTCGCTTCTACACGGCGTATGCGCCACGAAGTGTTGCCGAGCAGCATGACGTCTCCGGCCATGCTTTCTACGGCGAAGTCTTCATCGACGGTTCCTACCACGCCTCCATCCGGCTCAGCGACTACGGTAAACAGAGCGTTGTCGGGAATCGCGCCGCCGCTGGTGATGGCCGCCAGGCGCGCACCGCGCCGAGCTCGCAGCTTGCGGTTGATGCGGTCGTGATGCAGGTACGCACCGTAGCGTCCTCGCTGCGAAGCGATTCCTTCGGAAAGCATGGCTAGGACGGCGTCGAACGTTTCGCGCGCGAGATTGCGATAGGGATAGGCGCGCTTTACGAGCGCGAATAACGCATCTTCATCCCATCCGTCATTTGATTGGTCGCCGGCTTTGTTCGCCGTGGCAGCGCTGCCAGACGCGGCGCAGCAAGCTACGATCTGCTGCGCCAGCACATCGAGCGAAGCTTCGGGAAAAATCAACCGGTCGAGATCACCCCCGCGAATCGCCCGCACCAGCACGGCGCATTCCGCCAGATCGTCGCGGGTGGTGACAAAAAAACGTCCTTTGGGGACCGCGCCGCGCCAGTGGCCCGAACGCCCTACACGCTGCAACGCAACGGCAATCGAACGTGGCGAACTGATGTGGCAGACCAGGTCCACGGTTCCGATGTCAATGCCAAGTTCGAGCGATGCGGTCGCCACCAGCACCTTTATCTGGCCTTCTTTCAGCTTGCGCTCCGCCTCCAGGCGCAGCTTGCGCGACAAGCTTCCGTGGTGCGCGGCCACGTTTTCCTCGCCCATGCGCTCCCCGAGTTGATGGGCAATGCGTTCGGCCAGGCGCCGCGTGTTCACGAAGACGAGCGTGGAGCGGTGCTGGTTCACCAGTTGCACGATGCGCTCGTAGATCTCGTCCCACATCTCGTTCGACGCGACCGGGCCGAGTTCGGAGGACGGAACTTCGACTCCGAGATCGAGCTTGCGCTTGTGGCCGACGTTGACGATGACGGGAGCGGGGCGCCCGCTGCCTGAAAGGAAATGCGCGACTTCTTCGATCGGCTTCTGCGTTGCGGAAAGGCCGATGCGCACGGGCGGACGCTCGGTCAGCGCTTCCAGGCGCTCCAGCGAAAGCGAAAGGTGCACGCCGCGCTTGTCGTCGGCCACGGCGTGAATTTCATCGACAATCACGGTCTCGACATCGCGCAGGATGGCGCGGCTCTTCTCCGCCGTCAGCAGAATGTAGAGCGACTCAGGCGTGGTAACCAGAATATGCGGAGGACGCTTCAGCATGAGGCGCCGGTCTTTCATCAACGTGTCGCCGGTGCGCACGGCCGTCCGGATCTCCGGCATCAGCAGCCCGCGATCGCCCGCCATCTGCAGAATTTCTCCCAGCGGAATTTCGAGATTTTTCTGGATGTCGTTGCCCAGGGCCTTGAGCGGGGACACGTAGAGAACTTCGGTGCGATCGCGCAGTTCTCCCACCAGTGCCTTGCAGACAAGCCGGTCAATGCAGGCGAGGAAAGCGGCCAGAGTTTTGCCCGATCCGGTCGGGGCCGAGATCAGCGTAGTATGCCCGGCAAGGATGTGAGGCCAGCCCTGCTCCTGCGGCTCGGTCGGCGTGGAGAAGCGCGCCGTAAACCATTCCTGAACCAGCGGATGAGCCCAGGCGAGCGAAGGAGAGACTGCGGACGGCATGGAAAAGATTGTAGCGGGAATTGGTAGTTTCGTAAAACGTTCGCCTAGAGAAAACGACTTGACAATGTGTAACAAATGAGTGTATTTAGTTACTGTGCATGTTACACATCAAGGAGCACCCGCATGACGACAATAGCAAATTCCGTTTGGCTGGCTACCGCATTACTGCACCGGAGCAACCCACACGCCGTGGATTTTTCCGTGGGGGAAATCATGGAGAAGACGACCCGGGAGGGACTTGTAGACGGCTTCAGGCCCGGCCTCCAGGTGCATGTTTCGAAGCATTGCGTCGCCAATAAGTCTCCCAATTCAGAACGCCATCGCATGCTGTTTGAGACGACGCGGGGACGCAGGAGGCTTTTTAGAAATGGAGACCCTTTCCACGTCGATCGAAAACAGGGGAAGGTTCGTCCTGAAAAGCGGGACCTCCCGCCTGATTATCAGCCGCTTGTCGATTGGTACGATTCAGTCTACTCGAAACAGACATTGCCGCCTGCGGCGGCACTTATCAGCGAGACGGAATCCGGGTCAGAAACAGCGTTCGTGAGTTCGGCGGGAGCGTTTGTGATCCCAGGCCATCTTAGGAAGGAACTCGGCATCGGCGAAGGCACTCGCCTTTCGATCTATCGCGAGCGGGACCGTCTTGTGCTCCGGCCCGTCACGGACGAGTTAATCCGCAGCCTCCGTGGCCGCTACCAAGGCACGCCCTCACTGGTGGAGGACCGGGAGCGTGAGCACCGGGTGGAGAAGGATCGGCTGACCCGATGAGCAAGACCTACGTACTCGATGCGAACGCCCTACTGGCTCTTCTGGTGAACGGATCAGGAGCCGAACGCGTCGAGCACCTGCTGAGGGGCGCTCGAGCGGACGCCCCTCTACTAATTTCGGTGGTCAATTGGGGAGAAGTCTTCTATATCTCCTGGCAGCGGCACGGCGAGGAATCCGCCAGGCAGACGTTGGCCGATTTTATGCAGCTCCCCATCCGCATCGTTCCCGTCGACGTTCCCCAAGTACTCAAGGCAGGGGAATTGAAGGCAGTGCACAAAATCCCATACGTGGACTGCCTTGCCGCCGCACTGGCTACTCTGAATCAGGCCACGCTTGTCACTTCCGACCGCGATTTCGAGAAGCTTGGACGGCATTTTCCGGTCCTATGGATCGCCCGCTGATAAAACTCCCGGTTCGCCACGCTAAGACCCTCGCGACACCAAGACAGAGGTGCAGTCGCAGGGGCAGCGCCGAAGCGCCACAAGGCCACACTGCGGCCTGCTAGAATCGCGGCGATGCCCAAACCATCCACTGCCGCTCGTGCCCGCAAGATTAAGCTCATTCTCTTCGACGTTGACGGCGTCCTTACCGACGGCAAGATCTGGATTTTTCCCGCGCCTGGCGGAAGCCAGCCATCGGGAACTCAGCCGAGCGCGAGCTTGATCGAGGCCAAGGGCTTTCACGCGCACGACGGCACCGCCATTATGTTGGCCCGCCTCGCGGGGATCAAGACGGGGATCATCACCAAGCGCATCTCTGAAACGGTTGCTCTTCGCGCGCGCGATCTGAAGATTGACCACGTGTACCAGGGGATCCAGGACAAGGCGTCGGTGTTGGCGCAGATTCTGGAAAAGGACGGAATCACCGCCGCCGAGGCCGCTTTCGTGGGTGATGACGTGATCGATGTCCCGGCGATGCGCAAGTGCGGCCTGGCGATCGCGGTGAAGAACGCGCGGCCGGAGGTCAAAGCTGAAGCGCACTGGGCTACGTCACACGCCGGGGGAGATGGAGCCGCGCGTGATGCGGTCGAGTACATCCTGAAAGCGCAGGGGAAATGGAAGCGGGCGGTCGAAGAATATGTTTCGGCGAGAAGCTAAGAACGGAGACTGACACCTGACACCTGAAAATTCACCCACCGGTTGCTTGCTTGGGGCGTGCTCGGGTTCGCAACCGGTGGGTTTTTTGTTCTCCTTACTCACCCTGTCGTTTTCAGGAGGAATGACTCTGAAAACCCAAGTTCGCCGCGAAAGTTTCGCGGCGACTCCCAGATTTTCCCGAACTTTTCCTAACTCATTTCCTGCCAGATAGTTAGCGGCGCCTAATCGGGGATGGCCGGCGTCTTCGCCGCCATCAGTTCGGCGAAGCGGGGATCTTTGCGCAGCGTGCTGAACTCATTGTCCTTGTAAACGTCCTTGATGTCCTTGTAACCCTCTTCCATTGCCTTCTTCAGATAGTGCAGCGATCGGTCGGGCACACCAGTCCGGGCGTACAGCTTGGCGAGGACGTAATCGTAATGGGCTCGGTCTTC
This sequence comes from Terriglobales bacterium, assembly GCA_035272625.1. Lineage (GTDB taxonomy): Bacteria > Acidobacteriota > Terriglobia > Terriglobales > Acidobacteriaceae > Acidiflorens. The sequence continues at coordinate 81,911 of DATEQN010000031.1, read as the reverse complement.
GGGAGAAGGAAGCTTAGCTTGAACTCCGGCGTGCGAGCTGCGATCGAAGATGTCGGGATCAAGCTGCACCGCCCTGGCATAAGACTCTATGGCTTTTTCGAACTGTTTCTTGCCGAAATATGCCGTCCCCAGGTTGCTGTAGTAGGAGGCAGCATCATTGTTCAAAGAGATTGCCTTCTCATAGTGCTTGATCGCTGTGTTGTAGTTACGGGTCGCGTAATAGGTGACGCCGAGATTGTTGTAGGCATCGGCGTGGTTGCGATCGGCCTTGATGGAGCGTTCGAAACTCTTCTTGGCGTCTTTGTAGCGCTGCATCATGAGCTGGCAGATCCCGATTTTGTTGAACAGGGAGGCATTGCCTGGCGCGCCTTTCAGGGCGGTATGGTAGTAGTCGATTGCGTCCAGAAAGTTCTTTTCCGTGCGCAGGTCGTCACCACGCTGTTCGAGTTCCTCGGGTGTTGCCCCGGGGGCGGGAGGCTCGGCGCGGTGCAGCGGAGGCGGGCCGACTTGCAACTGTTCGGTGTTCTGGGCTTGCGAGGGGAGAACGAGAAGCGCGCAGAAGAGAGTTGCTGCCGAACTGATGCGGATCCAGGAAAGCATATCCACCCCCGGCCGAACCTACAAAATTTCAGAGTTTCATGGCATTTCAGCGTACGGTGCTGCGTTCCTTGCAAGTTTGAGGCCGCGCACCCCGCGCGGTCCTTGTCTTCCCAACTATCTGCACCCCACTATTGCGGCGGCGTCTCACTGCCCTTAGACGGCGCAGCCGCGTTTTTGTCATTTTTCGGGGAGCTACTGTCTTTGAAGACCCCAACAATCTTGCCGAAGAAGCTTTTCTTCTTCTTGGCCTCTTCCTCTGATTGGACACCAGTGGCCGGCTGCGGGTTCCCGTTCGCGGAGGGCGGAGGCAGCGCTTTCTCGGAATTTCCGCCGAATATGCGCGAGAAGAACCCCTGCACGACGCCTGTCTGGTCGCAGGTATCGTGAGGCTCGGTGCCGGCAATGAAGGCAATCGTGTAGTCGTCGGGGCACGATGGCGTCGCCAGGCGGTTGGTGATTTTGTCGAGTTGCACATCGACCACGCCTTCCGGTTGGTTGAAGGGCTTCACGTCCGAATACTGGGGCAGCGTGACCGCCTTCGTCATGAACTCGGCCCAAATGGGGGCTGCGGTCTGCGCGCCGCTCAGGCGAATGTCGCTGTAATCGTCGTATCCAACCCAGACGATGCAGAGCAGATTGCTGGTGTAGCCGGCGAACCATCCGTCGTGCGAACTGCCGGTCTTGCCGGCCGCGGGGGCAGTGAATCCTCGGGAGCGCACGCCGGCGGCGGTGCCGAAGTTCATGACTCCTTCCAGCATGTTGGTCATGACGAAGGCGATGCGCGGATCGAGAACCTGCGTCTTCTCGGTCCCAAAGTTGACGACGACGTCACCCTTGGAGTTGCGCACCGAATTTACGAAAACGGGGGAAAGCCGCAGGCCGCCGTTGGCAAAACTGGTGTAGGCGGCCGTCATGTCAACGGGGGTGGCGTCGTAGGCGCCGAGCGCCATCGCCGGCGTGGCTTTCACCGAGGCGATTCCGGCGGACCTGGCTAGATCGGCCACTTTGTCGTAACCCACTTCTTCCGCCAGTTTGACGGTTGCGTTGTTGAGCGACAGCGCCAGCGCGTAGCGGAGCGTGACGTCACCGTGGTACTCCTCTTTGTAATTGCGCGGCTCATAGATCTGGTCGCCGTAGGAGAACGTCGAAGGCTGGTCGGCGACGGTGGACGCCGGGGTGATCACGGTGGTCGAGCCGTCAAGCGCCGTATTCATGGCGGCCGCGTACACAAAGGGCTTGAAGATGGAGCCGGTGGGACGCTTGGCGAGCGCGTGATTGAGTTGGCTCGCTCCGTAGTTTCGTCCGCCGACCAGCGCCTTGATTTCGCCGGTGTGCGGGTCCATGGCGACCAGCGCCACCTGCGCTTGCGGGCCGGGCGTCACGGTGGTTTCAAACTTGTTTTTTCCGACCTTAGTCCTTTTGGTACGCATTTTCGTGACCTGGTCGTCCACCAGCTTAATTCCGGTTTCGACCGCTTGCGCGGCCGCCCGCTGCAGTGCAGGATCGAGCGTGGTGTAGATGCGGTACTCCTGCTCGTTGACCTCATGCTCGTTCAGTTTGTTGACGATAGTGTCGCGCACCATATCCACGAAGTACGGCGCATCGCTGGCCTCCACATTCGGCGGGGCAAGTTTCAGCGGCGTTGCCTTGGCTTTATCGGCTTGCTCGCGCGTGATGGCGTGAGTCTCGACCATGGATTCGATCACGGTGTTGCGGCGTTCGAGAGCGCGCTCGGGATGGCGATAGGGTGAAAGATAGCTGGGCGCCTGGATCAAACCAGCCAGCAGCGCGGCTTCCGGCAGGGTGATGTCTTTGAGATCCTTGTTGAAATAGGAGCGCGACCCCTCAGCCAACCCGGAAATAGTGAACGATCCGCGCTGTCCCAGATCGACGCGGTTGGCGTAGAACTCGAAAATCTGCTGCTTGGAAAACTTCTGCTCCAACTCCACCGCGATCAGCATTTCGATCATCTTGCGCTTGAAGGTTTTTTCCGGGCTCAGAAAGAATGCCCGCGATAGCTGCATGGTGATGGTCGAGCCGCCTTGCTGATGGCGCTGATGCGTGAAGTCGATCCAGGCGGCTTCCACCAGCCGCATGAAATTGACACCGCTGTGCTGGAAGAAGCGGCGGTCTTCGATCGACGTAACCGCTTCCACCATGACCTTGGGAATGTCATCGTACTTCACCAGTTGCCGCTTGGAGCGTTGCTCGGCATCGAAGAGCGAGGTCAGCATCTGGGGCTCGAGCTCGTAGGCCTCCAGTTCTCCGGCAGAGCGGCTGTTGATGACGGAAACCGCACCCTCGGCGACGGTGATGGTCGCCACCTCGGGGCTGTGATAAGACTCAGGTCCGGGCACTACTTCAATCGAGCCGCCGTGCAGACGATAGCTGCCTAGCCGGGACTCGCCCTCTTTTTCCGTATAACCGGCATGACGCAGTTCGTCCGCAATTTCAGAGACGGTCAACTTCGATCCGACCCTGACCACCTTCGGGGCTGCGAAAATCTTGGCCGAAGTGGCGAACGCCGGACCGCGGAAGCGCTGCTCGATGATCCAGTCGTATTTCACATACCAGTAGGCAAAGATGGCAACCACCACGATCGATGCCGAGAGAAAACCAAGCAGGGCAATCCGCACGATAGGGTCGCGGGAAAGCAGGCGGTTTTTGCCGCGGCCTTTTCCGCCTTGGCCGCCACGTCGATCCGTCGGGATTTTCAGCTTAATGCCCATGGTGACGGCTGTGCCTCAATCCACTAAAGCAATCCTCAGTCCGAAACTGGTTTTGGCGCTAAGGTGCCTTTGTGACTGATTCTAAATCACAAGGCGACCACTACAACAATTTGGATGCGTGTCAACGGATGGACGGGTGTGTGGGTAGCGGGATCTGGAGAGCTGAAAGCTGCCCTAAAACACGCCCTTGTTCTTCGTCGAAGGATGGAACTCGAGGGTGGTCGAGTAGCCGGGCAGTTCGACGGGAACGCTGTAGTCGGCCTCGATCGTGAGACTGCCGGATCCGAAGCCGCCGAGCCGGGAAATATGCACCTGCTGGGGCGTCAGCGCAATGTCGTAATTGCGGGCCTGCTTGATGACGGCGGCGCGAATGTCGTCTTCCGAACGCGTGCTATAGGTTGACTGCAGCGCTTCGGTCTTGATCGAGTCCTCAAGCTCGTAGTTCGAGAAAAACGGCGGAATGATCTTGATGCCCACCAGGATTAAGGCCCCGAAGACGGCCACGACGAGAGCTAATTTCACAGTTGCCATAAGAAACAATCGCTCAATCGCTGGTTGCGAAGGTCCAGTTGCGAAGTTCCAAGTTGCGAGCTTTCCACAGTGCGCTAAAGGTGCGCTAAGTCGTAAGTTCTTCCGGCTGGCGAGCGGCCGGGACCTGTCATTTTCACAGGCCTTGGCGCAGGTCTTAACGCAGTCCTTGGAAATACTCGCTTATGGCAGAAATCTTAACGTCCTCCTTGTGTAGAGTCGAGCGCCGAACGACTTCGACAGTATCTTCGGTAACCTTCTTACCCACGTTGATTCGAAAGGGGATACCCACCAGGTCGGCATCCTTGAACTTCACCCCGGGCCGTTCGTCACGGTCATCGAGCAAAACATCGAATCCGGAGGCTTCCAACTGGCGGGCAATGTCCTCGGAGGCGCTGCGGATCGCCTCGTCTTTGGAGTTAGTGGACACCACCACCACCTCAAAGGGCGCGATGGAAGGCGGGAGCCAAAATCCGTTCTCGTCGTTACTTTGCTCGACCGCCGCGGTCAGGATGCGCTCGATCCCAATCCCATAGCTGCCCATGATCGGCGCAACTTCCTTGCCATTGCGGTCGAGCACGCGCGCGTCCATGGATTCCGAATACTTGTAGCCCAGCTTGAAGATGTGTCCGACTTCGACCGCGGTATCGATGCGCAGAGGAGCGCCACAATTCGGGCAATCCTCGCCGGCGGTCACGCTGCGCAGGTCGGCCCGCATCGGCTCCTTCGGCTTCAGCACATCGCCGGTCCGGATATCCAGCTCCTTTTTTACAGTCTCTTCGTTTTGGGCTACAAAATCATCCCATTTACCGAACTTGCCCCACATGCTTGTGGGCACTTCACCGAAGAGCGTGACGTTCCGCCTATGATAGTTGGGCTTATTGGCTCCGGCGACGAGGTTCTTTCTACCGAGCAGGGCCTCGTCGTAGTAAACCTGCAACCGTTCCCCCCCGAGTTTCCGCCATGGAAGATCTCTTGCCGGTCCTATAAAGCCGGGGGGGCAGCCAAAGACCTCAATGATCTCGTCCTCCGTCATCGGGCGCACTTCGCCGGGCGGGAAAATCGAACTCCCCTTCGCCTCATTTAGCGTTTGGTCACCTCGCAAGAACACGACAACCGGGATTCTCTCTTCTCCTTGCGCCGTCTTCAACGTCGACACAAACATCAAAGCCTTTATCGTCTGATTGGGGGCGACCTTTAAGTACTTAGCCACATCCACAATTGTCTTCATCCCAGGCGTATAAACTTCTTCTTCGCCGTCAAACGGAAGGTCCTCAACCGGAGCAAGCTTCGACGTCGCCTTCTCCATATTCGCCGCGTAGTCGCATTTTTCGCAGCTGACGATCTGATCCTCGCCCGCTGGAGTGCGCACCATGAATTCCTGCGACTGCGATCCGCCCATGGCGCCCGAGTGCGCATCGATGACCATGTACTTCAGCCCGCAGCGGTCGAAGATGCGGCAATAGGTATCGTGATGCTTCTGATACGAGATATCGAGTCCGGCCGCATCGATGTCGAACGAGTATGCGTCCTTCATGATGAACTGACGCACCCGCAGCAGTCCTGACTTGGGACGCAGCTCGTCGCGGAACTTGGTCTGAATCTGATACCAGATCTGCGGCAGTTGTTTGTAGCTGCGCAACTCCTTGCGAGCGATGTCGGTCATCACTTCTTCGTGGGTCATGCCGAGACAAAGGTCGGCGCCTTTGCGATCCTTGAGGCGAAACATGTTCTCGCCCATCGTCGTCCAGCGTCCGCTCGCTTCCCAGACCTCGCGCGGATTCAACGCGGGCAGATAGAACTCCTGGCCAATCTTGTCCATCTCCTCGCGGACGATACCCATGATCTTCTGTGTAGCGCGATTGCCCAGGAACAGAAACGAATAGATCCCAGCGCCCAGTTGACGAATGTATCCAGCGCGGACCAGCAGCTTGTGGCTAGCGACTTCGGCATCAGCCGGAGCCTCGCGAAGCGTAGGAATAAAAAGTTGCGACCAGCGGTGCATGATTGGGCGTCCTGAGTACTTAGGGAATTGATGATTGTAAATGATGGAGTCTGCGAGCGAATGCAGCGACACCGGGAGGTATAGGTTACGAGCTGCAAAATTCATTATATTATTGACATTACATCACTACATGGTATAAGTGAAGTTAGGACGGATGAAATGTCATGGCAAATACAGCGACGCAAACTGCACTAAAAGTGGCTGACGAGGTCTGGATAGCAACGGCTCTATTGCATCGCGAACATCCTGAAGTACCGGACTTCGCCGTTGAGGAGATTGTCCAACGTGCACAGCAGGAAGGGTTGCACAAACCTCTTCGGCCCGGTGTCTACGTTCACGTCATTCAACACTGCGTAGCCAATAGGCCCCCGAATCCGGGGCGTTATCGGATGCTTTTCGAAACCGGCCCAGGCCGCCGCCGACTCTTTCGCAAAGGCGATTCATACCATCCCGACCGCGAAGGCAGGAAGATCACCCCGGAGCGTGAAGACCTCCCTTATGGATACAACGGCCTTCTAAGCTGGTACCGCGACTGGTCCTCGACCGCGACTAAGAATTCCGCGAGGGAAGATCCGTTGCTTTCGATGCGGGGTTCAGGCAAGCATCTTTGGGCCGACGAGCACGCGGACGACTACGTACGTCGCCTGCGGGAGGGCTGGGAATGAGTCGCGTTTTTTGGGACACCAACCTCTTCATTTATCTATTCGAGGACTACGGGACGCTCTCCAAGGCGGTCGCGCAACTTCGTTCGAAGATGCTCGAGCGGGGCGATCAATTGCTGACTTCCACCCTCACGCTGGGCGAGATACTGGTGAAACCCACCGAGCGCAGCGACACGGAACTTTGCAGAAAATATGAGCACGCAATTTCCGTGGCGTCGACCATGATCTCCTTCGATGTGAAAGCGGCCAAGCTCTATGCGGATCTGCGATCCGAAAGATCGCTCAAGGCGCCCGACGCTATTCAGTTGGCCTGCGCCGCCAGCGCAAACGTCGATCTTTTTGTCACCAATGACGATCGGCTCCAGGGCAAGCACGTTGACGGCATTCAGTTCATCGTACCGCTGGCAAGAGTGCCCATCTGAACTCACGCTTCCTCACCAACAACTCTACCTATTGGCTCATCAGTTAATAGAGAATCTGAAAAAAAGGGCATTTATTTACAAGACGGGCGCCCCATCCTTGCGCGTTATTTGCGCAAGAGTGGGATTCCACAATCGTGTCCAGCTTCACACGGACTTCACGTCGTGAAGCTCCTGCTGCGCTCAGGAATGACAGACTGAAGAATAAGAGATTGAACTACGTTTCGCTCCACTCGCTCATCGCAACTGGTTGATTTCAAGCAGGATGGTTGAAATCAGCCACTCGTCTCCCCGCAACTTTTCGCCGCCATCCGAGTTCAAATGTGTAGGCGCTTCAGAAGAAACAGAAAGCTGAAGGACCTCAAGCTCCGACGAATCGCAGCGTTGGATTGCAACAGCGAATCGTTGAGGAGACGAAAGGGAGGTTCACCATGAAATACCTGAGATATGTTGTACTGCTGGCTTTACTGGCCGTGCCGCTTGCGTACTCGCAGGCTGAGGTCAGGGTCGGAGTGGGCATCGGCGTCGGCGGCTATGTGGCTGGTCCGCCGGTCTGCGCTTACGGCTATTACCCGGACTATCCGTATGCTTGCGCGCCCTACGGCTACTACGGTCCGAGCTTTTTCGTGAACGGGGTGTTTATCGGCGCAGGGCCCTGGGGCCACGGCTGGGGACATCCATATTACGGACGCGCCTACGGACGCGGTTATGTGGGACATGGCTATGTCGGACATGGACCGGTAATTGGACGCGGCTTCGAAGGACGCGGCTCGGTTGCCCGCTCCCGCGGAGGGTTCCACGGTGGGGGATCCCGCGGCGGCCGCTAACAAACTACACCGGAAATTGACGAACGGCTGGCACTGCCAGCCGTTTTTCTTTGTTTCTCCAGCCCAGTTTCCCCAGCGCAACGAGAACAGGGACGGCACTGGATGCAATCCCCCGCAGCTAAAGCCGTCGGAATTGGTCGCAGCGGTAAACCGCTGCGCCACCCAAAGGCTCTAAGGCAGTTCTTAGGACCGGCGTGATATCATCCTCCGCGTGCTAGGCGGACGCAGCAACGAGCATCGCACGAACGAGCAATGGATCGCGCAATATGGCTCCAGTCATCGGCATCCGGTGAACCGGGTGTGTCATACGCTGGGCATCCCGAGCATCCTGCTCTCGGTCCCACTTTTTATCGCCAGCATCTTCTTGCACCGCCTCTGGATGTATGCATTGGCGCTGTTCCTCATCGGGTGGATTTTCCAATTCATCGGCCACGCCTTCGAGGGCAAGCCGCCGGAATTCTTCCACGACTGGCGTTTCCTGTTCGTCGGCGTGCGCTGGTGGTGGGCTAAGATCCACGGCAAAGCTTGAAGCCGCGCGGACGATTGCGTCCGCTGCCACGTGAGACTGCCAGAACTACGCTGCCAGGCGCTTCAGTATCTCCTTGCCCAGCTTTTGCGCCTCGCCGAAGAATTTCTGGTATTCGAGGAAGATGCGGTTCAGTTCCAGCGACTGGTCGGCGGTGAGCTTGCGGCGCAGCATCATGTCGCGCACATGGACGGGGTTGGGGAGAGTTGCCTCTTCGGTGAGTTCTTCCAGCGCGGTTGTGGGATTGTAGTGGTACATGCCAGTATTTTACCGCGCGGCGCAGCCCGCTGGGGCAACGAGGCCTCAGGAGCACAGGCTTTCGGCGCTCGGCCCTGCGACGCATTGGCAATCGTCAAACCAGATCTGCGCGAGACCGGAAGCCCCCGGCAACAGTCAGGATTCTTGACATCCCTACTGAAAGCAGCTAGGATATAAAGTGTCATAGCTGCCAAAGGCATTGTGACCGGAAAGCGAACCAAGAGCCGCGGCAAGCGGGAGAAACGCATTGATCAGACGTTGCATCTCTCGGGCAGACGAAGAGGCGCAGTGCTCAAGGAAGAAGTCTGGTATGAAGGCGGGCGCGTGGTGAAGTACAGCCTGGCATACATCGATGCTCGAATTTGCGCCGCCGACAATGGCCGCGTGCTTGGCTACGACAACACCCATGAGCACCATCACAGGCATTTCATGGGACAAATCGAGAAAATTGAGTTCCACGGATACGAGGAGTTGGTGGGCAGATTTGAGCGGAAATTACACGCGCTGTGGAAGGCCCAAGATGACGATGACGAAGAAGATGAGCAAGAACGTTAAAGCCCGGGTCACGAACGATGGTCTGAAGGGCTTCTTTGGGCGCGCACGGGAACATGCCCGGAAGCTGGACCGCGGCGAGAAGCTCGTGCCGGAGATGACGATCTCCTTTGAGAATCCGAGCGACATCATGCAGATTCTCTCTCCCCAGCGGATTCGAGTCTTGGAGTTTTCCAAGAAAGGAGCGAGGCCGGTGTCGGACCTGGCGAGCGGGTTGAAGCGCGACACGCGCGCCGTGAGCCGCGACGTCGAGTTACTGGAGCAGTTCGGATTGCTGCGTACCCGTTATGAAACAAATCCGGGACATGGCAGGCGGCGGATCGTCGAGCCGTGCGCGGAAAGGTATCAGTTGATTGCGACGGTGTGAGCGCAGACGGTTGGGGTGGACGCTGGAGCCCATTCATTCGCAAACGGCGCGCGAATGAGTGAGCACCCGGCACCGTGGTCAGTGTGTTGGGTCCGCGATCAAAGCTGAGAAACTTGTAAAACTCATTGCCAGAGCCAAGTCCGTCGCGATACAGCGCCAATGCAAGACGCTGTCGATCGTTCTCAGGAACCACGAGGTGCTCAAAATCAAAGCGCGAAATCACTGCGCCAGGCAAGCGGCGCTTCTCTCCGTAGTTAAACCGAGGAGTGTCAGCGTCAGCGCACGTGCACCGCCAGCTATACTCCCTCGCGTGATGAAAGCACGGTTGTCTTTCCACGCCAGTGCACTCAAAAATCGGTTGAGCCGGAGTCTGAGCTGGTGTAAGTCCTCCCCTGGCCGAACGAAGATCGACATCAGATCGCAGTATTCGTCCATGTGTGGCTGAATGTGGATGGTCAGGCCGTCATAAACGGTCTGCAGTTGTGGCGCGGGTCACGTACTTCGGATTCGAACGCGACAACCAGCCAGTGATGTATTGCGTGCATCCCCTAATCATCTCCAAAAAACATGGGGCGGCTTGCGCCGCCCCAGTGAAAGTCAAAAGCCGCGGGCGAGGGCGCCCGCGCCACACGAACTTACGTGCCTTCGTTCCAGCTAGCCAGATATTCTTCCTGCTCCGAAGTCAGTCGGTCGATCTTGATGCCGAGCGATTCCAGCTTTAGCTTGGCCACGCGTTTGTCCAGGTCCACGGGAACCGTGTACACCTTCTTTTCCAGCGACGCATGGTTCTTCACCATGTACTCGCAGGAAAGCGCCTGGTCGGCAAAACTCATATCCATCACCGACGCGGGATGGCCTTCGGCGGCGGCCAGGTTGATGAGGCGGCCTTCGCCCAGCAGGTTGATGCGGCGGCCGTCTTTCATGGTGTACTCGTCGACGAAGGTGCGCGTGGTGCGCTTGGAGGACGACAACTTCTCGAGCGACGGGATGTCGATCTCGACGTTGAAGTGGCCCGAGTTCGAGATGATGGCTCCGTCTTTCATGAGTTCGAAGTGTTGCTTGGCGAGTACGTTCTTGTTGCCGGTGACGGTGCAGAAAACGTCGCCGATTTTGGCGGCTTCTTCCATGCTCATCACGCGGAATCCGTCCATCACCGCTTCGAGCGCCTTGGTCGGATCCACTTCCGTAATGATGACTTCCGCTCCGGCGCCACGGGCCCGCGAAGCGAGGCCGCGTCCGCACCAGCCGTAGCCGGCGACCACGAACTTCGATCCTGCGAGCAGGAAATTCGTCGCGCGGATGATGCCGTCCACCGTCGATTGCCCGGTGCCGTAACGATTGTCGAACAGATGCTTGGTGTCGGCGTCGTTGACGGCGACGATCGGATAGCGCAGCACGCCTTCCTTGGCCATGGCGCGCAGGCGAATCACGCCGGTGGTCGTTTCCTCGGTGCCGCCGATCACATTCGCCAGTTCCGCCGTGCGCTTGGTGTGCAGCACGGAGACTAGGTCGGCGCCATCGTCCATGGTGAACTGCGGTTTGTGGTCGACCGCTGCCATGATGTGCGAATAGTAGGAGTCGTTGTCCTCGCCCTTGATGGCAAAAACGGGAATGTTGTAGTCGCGCACCAGACTGGCGGCGACATCATCCTGCGTGGAAAGCGGGTTCGAGGCGCACAGAGCTACGTCGGCGCCGCCGTCGCGCAGCGCGATCATTAAATTTGCGGTCTCGGCCGTCACGTGCAGGCAAGCCGAAACGCGGATGCCCTTGAGCGGCTGGTTCTTGATGAATTCCTTGCGGATGATCTGCAGCACCTTCATCGACTGGTTCGCCCACTCGATGCGTTTCCTGCCCAGATCGGCCAGTTCAAATCCCTTAACGTCGCTGGTAATTGATGTCGTTGCCATTTCTCTCCCTAATCCTTGGATGATGACGCTGAATGAATATCTGCGCAGCTTGTACGCTGCAGAGAATCCACCACGGAGGCACGGAGTCACAGAGAAAACCTAAACCGGGAAAAACCCAAATCGCTTTTCTCCGTGTCTCCGTGCCTCCGTGGTGAAAGAGCTATTTCCTTGCTCCGGCCGGCTCCTGTTTCAAACCGGCGTCGGCGGCCAGTTTGGCGGCTTTGTCGGTTGCTTCCCAGGTAAAATCGGCATCGCTGCGGCCGAAGTGTCCGTAGGATGCGGTCTTACGGTAAATGGGACGGCGCAGGTTGAGTGTCTCTATGATCTCGCGCGGCTTGAGCTTGAAGTTCGCCCGCACCAGATCCGGAATCAGCTTGGCATCAACCTTCTCGGTTCCGAAAGTATCCACCAGGACGCTGACGGGATCGGCAACACCGATGGCATAGGCGAGTTGCACTTCGCAGCGGTCGGCGAGGCCGGCGGCCACGATGTTCTTCGCGATGTAGCGCGCCATGTAGGCGGCGGAACGGTCAACCTTGGTCGGATCCTTGCCGCTGAACGCGCCGCCACCGTGACGTCCCATGCCACCGTAAGTGTCCACGATAATCTTGCGTCCGGTCAGACCGGAATCGCCCATGGGGCCGCCGATGACGAAGCGTCCAGTGGGATTGATGTGGTACTTGGTGTCCTCATCGAGCAGATGGGCGGGGATTACAGTCTGGATGACATGCTTCAAAATGTCGGCGCGCAGTTCATCGTTGCCGACAGTTTCGGAATGCTGGGTGGAGACGACCACCGCATCCACGCGCTTCACTTTGTGCTGCGCGTCGTATTCGACCGTGACCTGGGACTTTCCATCGGGCCGCAGGTAGGGGCAGGTGCCATTCTTGCGAACTTCGGCAAGCTTCATGGTGAGTTTGTGGGCGAGTGAAATCGGAAGAGGCATCAGTTCGGGGGTCTCGTTGCAGGCGAACCCGAACATCATTCCCTGGTCGCCGGCGCCGCCGGTATCCACGCCCATGGCGATATCGCCGGACTGCTTGTTGATGCTCGAAATTACCGCGCAGGTGTTCGAGTCGAAGCCGTACACCGCGTTGTCGTAGCCGATCGATTGGACCACGCCGCGCACCAGGTTCTGGAAGTCGACATAGGCTTTAGTGGTGATCTCGCCGGCGATCATGACCAGGCCGGTGCAGGTCAGGGTTTCACAGGCGACGCGGCTGTTCGGATCTTCGCGCAAGCAGGCATCGAGAATGGCATCGGAAATCTGGTCGGCGATCTTGTCCGGATGTCCCTCGGTTACAGATTCCGAGGTAAACAGAAAACGATTGGTTCGTGGCAAGCTGGTATCTCCTCAGGGTGGCTTTGAGCCTTTAATTGCGAGCCTTTACGTCCGATAAGGGAGGCCTGGAGCCCAAGGGCTCTTGACCAAGTTTGGCTAAATCTTGGTTTGGCTAAATGTCCTTCAAAACGGTATCAGAGAAGACCTGTGAAGCGCAATGGAATTGGCTGGTGACGAAGGGAGCTGACATTGAGTGAGCGGAAGTTCGCAGCGAACGGCGGAAGGCGGGCGGCAAATGGAAGAAAAGAAAGAGACAAATTCAAGGGGTCGAAGGCGGTGGCGCTGCATTCGTTACCATTCCGCCAGGGCCAAAGGTAACGGTTTTGACCTCTCCGAGTTGGCCCCCGATGTCGAGTTTCTTTCCGTTGAAACGAAAGTCGATGCCGCCGGCATTGCCAGCCTTAACGATAACTTCCTTTCGGCCGCGGATGACGCGCTCGCTGCCCGCCGCCAGGAGTTCGGACGGGGCAGTTTTGCCGTCGGCGGTGATCGAGATCCAGGATTCTTCGCGGGTTTGGATGACGACAGTAAACTCGCCCGGAGCTGCCGTGGGAACAGCAGCGTCGATGTTCTGAGGTGCTTTGGGGGCGACGGCCGATCCGCCGGTCGACGAACTGGAGGTATCTTCGTTTGATATTTTGCCTGACGCTTCGCCCGTTGACTGCGCGGCTGGTAACGGCATCGCGGCGGTGGTTGGAGTCGGGTGAAGTGATTGTCTCTCACGCTCCCGTTGGCGATGACTCCAGAGGGAGAGTGCGAGCGCAACCACGAGCAGAAGCGCTGCGAACAGGCCCCACGGCAGGTGGCGAGCAGGAGCGTCGGAGATGGCTTCCAGGCGGCTGACTGTTTCTTCATTTTCGCGCGCTCCGTCTTCGCGCGCGGCGATCTCCGTCGAAGCAGGAGGGGCGTCGCCGGAAGCTTGCAGGTACTCAGCGACGGTTTGGTCCTCGTCGAGGCCAACGAAGCGGGAATAGGCGCGGACGAAGCCCTTGTTGAAGATGCCTCCGGGCAACTGGTTGAACTTGTCCTCTTCCAGCGCCTGCAGCATGCGGGTGCCGATCTTGGTGGAGGTGGAAATCTGCTCCAGGGTGATTTTGCGCTTCTCGCGTTCCTGTTTCAGCTTTTCGCCAAAGGAAGGCAAACCAGTGTCTCGCTTTCGTTGGAGGGCGAACGGAATTTTACTCTGTTGAGAAGCAAGATCATAGAAAATTGGTAATTATGCAATTTCTGATTGGGTAATTTGAGACCGATCCACGCCCCGATCCGGGTTTCAATTGGCAAAGTACCCGATTGCCAAATTGCAAGTTCTTCCCTCCGCGCCCTCGGCGTCGCGGAGGTGCTGGGCGGCGGGAGCGGGTGGGGTACCGTGACTGGTACTGGTTACCGACGTTCATTGCCCGCGCGGGGTGGGCAAACCTATAATTTCCTATAATTTCCTGGTCCAACCACTCGTCCGAGGAGTCCATGGCAGAGGCCGCGGGCACATCCCCAATTCGCCTGTCGCAAGAGCTGACCATTTTTCACGATGTCGCCAAGGCGCTGACATCTTCGCTCAACCTCGATTCGATTCTGCAGACCATCATGGAAAAAATGGCGGAATATTTCCGCCCGGACACCTGGTCGCTGCTCATGGTGGATGAGGAAAAGGATGAGCTCTACTTCGCCATTGCGGTGGGGGCGGCGGCGGAGGTTCTGTCGAAGGCGCGTTTGAAGGTGGGGGAGGGGATTGCGGGTTGGGTGGCCCAGCACGGACAGGCATTGATCGTGCCCGATGTGCAGAGCGATCCGCGCTTTTCATCGCGGCTGGACGAGATGACGCGCCTCCGCACCCGCTCCGTGATCTGCGTGCCGTTGCGTTCGAAACACCGCGTGCTGGGTGTGATCCAACTGATCAATGCCAACGTGGAAATGAGTGAACAGGAGATGTTCTTCCTGCAGGCCTTGTGCGATTACGCCGCGATTTCAATCGAGAATGCGAGGTCGGTCGAGAAGATTCAGGAACTGACCATCACCGACGATTGCACCGGCCTGTTCAATGCGCGTCATCTGCACAAGACGCTCGAAACCGAGGTTTACCGGTCGGCGCGCTTCGGCTACCAATTCAGCGTGATTTTCATCGACCTCGACCACTTCAAGCAGGTCAACGACACCCATGGACATCTGGTGGGAAGCCGGCTGCTGGCCGAAGTCGGATACCTGATCAAAGCGCAGTTGCGGCTGATTGATTTTGCCTTTCGCTATGGTGGAGACGAGTTCGTGATTGTGCTGCCGCAAACCAGCAAAGATCAGGCGGTGGTGGTCGCCAAACGTCTGCAGGATTCCCTGCGCGCGGGGACCTTCTGCATCGAGCAGGGCTTGAACCTGAACGTGCGTGCCAGTATGGGGCTGGCGACGTTTCCGCACGATGCCCAGACCCCCCACGACATCATCCGCCAGGCGGACGAGATGATGTATGTGGTGAAGAATACGACCCGCGATAATATTGGCATTGCGTCGCGCGGGCTGATGGAGACGTAGGTTCTACGTAAGGGACAGCCGAGGGCGGCTGTCCCTACGTTACTGCTTGTCTCGCTTCTTTAGTTCCACGGGCTGGTCAGTTTTTGGCTGCGCTTCTGTGGGGTCCGGTTTCCACGTAAAGGCATTGGCGGGCGCGGCGGGGTTCACACCGAAGTCCCACACATAAAGGTTGATTCCTTCTTTGCCCAGCATTTCGGCGACGGCGTATTCGCCCGCCGCAAGAGGGTCGGTGGGCGTGAGTTTGACCCAGCCTCCGGTCATGGCGGTTACGGTGGCCGTGACAAAACGTTCGTCGGTTTTCATTTTTCCGGTTACCGCGATCCTGACTGCGCCGGCAACGCGCTTGTTGCCCTTGACGTCGATGCGAATGATCTTGAAGCGCTCGGTGGAGGACAGCGGTGCTCCGGCGGCGGCCTGCACGGTTGCGGGCGCGCCCTGGATTGCGCCGGTATTCGAATCGATGTTGATGTAGAGCGAAGGCACGGCGGTGTGCGACTGAATCTTGGCGTGCGCTCCGGGAAGTTCAATGGTTTGCTTGGCGCCGGCCAGCGGATTGATCGCCGCCCGCAGAATATTCGACTTCGTGTTCTTATCCACGTCGCCGCCCGACTGTTGCAACTCGGCTAACTGCGGTTGATTCTCATAAATATCGAGGAGAAAGATGCCACCTTCGTCGGGCAGGCGCAGACCGGGCGCGACCTGTGGGGAACGGGCTTGTTCGGCCTTCCGTTCGGCCTCGAGTTCCTTGTCGAGTTCAGCCGCTTCCGGATCGAGCTTGCCATCCTGACGGCCTCGCTCGAATTTATCGGTTGCGTCCCAGTCGATCAGCGCTTTCGGGACTTCCTCCCATTCGCCACGCTCGGCGCTGAAGTAGCGGACGCGATCGCCGTGAATCTCATACTTGGTGACGGACTGGTAAGAGCCGTCTTTCAGGATCAGGCGGCGGGCCTGGGTCTGGGCGAGGCTCGCCACGGGCAGAGTAAGACAGAGCGCAGTCAAACTGACAGCGAGGATAGTTCCCGCCTTGCGAATTCGGGACATCATACCGGGGAACATTATCGCCCTTGTCGGTGTCACTTCAAAATTAGATGCGGGGAACCAGCTGGGGCAGTGCCTATGTGACGGCCGGAGGGGTCGCCGTGAACATCGTCGTGAACATCGAACAAAGCTTTGGAACTCGCAAGTTGTTGGCCATTCTGCGGATCGCGGTGTGTGTGGTCGCGGCCTCTGCTCTATCGAGCTGTCAACAAACGGCAAGCCATGACGCAAGCAAAGATCTGCCGCATCAACCGCTCTACATCGTGGATTCTGACCGCAGCAGTTTCGATTCCCACGAGCGGTTGTTTGCGGTGGATCCCGAGCGCAAGGAGATCGTCAGGACCTATCCCACCGGCGAGCATCCGGACATCGCTCTCTCCCACGACGGGACGCGCCTTTACGTGGCCAGTGAGTCGCGAGTGCCAGAAGGTCCAGAAGGAGCCGGGGCGGGAAGGCTGGACGTTGTCGATACCGCGACGGGGGCGACGGTGGCCTCTGTTGCCGATCCTCACCGCTGGGTCACGATGGGGCCTCTGTATGGCTCCGAAATGGCGCTTTCCGGCGACGGCCGTTGGTTGTACGTGTACAAGTTGATGCCCGGTCGAGAGCATGAAACCGAGCACACCGTGTCCGAGTCGGTCGCGATCTTCGATACTGCCACTAACAAGTTCCTGCCCGATACGATCTCGCTACCGAAGTGCGGCGGGTCGCTCTTAGTACCTTGGCCGAACGGGCGGGCACTGTCGGTGGTGTGCTTTGTTACCGGGGACTTGCGGACCATGCAGTTCAGCGATCAAGGTATCCCCGCGACGCCACTGCCGGTGGTCATCGCCATACCTCACGATTGGGGGCGCACACGGTTGGCAACCGCATTTGTGTCCGGCGAAAATGAATTGACCGTCTTGATGACGGACGGCAAGTACAACAGGGTCAACGTCCAAACCGGGACCACCCTGCAGGTAGGTGAGATTGCGTTTTCTCCGCCGCTCACTCCCCCAGGCTGGCACCCGCGGACTCCGGGAGCCGAGCACGTGCCTTCCTTGGGGCGCAGGGCTATCGGCTCGCGGATACTGGAATCCCAAGGGCGGCTCTACGTTCCACTTTCAAGATCCGATCTTTATATGCACGCGGCCGACGCCATTGCAGTTCTCGATGCCAAGACGCTTCAGCAAGAGGCCTTCTTTGAACTCAAGAGTCCTTTCTTGCGTCCCTCCTGGAATCTTTTCTGGGACGCCGCGATTGGAAATAGCGGTCGGCGGCTCTATCTTCTGGGAGTGGAGTCCAAGGGAGGAACGGTCCGGGTGCTGAGCCTGCCTGACGGCAAGGAAATCGACACCATTAAAGGACTCGGAACCACGCTGTCGATTGTAGTTCCTTCGCCCTAGCTCCACGGGTCCTGCAGGTCTCCGAGTTCGTTGACAGCTTCGGCCACAATGGTCCGTGGTATGTCAAAATGCTCCTCCACCGTGAGGACGAGCTGATCACGACTCGCGAGTGATCGAACGATCGATTTGCTTCCCTGCGACTCGACTAGCGTCAAATTGTGGATCACTACCGCCCGGTCCGAATAAAAGCGCGTCAGCAGCAGGGAGTTCAGAAAAGTTGCGTCCGGCCGAAAAGATGCGGCAATCACGTGGCGAAACTCCTCGATTCTTCGTGGCGCCGGCTTGGCCAAATAGCCATGTTTCAGCTGGCCATCCCAATACATCTCCAAACGCGAGCGGCCATGGTCGTCTTGGGGTCTGAGAACATAGCGGTCTCGTCCGAGCTCGACGACATAGTCGGTCGCCAGATCGCGGGGCATCGGCGATAAAAACGGCGCACCATAACCGGCGTCTACCAGGTATTTGCGCCCGTCCACGTTCACCATGATTACGGCGTGAACGTTGGGATTCCTCATATCCGCTGCACACAGCCTTACGTCGTATCGTAGAGATGCCAGCAACGAATAGAAGTGGAAGTTGTTGGAGTAGCAAGTGCCGCCAAAGTGGTAGCGCTCGATGCCATCGAGGTAGAGCTGCAGCGATGGCAGGCCAGCTAGTCCATGGTGCTTCCGGTTGTAAAGCTTCGAGATGTTCTCGAACGGAACATGGGTAAGATGGGCGGCCACCAACTCGTCAAGCGCTCCCAGCGAGGGCTCTTGTCGTGCCACGCCGAGTGCCGCAAGATATCGCCGGACGAGTTCCGGAGCGAGTGCTGGATCGGACATCAATATCCCTGCAAGAGATTGTCAAGGCTGTCCGGCGAAATGCCAAGCGTCGGAGGCTGGCTACGAGCGACTATTTTCCACATTCCCTTCCAGAAAGACTTCTGCCATAATTGATCGTGCACCCCAGCCCGCACAATTTTCCCAACAAAATTAAAGCGAGGAAGCGATGTCGGCCAAGTACATCTTTGTAACCGGCGGTGTGGTCTCATCACTAGGCAAAGGTCTGGCGGCGGCTTCGATCGGATGCCTGCTCGAAAGCCGCGGCCTCAAAGTCAACTTGATGAAGTTCGATCCATACCTGAACGTGGATCCGGGGACGATGTCGCCGTTTCAGCACGGCGAAGTGTTCGTGACCGACGATGGCGCCGAAACCGATCTCGACCTTGGCCACTACGAACGCTTCACGCACGCCAAGCTTTCCCGCGATAACAACTGGACCACCGGGCGTCTCTACGAACAGATCATCGCCAAAGAGCGTCGGGGCGATTACCTCGGCAAGACCGTGCAGGTGATTCCGCACGTCACGAACGAAATCAAAGCGGCAGCGAAGAAAGTCGCGCAGGACGTAGACGTGGCGCTGATCGAAATCGGCGGCACCGTGGGCGATATTGAATCGCTGCCGTTCATCGAGGCGATCCGGCAGATGCGGCAGGAACTGGGCCGCGATAACACTTTGTTCGTGCACGTGACGCTGGTGCCGTTTATCGCCGCGGCTCAGGAATTGAAGACCAAGCCTACGCAGCACTCCGTCAAGGAATTACTCAGCGCCGGAATTCAGCCGGATATTCTGCTGTGCCGCACCGACCGCTTCCTTCCGAAAGAGATCAAGTCGAAGATTGCGCTGTTCTGCAACGTCGAAGAAGAGGCGGTGATCACAGCTAAGGACGTAGCATCCATCTACGAAGTGCCGGTGGTTTTCGCGCATGAAGAAGTGGATACGCTTATTTTGCGCCGTCTGAAGCTGGAGGCGAAAGATCGCGATCTTTCGAAGTGGAACGACCTGGTGCACCGCGTTTACAACCCGAAAGACGTGGTCAGGATCGGCATTGTCGGGAAATATGTGGAGTATGAGGATTCCTACAAGTCGCTAAAAGAGGCGCTGGTGCATGGGGCGCTGGCGCATAACCTCAAGCTGGAATTCAATTGGATCGAAGCCGAGGGCCTGGAGACTGCCGACAAGAGCTATGAAGCACAGTTGGAAGAGTACGACGGTTTGCTGGTGCCGGGCGGATTTGGCAAGCGCGGCATCGAAGGCATGTTACGGGCGATCCAGTACGCGCGCGAAAAGCATGTTCCTTTCTTCGGAATCTGCCTGGGGATGCAGACGGCTTGCATTGAATTTGCGCGCAACGTTTGCGGACTGGCGGATGCCAATTCGAGTGAGTTCGATCCGGCTACTCCGCATCGCGTGATCTACAAACTGCGCGAGTTGCGCGGCGTGGAAGAACTGGGCGGCACGATGCGGCTGGGGGCATGGCCGTGCAAGATCGAGTTAGGAACGCTGGCCTACAAAGTGTATGGCCAGACCGAGATCAGCGAGCGGCACCGGCATCGTTACGAGTTCAACCGCGAGTACGAAGAGCCGATGGTGGCTGCCGGGCTGCGCATTTCCGGTTCAACACCCGATGGCACTTACGTGGAAATGGTTGAGATTCCCGGTCATCCGTTCTTCATCGGGTGCCAATTTCATCCGGAATTCAAGTCGAAGCCGCTGGAGCCGCATCCGCTATTCAAGGCATTTACAGGCGCGGCGTACGAACACGGACAGAAAAAGAAAGAGCAAAAAGATGCGGCCGAGGTGGAGATGTTTCTGCGGCCGGGAAAAATGGGGCAGAGACATTGAATCATTGAGGCATTGAATCACTAAATGCCACAATGCCTCAATGCCTCAATGATTTAATGACTCAATCAGCCTTTGACTTTGTCTTTCCAAATCGATACGGTCCGCGTCGGCTCTGGCGACCTGTTTCTGATTGCCGGGCCGTGTGTGATCGAGAGTGAAGAGCACGCGCTGCGCATGGCGGAGATCATCAAGGGCGTGGTGCGTTCGCTGAATTTCCCGTTTATTTTCAAGGCGTCGTACGACAAGGCGAACCGCACCTCGATCCGCAGCTATCGCGGGCCGGGGATGAAGGAAGGCCTGCGTATTCTGAAGAAGGTCAAAGACGAAGTTCACATTCCGGTGTTGACCGATGTGCATCAGGCTGGCGATGTCGCTGCCGTCGCCGAAGTCGTGGACGTGCTGCAGATTCCCGCGTTTCTCTGCCGGCAGACCGATCTGGTGGTGGCCGCGGCGCTCAGCGGACGTCCAGTGAACATCAAGAAAGGGCAGTTTGTTTCGCCCTGGGACATGAAGCACGCCATCGAAAAGTGCCGCGAGGCGGGCAACAGCCAGGTGTTTGTAACCGAGCGCGGCTCGAGTTTCGGCTATAACAATCTGGTTGTGGACATGCGGTCGCTGGCCATCATGCGCAAATTTGCGCCGGTGGTGTTTGACGCGACGCACTCCGTGCAACTGCCGTCGGCTTCGCACGGCGATGAAGATCAGCCCGCAGTGAGCGGGGGCCAGCCGGAATTTATCCCGGTGCTGTCACGGGCGGCGGTGGCGGCGGGCGTGGACGGGGTGTTCATGGAAGTCCACGACAACCCGAAAGAAGCGAAGAGCGACGGCGCAAACGCGCTGGATACGCGCAACCTGCGCGGCTTGCTGAAAGAATTGCAAGCGGTGAAGAAGGCGCTGGATGCGGCGCGCGCGACGCCTTAACAGAGCTGGGCGGCGGGGGTTTGCTCCGCTGGACAGCCGAGGGCGGCTTGTCCCTACGTTTTTCTTGCTCGGATGGCCTCGCGGGATTCCTTGTCGGCAGTGCGACGGCGCTCGGTTTCGCGCTTGTCCCAGAGCTGCTTGCCCTTGGCCAGAGCCAGTTCGACTTTGATTCTGCCATTCTTGAAATACATGCGGGTCGGGATCAGGGTTAGTCCCTTTTGCTGGGTCTTGCCGATGAGCTTGCGAATTTCTTCTTTGTGAATCAGAAGCTTGCGGGTGCGGAGGGCGGCATGATTGGCGTAGTTGCCGTGGTCGTAAGGGCTGATGTGGCAATTGAGGAGCCAGAGTTCGCCGTCCTTGATTAGCCCGTAGGCGTCCTTGAGGTTGGTCTTGCCGGTGCGAACCGACTTCACCTCGGTTCCGGTGAGAACGACACCGGCTTCGAATTTTTCAAGCAAGAAGTAGTTGTGGCCCGCGTTCCTGTTAACAGCAGCATCCTTCTCCCCCGAAGCGGTGGGCTGGCGGCGAGGATTGTTCTCCCGATTGGGCCGGGTCTGGTGGGTCGTCTGCTTGGCCATTGCTGAAAAGAAGCTGAAAAGAAAGTACCACAGGGCAGGAGGAAGGTCTCATGGGTCAGGTGTCAGGCCTCAGGAAAGGCAAAGCGGATTTTTCCTGAAACCTAGCATTAAGACCTGCCCCCTTTGGTACAGGTACCAATGAGTGTAACCACCGAACTACCAATCACTTCGGGGGCCAGTTGGCGCGATGCTATAATCAAAATCCCCGATACTTTTTGCGCGCGACGACCCCGCGATGTCCGGCCGGTTGGTTTTTTCGCGTATTTTGAATGGGTCTGGGCCGGATAAAACCCGGTCTGGATGATGGTTAATCCGGGAATGGCCCGCTGTTGCTGCGGCAAGAAAGATTTTCATGAGGATTCCTTGATGAGACGCCTGATCTTTCCGGCTCTGTTTGTTCTGCTGCTGCTCTGTCTGAGGCTTCCTGTTATTGCGAAAGGCGATTCTGCCAAGGCGCTCTATGAAAAGGGCGCCGATGCGGAAGCGCGGCAGAACTACGAGCAGGCCTTCGACTATTTCAAGCAGGCCTACAATCTGAAACCGAGAGACCTGAGATATCGAACGGCTTTCGAGCGGACGCGCTTCTATGCGGCTTCGTCGCACGTACATCGCGGGCAAATTATGCGCGATGCCGGCAAACTGGACGAGGCGCTGGTGGAATTTCAGAAGGGATTGGAGATTGACCCCTCGTCGTTCATCGCGCAGCAGGAACTGAAGCGGACGGAGCAGATGATTAAGGAGGCGCAGAATCCGCAACCGCAGGCGGCGGCGCCGCCGAGCGCGTTGCGCAGGCGGTTGGAAGCGGCCCAGGGCCCGGTGGAACTGACTCCGATCTCGAACGTGCCCATCACCCTCAAGGTCACGGAGAAATCCAACGTGATCTACGAGACGGTGGGCAAGTTGGCGGGCATCAATGTGCTTTTCGACCCCGATTACACGCCGCGCCAGGTGCGCATCGAACTGAACGGCGTCACCCTCGAAGACGCGCTGGAGATCATTTCATTTGAGACCAAGACCTTTTGGCGTCCAGTGACGCCGAACACAATTTTTGTCGCGCAAGACACTCCTGCGAAGCGGAAAGAACTGGAACAAAACGTCATCAAGACTTTTTATCTTTCCAACCTTTCCCAGCCTACCGAATTGCAGGATGTAGTGAACGCGATGCGCACCATCCTCGAAGTGAGCCGGATCCAGCAGTTGCCTTCCCAGGGAGCGATTGTGGTGCGCGGCACGCCGGATCAAATGGCCCTGGCGCAGAAACTGGTGGACGACCTGGACAAGGCGAGACCTGAGGTGTTGATCGATGTAGCGGTCATGCAAGTGAGCCGCGACAAGGCGCACACTCTTGGCATCAACCCGCCGACCAGCCTCTCGGTGACGCTGCAGAATAATATCACCACCACTCCGACGACTACTTCCACCACGACCACGACTTCTACGTCTTCGACCGGGACCGGCATCAGCCTGAATCAGATCGCTAACCTGAATGCCACCGATTTCCAGGTGACGATTCCGCAGGCTACGGCGACCGCGTTATTGAGCTCCACGGACACAAAGATCATCCAGAATCCGCAGATCCGGGCCTTGGACGGGCAGAAAGCTTCGCTGAAGATAGGCGATCGCGTACCCGTAGCGACCGGATCGTTCCAGCCGGGTATTGGCGGAGTGGGTATCAATCCGCTGGTGAACACTCAATTTCAATACCTCGATGTGGGCGTGAACATCGAAATCACGCCGCGGGTGCATGCCGGACGGGAAATTTCGCTGAAGATGACGCTGGACGTCTCGGATGTGGACTCGTACGTAAGCATTGGCGGCATCAGCCAACCGGTGATCGGCCAGCGCAAGATTGAACACGATATCCGCCTGAAAGATGGTGAAGTCAGCCTGCTGGGCGGCATGATGGAGGATTCGAGGACGAAGTCATTGACCGGAATTCCGGGCCTGGCCCAGATTCCGATCCTCAAATATCTTTTTGGGCAGACCAACACCGACCACTCTACGAACGAAATTGTGTTCGTCCTGGTTCCACACATTATCCGTGGGCCTGACACTTCGCATAGCGGTGCGGACATGCTCGATGTGGGTACGGCCAACGGCATCTCTTTGAGATTAGTCAACAGCAAGCCGGCAGGGCCGGCGCCGTCTTCCCAGGTCACGCCGGTAGCCGCTCCGCAACCGCAGGCGGGCAAGGCTGCTCAGAGCTTGAGTCCGCAAGCCCAGCCTGCGCAGAATCAGGCGGGTTCTGGGACGGGGACGTTCATGTTTGATCCGCCCTCTTTGAGCCAGACGAAGGGCTCGACCTTTACGGTCAATGTCATGCTTTCGGGCGGGCAGAACGTGTACTCCGTGCCTGTGCAACTCAGCTACGATCCGAATCAGGTGCAAGTCGTCAACGTTTCGAACGGCGGCTTCCTATCGCAGGATGGGCAGGCGGTGGCGCTAGTACATCGCGACGATCCTGTGACCGGGACGCTGCAGGTCACGGCCACGCGGCCTCCGGGCTCGGGGGGCGTTTCGGGACAGGGCGCGGTGGTGACGCTCACATTCATGGCGAAGGGGACGGGCCAGTCTGCTCTGACCATCACTCGGGGCGGAGCACGGGACCCGGCGATGCAGCCGATTGCGATGAGCGGAGCGCAAGCGGCCATTACCATTCAGTAGGAGCTGACTTCGTGTGGTGACGGGGATTTGCCCCGTTTAGGGGCGGGTCGGAGACCCGCCACCACACAAGCGTCGAATTCAATGAGCCAATTGATGCTTAAACGGATTGCGGATCGCGGCCTGCGGCGCCGGCAACACGGCTTTACGCTGATCGAATTGATCGTTGCCACCATGATCCTGTGCATCCTGGTGGGAATGGCGGTTCCGGTTGCCAAGAACGCCGTCAACCGGGAACGCGAGCATGAGTTGCGCTACGACCTCTGGATGCTCCGCGACGCGATTGACCGTTACAAAGACGCGGCCGATCGGGGTGCGTTCCAAACCAAGGTGGGGAGCGAAAACTATCCTCCCGATCTCGATACGCTGATCACGGGCGTTGATGTTGCTGGTAAGAAACTGAAGTTTCTCCGCAAGATTCCGGTCGATCCCATGACCAAGGGGGAATGGGGAATGCGCTCCATGCAGGACGACAAGGATTCGGATTCCTGGGGTGGCCAAAACGTTTTCGATGTTTACAGCAAGTCGGACCAAACTGCTTTGGATGGCACGAAATATAAGGACTGGTAGATGAGATTCAGGTCCAAAGCGCGTAGACCCAAGGTCAGCAATCCCACGGTCCCCAATCTTACGGCACGCGATCGGGGTTTCACTCTCATCGAAATGGTCGTGGTGATGTTCGTAATCATGATCATACTGGCGATCGCGGTGCCGAATTACACCCATAGCGTGTTGCTGGCCAAGGAAGCCAAACTCCACCAGAATCTGTCGACGCTCAATCATGTCATCCAGGAATATGGGCTCGACAAGAAGCAAGCGCCGCAGTCGCTCGAGGATCTGGTTCCCGGATACATTAAATTCATCCCAGAAGACATCACCGGCAAAACCGACACCTGGAAGTTGGATCCAGAAGACCCCGACGATGCGTGGGATCCGAACCAGATCGGCATCAAGAGCGTGCACAGCGGTTCCGATGAGATCTCGACCAGTGGCGAACCTTATTCGAGCTGGACGCACTGAGGTTAGGAACCGGGTCAGCAAATGAGTAGATCGGCGACAGGACGCAACCGCGGATTCACGTTGATCGAGATCATGGTGGTGATCAGCGTCATACTGATCCTGTTGGGAGTGGTCATACCCATCTACAGCCACGCCCTTACGCGGAAGCGGGAGGAAAATTTACGCCGCAACCTGGAGACTCTGAATCAGATGATCTTCCAGTACGCGCTTGACAAACAAAAAGCACCGCAATCGCTGGACGATCTGAAGGAAGCGAAATACTTGGACAGAATTCCGGAGGACATCACCGGCCGCGACGATACCTGGGTGACGGAGCCGGCGGACGGTTCGATCATGTCGCTCGAGCAAAAGGATGCCGATGGCATCATCGGCGTGCACAGTGGGTCCGACCACATTGGCAGCGACGGCAAGGCGTACTCAACCTGGTAGGACAGGCGTCAGGTCTTAGGTGTCAGTTCTCAGTTCTCAGAAAAGGCTGGAATCACCCGAATCAACCAGTCAATAGCCTGCCAGGTGCTACGATCCAAGACCAAGAGATTTTCCTGAAACCTAATACCTGAGACCTGGTACCCGCTCTGGAGGTTCGTTTGGATTTTCTCAACCGGTTGCAGCCCTTGGCGCTGCTTGTGCTGCGGTTCGTTCTGGGAGCCATCATGATCGCGCATGGCTATCACAAGGTATGGGGCGGGTTTCATCATCACATGGAGTTCGTAGGCTCGCTCGGTCTCCCGGCCTGGCTGGCATACCTTTCCGCGGGGACGGAATTCTTCGGCGGAATTGCGATCGTGCTGGGATTGTTTACGCGCTTTTTTTCGCTGGCGATTGTGATCGAGATGGCCGTGGTCATATGGAAGGTGCATTTTAAAAACGGGCTGACGGGCAATGGCGGATACGAATTTCCGTTGGCGGTGGCGACGATCGCGTTTGCGTTGCTTTGCTTTGGCGGCGGGCCGTGGGGATTCAATTTCGGGAAGGGTGGGAGCGGTTCGAGCAAAGCAAGGAAAGGGTAAGCTCGGTTAGCCGCGGCCCTGGCTAAGAGGTAAGAGCCTGCTTCTCAGAATTCCGCCAGCTCCTTCATTGCCCGAAACAGGTCGCTGGCTTGCGGCAGGATGGCATTCTCCAGAATCGGCTGATAGGCGACGAACGTATCGGTCGCCGCCACTCGCTTCACCGGGGCATCGAGGTGGTGGAATAGCCGATCGGCAATGCGGGCGGCGATTTCGGCGCCGTACCCCCAGCTGAGCGAGTCTTCATACGCGATGAGCGCGCGGTTGGTTTTCTTCACCGACGCGGCGATTGCATCCCAGTCAAACGGACTCAAACAGCGCAGGTCGATCAGTTCCACACTCACGTGATGCTCGCGCTCCAGTTTTTGCGCGGCTTGCAGCGCGCGCGGCACCACGGCGCCGTAGGTGATGACGGTGAGGCCAGTTCCGGGCTGCACGATCTTCGCCTTGCCGAACGGGACCATGTAGTCGGGGCCGGGATAAGGAGCGCGTCCGTAGGTTTCGCGGTAGAGGCGCTTGTGTTCGAGGAATAACACGGGGTCGTCGCAGCGAATCGCGGTGCGCAGCAGGCCCGCGGCGTCGAGTGCGTTAGACGGGAACACGACGCGCAATCCGGGAGTGTGCGTGAAGATGCTCTCGCCGCACTGCGAGTGATAAATCGCGCCGCCCGTGAGATAGCCGCCAATCGCGACCCGGACCACCACGGGCGCCGAGAAGGCGTTGTTCGAGCGCCAGCGGATGAGGGGGAGTTCGTCGCGCAGCTGCATCATCGCCGGCCAGATGTAATCGAAGAACTGGATTTCCACCACGGGCTTCAGCCCACGCGTGGCCATGCCGGTGGCGCGGCCGACGATGCTGGCCTCGGCTAGCGGAGAATTGAAGACCCGATCGGAGCCGAATTCCATCTGCAATCCGGAGGTCAGTTTGAAGACTCCGCCCTTACCCTTTACCAGCTTCCGCTTTACGTATTCTTCGCGGCTGGCATCGGCTACGTCTTCGCCGAAGATGAGGATGCGTTCGTCGCGGCGCATTTCATCGCGCAGGGTGGTGTTGATGAGGTCCGCCATGGTCTTGTTGGGCGCGGCGGAGCGTTTGCCATCGGCCGCGGTCTCGGGGACGGCAGGTGCGGGATGAGTTTGGAACGCCGCAGAAGTGGGGTCGAGATCGGGCGAGTACACGTAGTTGTAAATCGTTTCCGGTTGCGGCAGCGCGGCTTCGAGCGCGCGGTCGGCATCGGCCTGGATCTGCTCTTCGATTTCCTTCTCGATTTTGTTGATCCCCTTTTCGTCGAGGATTCCTTCACGCAGCAGAAACATCTGCAGCCGGTGGACCGGGTCGCGCGCGGCATCGGCCTGGCGCTCAGAGTCGGGGCGGTAAAGGCGCTCGTCGTCGGAGAGCGAATGGGAATAGGGACGAATGACATGGGCATGGACAAATGCGGGGCCATGGCCGCCCCGGCAATAGTCGGCCACTCGCTTGAAGGCCGCATAGGCGATGACGGGGTCGGTGCCGTCAATCTCTTCGAAATGGAAGTTGGGGAAGCCGGAAACGAGGCGCGAAATGTTGCCGCCGGAGGTCTGCACCTCCACGGGTACGGAGATCGCGTATTCGTTGTCTTCAACGCAAAAAATGACGGGCAGGCGGCGGTTGGAGGCGGTATTCAGCGCCTCCCAGAATTCGCCTTCGCTGGTAGTGCCGTCGCCGAGAGAGACGTAGGTGATTTCATCGCCTTGGAATTGGACATCCTTGAATTGGCGGTAATCGCCGTCGGCTTTTTGCGTAGCCTTGGGATGCTGCGCGAAATAGCGGCCGGCTTCGGCGCATCCGACAGCCTGCAGAATCTGCGTGCCCGTGGCGGAGGATTGGGTCACGACGTTGAGCCGCTTGTAGGCCCAGTGCGAGGGCATCTGGCGGCCGCCGGAACTGGGATCGTCGGCTGCGCCTACGGCGCCCAGCAGCATTTCGTACGGAGTTGCGCCCAGGGCGAGACACAGCGCGCGGTCGCGGTAGTAGGGGTAGAACCAGTCGTAGCCGGGCTTCAACGCAAAAGCCGCAGCGACGCCCATGGCTTCGTGGCCTGCGCCCGAGATCTGGAAGAAGACCTTCTGCTGACGCTTGAGCAGGATCTCGCGGTCGTCGATACGCCGCGAGGCGAACATGATGCGATAGGCATCAACGAGTTGCTGACCGGTCAGGCCCTGATAAGTCTTGGCCTTTTTAGCTATGCCGTTTTCGTTCAGCTTGGGATCGACTTTGGTCGTGGCCATGCTGCGTTCTTCACCCCACGGAGTTCCAGCCCCGCAACATTGTAAATCAGGTCTCGGCATGATTCCTCTTTTCGATGATTCCGCTGGTTTTGACTGCCGATTCGTATGCAGTCAGTTCTTTCTGAGACCTGAGACTGGTTTATCCTGAATTCTCCATGACTGGCTTCCTGCGCACTTTTGATCCGGGTCGAATCCGCTTGCTGGTGTTTGATCTCGACGGCACCCTGATCGACTCGCGGCTGGATTTGGTTCACTCGGTGAATGCAATGTTGCTTCATATCGGCCGTCCCGAACTGGACGGCGACCTCATTGCGAGCTATGTGGGAGACGGCGCTCCGGCGCTGGTGCGCCGCGCGCTTGGGGACACGGACGACGAAGCATTGCTCCGCAGGGCGCTGGAGTATTTTCTAGGCTACTATCGCCTGCACAAGCTTGACCACACCACGGTCTATGAGGGGATTCCAGAGACGCTGGCGCGGCTGGCTGAGCCAGCGAACCGGGCGCAGGCCAATGGAGTGCAACGGCAAATGGCGGTGCTCACGAACAAACCAGTCCATGCTTCGCGCGACATTGTGCGGGCGCTGGGGCTGGGGGACTTTTTTGTGTGTGTATACGGCGGCAACAGCTTTACGACAAAGAAGCCCGATCCGCTGGGGGTGCGGACCATTCTGCAGGAAACCGGCGTGGCGGCGGAGGAGGCGCTGATGATTGGCGACTCGTCGGTTGACGTGTTGACCGGGCGCAATGCCGGTTTGTGGACTTGCGGCGTAACTTACGGGTTTGCTCCCCAATCGCTGGACGAGGTGCCGCCGGACGTGCTGATCGAGAGTCCGCGGGAGTTGGGGGAGTTGCTAGCGTAGGTACGGTGGAGGATTACCACCAGGGTCGTTGTTGGGATACGATTGTCATAACCTAAACGATGGGATGTGCCGCCATCTGAACATACAGAGTCGCCCGTTTGACAAACAGCGGCAGCCCAATTCTGCAATGTCCTACTTCTGATCTTTCTCTTTCTCATTGGCTTCAGCTTTGCCTGCAGCTCGGGCTTGAGCTTTCGCGCCGCGAACTTCCGCAAGAAACGGCTGGGCTGCGGGCGGAACCGGCACTTCGCCCAACAGCAACGCCCGAGTTGTGACGTCGCCGTACATCGCGTGCCGGGAATCACTGTCTTGCCGGAGCGATGCGCCTTCCAGCGTGAGCCCAGCGAACGCACCCTTGGCACGGGAATAGGTCAGGATCTCTGTATCCATCTTCCAATCCGTACCCGCCTCGGCGTGCCGTCCAACTGGACCCGCTGCTGCGGAAGCGTCTCCTCCAATTTGGAAATTACTGGAGAGCAGCCTTTGCATCCCTTTGTCATTCTGAATGATCAGTACCACGTCAACAGCTTCCACACCGATCTGCAGGCCCCAGCTTCCGCCCGAAATCGTGATGAATGCCGGCGCACTCCAACCATCCGCCGTGCGGCAGGTGGCTACGCCTTTGCCTTCTTTAGCTCCGAAAATAAAGCCGCCTTTGACCATGTGCGGGATAACGGCCACGCACTTTGCGTGCTCCAACACTTCTTCCGGGATTCCCTTGTCCGGCATCCCCATAATTTCGTGCATCACGCTGGTAGCGTTGTCCAGTCGGTCGGTGGCATCTTCCCGCGCCGACCCGGCCCAGCACAACGTGCCGAGACTCAACATCGCAAGCAAGAACATTACTTTCTTCATTGGGATAACCTCGTTTCTGTTTCCTCAGCGCCGCATCTCCGGCTTCGTGGCCGTGTGTACAGTCGGGCACAATTCCGATTAGAAAATGCCGGCGTATCAGGTCGATTCCGACGTTAGCAAGTCCGGGTTCAAGAGGTCTGAGCAAAAATGCTCACTTGCCACAGTCACTTCCCATGACACCTTTGCGTGTACCCTAGCCGCTTTTCGGGATGAAGCCGAGGCCCATTCCAGCGGTGGTCAATTTTGCTCAGACCTTGGAAAGCAACGAGATTAAAAAAGTGGCAGCCCTCAAAGTGGCTCAGAGGAAACGCAATCCGCGCTTTACAAGGGCGAAGGAGGAATATGAAGACCAGCACGAAAGACCAGATCAAGGGTAGCTTCCACGAAGTGAAGGGAACAATCAAGGAGGAGATCGGAAAGATTACAAGTGACCCAAATTTGAAAGCCGAAGGGAAATCCGAGAAGAAGGCGGGCAAAGTTCAACAGCGGATAGGCCATGCTAAAGAAGCCGTCGCAAACTTGAAAGAACAGCTGTCAGACTTAAAGAAAACTGGATAAAGCCATTCAGGAATGAATCAGCAAACTTGAAAAAAGGGAGGAGTATAAACACTACGCCAACCTCAAATTTTCTGATCACCGATCCTCTTCAGAAGGTTCGTGCGGTTGAAATTGGGAGTTCTGAGCTACTGGTGGTCTTCTTCGTTCTCAGATTGTTGTTTGTCAGCGCCGCCTCCGCGGTTGTCTTCCATCTCCATAGCCCTTGAGACTTCCTTCCCCGAAGTCTTGCTTGGTCTACCCGCAGCCCGCCTGATGCCTGCTGAAGGTTTGTTTCGCTTAGAATCGCCGACAACGATGTCGCTGCTCTGCCCAGCCTGCCGCCCGGCACTCTGGGAATTGTCCCAGTTCGATTCAGGTCTGACCCCAAGCCTGGCTGCCGTACGGGTATCAACCTGCCCGGTGATTGGCAAAGTCTCAGACTTCTGATACGCGCGGATACCGGCTCGGGTCCTTAGACCGAAGACACCATCGACCTTGCCTCCGTAGTGTCCTTTATTGCGGAGAGTTTCCTGCACCTTCTTGATCTCGTTCTTGACGACGAAGACTGTAACGCCTTCTGTGTTGGAGTCCGATCCTGCTGGACTTTGCGGGAAGCTTTGCACCAACATCCCAGTGGTTAGAAATGCGAAGGCTATTCCAGTCCACTTGATCTTTCTCGCGAGAAACATGGCGTCTCCTTGGGCCGGCCCTGACGACGTGCTGTTTATCCGAAACGCAACCGCCTGCTGATTGCTGTCTAATGAAGACAACCGGAGTGCCGGGCAAACGGTGTCTGAGTCGGCCCTGTTTCGAGAGGACAGGTCAGGCTGTCTGGTTTGGCGGGCAAACTGGCCTTTTGAGACACCGATAGATTCGCTCACTGGCTCTAGCAATACTGTGCAGAATGGTTCATGTTCGTGAGCTATCAGACAGAGCTTCCCCTTCAATCCGGGCCTCCCTTGATTTGGAATAATCGAAAAAACGCATGGCGGACTATGGGTTTCGGATATGAGCTGTCCTGGCAAAGGGTTAAAATAAACATAGAAAAGTCGTTGTTTAGGCAGAGGGAGGTGCCTATGTCTCCTGCTCGCCAACTTAGTGGTTCTCCAGGCACAGGGAAAATCGCCTGTGAACTCCAAATCGGCCCGACATTCCAAACAGAGCTTAATGCGGTAGGTCGAAGGGTTGCGGCCAAGAAGAGGCGCGCCTTCGATCCCCATGCATTCCTCGCAACCATCGGCGAGGGCAGGAAATCTGTCCTTTTCCAGAGTAAACAAGGAATCTTCGCCCAAGGCGATGCCGCCGATGCGGTGTTTTATATCCAGACGGGCAAAGTAAAACTCACCGTAGTCTCGAAGACTGGCAAAGAAGCAACGATCGCCATTTTAAGTGGCGGAGATTTTTTCGGCGAAGGTTCACTTGCGGGCCAAGCGCTTCGCATGGGCTCTGCAACTGCCATGACGGATTGCGCTGTTTTGCGCATCGAAAAGAAAGCCATGATGGAAGCGCTTCATCGGGAACACGAATTTTCCGACCTGTTCGTGGCCTATTTGTTGTCGCGGAACATCCGTTACGAAGAAGATCTGGTGGATCAGCTTTTTAATTCGAGCGAAAAAAGGTTGGCCCGAATCCTTTTGCTGCTCGCTCATTTTGGCAAGGAAGGCAAACCCGAGATTGTAATTCCCAAGATCAGTCAGGAGATGCTGGCGGAAATGATCGGCACCACCCGTTCGCGGGTCAGCTTCTTCATGAACCGGTTCAGAAAATTGGGATTTATTCACTACAACGGAGGGCTGCAAGTCCATAGCTCGCTGCTTAATGTCGTCCTGCACGACTAGAGTTCCGAAAAAACGGAACTCTACTCTGTAGCAGGCCCAGCCACTCTCGGCTTCGCCTTTTCCTGGATGACTTCGGCTGGTGTCGCTTTGGCCGGTTCTCTGGCTCAGTCACGAAGGTCTGCCTCATGCGACCGTTCGTAAACTGCTTCGTAAGCGGAGCAAAACCGATCCCAGTGCTGCGATCCCGGCAAGCCAGATGGCGAGCGCCGAATTCACCACCCAGCCCGGCGTTGCCCCGACGCGGCGCAGCAGCAACGGTAGAAAATTCCAGGTCGTGATGTGTACATAATCCCACGGGTCCTGGGTCATAGCCAGGTTGTTCAAGCCCCAGGCGTCCATCTTGCCCAATGCGAAGGCGATGATGTTCTTGAAACGCAGAGCGACAACAAACGTCGGATGTCCGAGCGTCTCCTCCTGGTAAATCTCCAGCGGCAGCCAGAAAGCCAATGAGGCTAGCTGGATCATCAGGCTGACCGCGATCAGCACACATCCTGCGCGCCAGATCGTTCTTCCCAAAGTCTCTCGATGGCGCATGAGCAGCGGCACAGCGACGAGTGTCGCCAGTTCGGCGGTGGTCGAAACATAGCGGTCGCCCCAGGCGAAGTCGCCGGCCCAGTAGGTGTATCTCGCGTACAGGCTGATATAGGCCAGCAGCACGAGAAGAGAGGTTATCCCATACGCGCGCACCTCTGGAGTCAGGCGCTTCCATAGCCATGCCAGGAGGAAAATTGCCAGCACGAGAAGAGGATCGAAGAGAAAAATAGATTTCTCAGGCTGGAATAGCGGGCCGAGAAAGCCCGTGTGAAAGGGTGTGCTCCAGGGAAAGTTCGCAGGCAGGGTAGGATCCAACTGGCGATATTCCCGGGCGAATACCGCCAGATATGTATTGGTAAAGGATCCGAAGCGGTAAAACTGGTAGGCGCGATCCAGAAGGAGAAAGAATGCGTAAACGGGGGCGGCGACTTTGCTGTAGGCGACCAGACGTTGCCACGCTTCTTTGAAACCTGCTCTCTCGAACCAAAGCACGAGTGAGACAAAGACTCCTGCCGCAATGAGATCCAAGCCGGTGGTGAGGCGGGTCAGCAGATTTAGCCCCAGCGCGCAGGACCCGACAAAAAGCGCGCGCCGGTTGTCCGTGCGCAGCCACTCGTACTGAAACGAAAACCCAGTCAGCGTCAGCAACATGATGTAATTGTTCTCCATCATGTTCTGCGTGTAATGAAGATGGGTAGTGCAGAACAGCAACGCCAGCACGCCCGCCACCGACTCTTTCACGCCAAAGCGCAACTGCCGCAGGAAACGGAATGCAATCAGTGCAGTGAGAATGTTCACCAAAATATTAGTGGTGTAGCTGACCACGATGCTGCGCACGGCAGGGTCGTCGCCATAGTCCGAGAAGACAGACCAGTTGGCAATCCAGGTACCCAGGAGATCGGCGGGCAGCATGAGCAGCGACTGGCCGATGCCATACCAGCTATAGAGATGGCCTCCACGGCCGTGCAGGCCAAATTCGGGATACTCGTTGGGAAAAACCTGCGGCTCCGAGGTCCAGAGCCAATGCGTGGTTTGCAGGCGATGGGTGGTGTCGGACGTGCCCAACTCGCCCGATTGCACCACGAAAGCGAGCAGCCCCGCAGTCAGACACAAAAGAAAAAGGGGATCGCGCAGCCATCGGCCGAGACGAGAAGTCATCGCCTGGATGGTAATTGGAAAGCGGTGATTTTCTCAGCGAAATTTCAGGATTTAAGCCTTTGACAACCTGCGCTTGCAGGGCTAGCGTTGACGGGAATATGAATCCATTGACGATACTTCGTACCGCACTTTTCGTTCTGCTGATAGCCGCGATTGCGACCGGGAAGGACAAGACACCGCCCACTTACCAGCAGGGGACAATCACGGGCTGGAGCAACCAGGTCTACCAAAAGTCCTATGCGAGGGATAGCGCTTCCTTGATGGGACATAAGAAGTTCTATGACCTCAAGGGGGCCGCGCTGGTTTATCAGATCGCGGGAATTGACCATCCATGGAGGGGAGCAGTGAGCGCTTGCGGCCCATTCGAAACAGGACAAGCCGTGGATTACCGGATTGAAGACAACAAGATCTACATACGCCGGGAGAATGGCAAAGAGCAAAAGTGCGACATAGCGAGTGAAAAAGCCATAGAGGGAGCGAAACCCGATGCTCCTTCCACCGCTGTCCCACCGACTGCGAACAAGCCAGCCGATAAGCCGCCTGATAATCGCTAAGATTTGAGCGTGGAAAATACTGCCCTTCGGCTACCCTAGGCGGGCTTCTCTTGAGGAGACCCGCGACCGGCCCGTTCGCTCACGCACAGACCCGCTCTTCTATTCCCAATCTTTCCGCTATCCTGCTACCTTCAGGTGACTCGGCAGTCCGCGGGAGACGCGGCGAGCCGTCTACGGGAAACTTGGGATGACGAACAACAGCGACTCCTGGGGCCTGACCCCTGCCGAACTTCGCAAGCTTCGCGGCTTGAAGACTCCGCATGGGATTCAGCGCCTGCTTGACGACATGCCTTATCACCTTGAGGACAGCGCCTGGTCTCCACGGCGGGTGCTGCGGGAGAATACTTCGCATTGTTACGAGGGGGCGCTGTTCGCGGCGGCGGCGCTTCGGGTGATTGGATACCCTCCGCTGATTCTCGATCTCGAAGCCGAGCACGATACCGACCACGTAATTGCCATCTATAAAGTGGATGGACATTGGGGAGCGGTGGCGAAGTCGAATTTCACCGGGTGCCGGTTTCGCGAGCCGGTGTACCGGTCCCTGCGCGAACTGGCGTTGAGTTACTTCAACATTTATTTCAATCTGCGCGGGGAGCGGACGTTGCGGACCTTTTCGCGGCCCGTCCAGATGAAGCGCTTCGATCCTCTGAACTGGATGAGTTCGGAGAAGCCGGTATGGTTTGTGGCGGAGTATCTGCTCACGATTTTTCACTATCGGCTGATCACTCAAGCGCAGGCGAAGCAGTTGCATCGCGTGGACGGGCGGTTGTTCCGGGCGGAGTGTTTGGAGCGAGCGGAGAAAAAGCTCTAACCACAGGGGCACAGGGGGAACCTGTACTTTGAGGAACTGCTTTGGGGTTGCTTCGTATATCTGTTATGCGTTTTTGTCGCGTACTCATCTTTAGCGCGTCGCTTGTACTGCTGGCGGGCCGCGTTTTCGGTCAGGATTCGGCTACAACATCACCTCGTACTTCAACGCCAGCAATGCTTGTTTCCAAGCCTATCGATCTGAAGCCCGATGCTAGCGGTGCCGTGCCTGCGGAGCAGATTCGTGAACTTCTGCAGCGTGCGGAAGAGAAGGACATTGAGAACGACAAACAGCAGCGCGATTACACCTATATTGAGCGCGTGGAGCGGCACGAGCTCGATGGGAAAGGTAACTTAAAAAAGACGGAAACCTTCACTTCCGAGGTGCTGGAGATTTATGGGGAGCCCGTCGTGCGCCGGACATCGAAGGATGACAAACGCTGTCGTCTGACGAGCTGAAAAAAGAAGACGAGAAGATTCAGAAGATCATCGACAAACGCAAGAACGAGTCGGAAGAGGATCGCCGCAAGCGCCTCGCGAAGGAAGAAAAGGACCGGGAAGAGGACCGCAAGTTTGTGCTGGAGATTGCCGACGCGTTCAACTTCCGGCTGGTGGGCTCCGAGGCGATCGACGGGCGCGATACCTGGGTATTTGAGGGCGAACCACGTCCGGGCTACGAGCCTAAGGAGCGCAACGCAAAGATACTCAGCAAATTCAAGGGCCGCGTGTGGATCGACAGAACCGAAGCCCAGTGGGTAAAGCTCGACATCACCGCCATCGACACGATATCGGTTGGCTTCGTGCTGGCCAGGATCCACAAAGGCACGCATCTCATCATCGAGCTGACCAGAGTGAACGACGAGGTCTGGCTGCCCGCACGCGTGCAACTGCACTTCGACGCGCGGGTCGCGCTCTTCAAGAGCTACGACGACGATGTCGAGCAGACCTACCGTGATTACAAGAAATTCCGGACGGATACGAAGATTACGGTCGTGGGGGAGGAGAGTCGCCGGGAGTGACGGGCGGGTCGTTTCGTTGTACGCGGTTCCACAGTGACTTGGTGTAGAGGCGATTTTTCACCAGTCATCTATTAAAGGTAAAGGATCGCCCAATATCAAAGGCTCGCCCAACTCCTGTACTCTCATTGACTTGCCCGTTCTAACCGGGTAAGATTCGCCCACTGATTTGCCCACTATGATCGGCCAAGCTGTCTCGCACTACCGCATTCTCGAAAAACTCGGCGGCGGCGGTATGGGCGTTGTCTATAAAGCGGAAGACGTAAAGCTGCACCGCTTCGTCGCGCTCAAGTTCCTGCCCGTTGAGGTCGCCCGCGACCCGCAGGCGCTGAGCCGCTTTCAGCGGGAGGCGCAGGCAGCGTCGGCGCTCAACCATCCCAACATCTGTACCATCTACGAAATCGATGAGCAGAATGGCGAAGCTTTCATCGCCATGGAGTTCCTGGACGGCGTGACCTTGAAGCACTCGATCATGGGCCGTCCGCTCGAGTTGGAGACGCTGCTATCACTGGCCATCGAAGTGGCCGACGGGCTGGATGCGGCGCACGCCCAAGGCATTCTCCACCGCGACATCAAGCCCGCCAACATTTTCATCACCAAGCGTGGACACGCCAAGATTCTCGACTTCGGTCTGGCGAAGATGACCGGACCGGGCGCTACGCCCAGTGACGCGACCAAGACCGGCGTGACTGATCCTAACCTTACGAGTCCGGGCTCGGCGCTGGGGACGGTAGCCTACATGTCGCCCGAGCAGGCGCGAGCCAAGGAACTGGATGCGCGTAGCGATCTGTTCTCCTTTGGCTGTGTTCTTTATGAAATGGCGACGGGCGCTATCCCCTTTCGCGGGGAAAGTACGGCCGACACATTCGATTCCATCCTCAACCGGCCGCCGGCGGCGCCCGCGCGTTTGAATCCGGACTTGCCGGTCGATCTGGAGCGGATCATCAGCAAGGCGCTCGAAAAAGATCGCAACCTGCGCTACCAGCACGCGGCTGACATGCGCGCCGACCTGCAGCGCCTCAAGCGGGACACGGATACGGGACGGGCGGCAGCGGCCAGTTCGGGGACCGTACCGCTTGCGTGCGATTCGGCGGCCCAGTTGGCGGCCGCGCCACAGTCCGCATCATCCTTTTCTGTTTCTGGCTCTTCTGTTTCTGGCGCGACCGCTGCCGCTTCTTCCGGCGCGGCCGCGCGCGCTTCCTCCGGAATGGTCGCACCGGCTCAAGATGCCACTGCGGTGGGCACGAAGAAACCGTGGGGAAAGATCGCGGCCGTCGCGGCCGTTCTGGTTGCCGTGGTGGGCGGCGGGCTTTATCTGCGATCGCATCAAGCCGGGGCGTTGACTACCAAAGACACGATCCTGATTGCCGACTTCGTCAATACGACTGGCGACAACATATTCGACGGCACATTGAAGAAAGCCCTGGCGGTGGATCTGGAGCAGTCGCCGTACCTCAATGTCTTGTCCGAAGGCAAGGTTCAGCAAACACTGGGGCTCATGGGCAAGCCGTCCGACACGCGCCTGACGCCGGAAATCGCCCGCGAGATCTGCCAGCGGAGCGGCGTCAAAGCGCTGCTCACCGGTTCGATTGCCAGCGTGGGCAACCAGTACATGGTGACGCTGGCCGCTATTAATGCCGCTAACAACGACACTCTAGCCGAGGTGCAGGACCGCGCCGAGAGCAAAGAGCTTGTACTGAAGGCGATCGATTCGACCGCCAGTCAAATGCGGCAGAAGTTGGGCGAATCGCTGGCCTCGGTCCAGAAGTTCGCCACCCCTCTTCAGGAGGCGACTACTTCATCGCTTGAGGCTTTGAAGAGCTACACCCTTGGCGACCAGAAGCACGCCCTGGGAGATGACCTGAATGCCGCTCCCTTCTACAAGCACGCCATCGAACTGGACCCGAACTTCGCCATGGCCTATGCCCGGCTCTCCGTGGTGTACAGCAACTTCGGCCAGATGAACGTCTCGAAGCCGTACCTCGACAAGGCGTTTGAGTTGAAGGACCGGACCAGTGAGCCGGAACGTCTTTACATCACCGCCCACTACTACGCCGACAACGGACAACTGGAGAAAGGCCAAGCCGCCTACGAACTTTTCAAGCAGACTTACCCCCGGGAAATCACTCCCTACATCAACATGGGCGTCACCTACTTCCAGCTGGGGGAGTTTGATAAGGCGGTGGCAATCGGGCAAGAGGCGATCCGCATCGATCCGGACGAGGGCCGCGGCTACAACGATGCCGCCCAAGGGTACCTGGGCTTGAATCGCCCCGAGGAAGCCAAGGCCGTACTGCTTTCGGGTTTGCGACGGAATTCGGGATTTGTCTCGATGCATGACACCCTGGCGAATATTGCCTACGCCCAAGGCGATCTCGCCGAGATGGAGAAGCAGGAAGCCTTTCTCCATGATCAGCCCGACCTGGAAATGAATCTCGATAGCCGCCACGGGGACATTGCCACCTCCCACGGCCAGGTCCAGAAGGCGCGGGAATTCTATGAGAAGGGACGGCAGGTCGCGCAGCGGCTGCAACTGAAGGACTCGGAAGCCTTTTACCTCGGCGCCCAAGCAGACGCGCTCGCCCTATTCGGAGATTCAAAACAGGCAATCGAAACTTGCAATGCTGCGCTCGCGCTCGCTCCGAGTTTCGGGTCGAGGGGATATATCACCCAGGTGCTCGCGCTTGCGGGGGAAAACAAAAAAGTGCTCGAACTCGCCGCGCTGGAGGCACACGAGCGCCCGGACGATACCGTGATCCAGGCAGTCTACGTGCCGGTGAAGCAAGCCATGGTTGCGCTCAACAGCGGCGATGCCAAGAAAGCTCTCGATCTGATGAGGCCCGCGTTGTCCTATGACAAAGCCACCACGATTTCTCTCTATATTCGTGGCATAGCCTATCTGAAGGCAGGGGATGGAGCGGGCGCCGCCGTGGAATTCCAGAAGATTCTGGCGCTCTTCAATTATGCTCCCACGGACCCACTCGTGACCTTCGCACGACTCGGTCTGGCCCGTGCGTATGCCTTGCAGGGCGACGCCGCAAAAGCCAAATCGGCGTATCAGGATGTTCTCGGCTTCTGGAAAGACGCTGATCCCGACCTTCCCACCGTGAAACAAGTCAAGGCTGAATACGCCAAGCTGCAGTAGCAAGGCGAACCCATCTCCTGCCAATGATTGCTCGCCCGCAGCGCAAGAACTCTTAACTGTCGAAATCGGCGATTACTAGCCATTTTTGCACGAAACGCCAGGGAATAGTTGCTCGCTACTCCATCCGATATTCGATCTTGATTCCCCGACGCTCCACTTCTTCGAGGAAGGTTTCGGCGGGCACGTCCCGCTCCTGCAAGACTGCGCCATGCTTGCTCACCGCGCCCGAGCACATCATCTGCAGGACGATAGACGCGGGGAACGCGGTGGTGCGCATCATGGCGCTCATGTCGCTTTTGGGATCGTAATGGTCGACCATGGTGAAAGTGGCGACCCGGCCTTTGAGTTTTCCGCCGAGCAGGCCGCGGACTCCGGGGGCTTTGATGGATTCGTGGGCTTCGAGGCGCATGATGCAGACATCGGGGCCTTTGCCAGCGAATTTTCCCTCGAACACTTTTGACAGGAGCGCGCGTGGCGCCACGTCCACGTTGCCGACTCGCATTTTGTCGTTCGAGAACAGGCCCAGCTCCTTCAACTCGCAGAGCAGGTCGTAATGGCCGGGATAGCGCAGGGTTTTCTCAAAGCACTCGCCGACTTTGCCCTCGAAGGTTTCGGGCAAAGTGGAAGTTCCGCCGGAGGTCTGAAAGGCCACGAGCGGGGCGAAGCCGTCCAGGTGGAATGGTTCAGGTTCGGTGAGCGCCTCGATGGTGACCAGTTTGCCTTTGCGCAGGATGCGGGCTGGTTCCACGTACTCGTTGATGAGTCCTTCGACGGAAAACACGAGCTGATAGTTAAACGGAGGCATGGGTCGTTCGGGCAGGCCTCCGACGTAGAGTTTCAGTGCGTCGGCGCGTCCGTCGAGGCGGCGAACCAGCTCTCCGCCGAGAATCGAGGCCATGCCAGGAGAGAGACCGCAATCGGGAGCGATGCCAATGCCGCGTTTCTCGGCTTGCCGGGCGAGCGCCAGCTCC
Organism: Terriglobales bacterium; assembly: GCA_035272625.1. Lineage (GTDB taxonomy): Bacteria > Acidobacteriota > Terriglobia > Terriglobales > Acidobacteriaceae > Acidiflorens. The sequence goes on along the minus strand of DATEQN010000031.1, from coordinate 40,853 downwards.
TGGCGGACAACTGTGTTGTTGCCGCCCAGATCGGCGAAATGGCATCCGGCGCTGATGGCGGCTCTAGCCAGTCCGAGGTTCAGGCGGTAGGGAACCGCGGAGAGCGCGCCATCGTGACCTTTCATCAGTCGAGCGGCTTCTTTTTCTTTGGAGGCGTCGAGAGCGACGGCGCGGACCTTCCTGCCGTCCGTGATGCGGTTGACTCGAGCAGCGACGTCCTTGGCGCGCTTGAGGTCGTTGTCGGCGAGAGTGACGGAGTCGACGTGGTCCTGGCGGGCCATATCGTAGGCGGCCGCTGAACCCATCATGCCGGAACCGATGACTAGCAATTTCATGAGTGCTCCTTAAACTTGCGAATCGGAAGACAGATCAGGCTACAAGAATTTGTCCGAACGAAAAGTGACGGGGCTCACGTCGTGCGGTGTGATCCGGAGCACGGCGAGAGGTTCGGCAGACGGCACATTATGGTTCAAGGAGATTCGAGATGGTTAAGGAGATTCGAGATGGTTACGGATAAAGCAAGAATGCTTGTGATAGGGGCCGGCGTGAACGGCTCGATTTGTGCCGTAGGCCTCTATACCGCGGGTTTCGATGTGACCATCCTCGCCCGTGGCAAGCGTTATGAAGAGATACGAGATGGAGGCGTCGTCATCGAGGATCCCTTCAAAAATACACGCAGCCATACGGAGGTTCCGGTCAGCAACCGCCTCGATCCGGAAGATTCCTACGACTACATCCTCGTGGTCATCCGAAAAAATCAGGTACCAGACCTCTTACCAGTCTTGGCCCTCAACCGCTCTCCCAATGTCGTCTTTATGGTCAACAATCCGTCCGGCCCCGATGAATTTACCGCTGCACTGGGTAAGGAGCGGGTCATGCTGGGCTTTGTGTTCGGCGGGGGAAAGCGGGATGGAAACGTGATCCGCGCGATCAGCGGCGTTGCCGGGATTGCCACGCCGTTTGGGGAGATCGACGGCAGGATAACGCCACGGTTGACGCGACTGGTGGGCATTTTATGCCAGGCAGGTTTGAAGTCTAAAACATCAACTGATATTTCAGACCACCTTGCAACCCATGCAGCGCTCGTCGCTCCCTTCGCACGTCTTCTGATTAAACACGGCTGCGATACCTATGCCCTGGCCCGCTCCACGGCCGATCTCAGGCTGCTTGTCGATGCCCTGCGCGAGACACTCGATGTGCTTCGCGCAACTGGGTTCAAAATAATCCCGTCGGGCACAATCATAGTCAGGGTCATTCCGCGTTTCCTTTTGGTCGCCGCTCTGCGGCGCTTGCTTTCCACTAAATTCGCAGAAGTCGGCGCTGGCTGGCACTGTTCCCAGGCGCCTGATGAAATGCGCCAGCTTGGCATTGAACTGATGGCTCTGGTTGAAAAATCCGGTCTTCCCGTCCCCGCACTCAGGAAGCTCTTTGTGTCAGACTGATGACCGATTTTCGCGTTGGAACGGAGCAACGAGTTGCCGCATTTTCAGCGATTTGCGCACCCGTGCCAGTACTTCCGTACCGTCTCTAGTACCTTGGTTACTCCAACTCGGGTGACCGGTGCTTTACTTGTGCGGAGGCTACTACCTGTAGTGGTCTGCCAACCTACGTACTCAATGGGTAGACGAGAGCTGCAAGTCCACTTTTCCTGAATTCCAGAAAAACCCCATAAAACCCAACAAAACCGGGAGATTCACGTGAACAGGCCCTCGCTTCCGGTTGAGATATGCTCGGGACACCAAAATACACTCGAACCCGTTTGGATCGAGGATTTGATTCTCCCAATGTACCTCAGCGTTGCCGGGACGAAGAGGCGGGGCTGAAAGCGGGATTATGCGGGAGAGGGAAAAGGCAATGGCCGACTCGCGAGAAGTGATGAACATTCGCCAAGCTTCGCAGTATCTGGGAGTGAGTCCGGACACGCTTTACAAGTACGTGAACGAGCAGAAGATTCCGGCGTTCAAGTTGGGCAATCGCTGGCGCTTCAAGAAATCGAAGCTCGATGAGTGGATGGACGAGAAGTCGATGGAAACGGAACCGCGGGGCAAAAGGAAAATCAAGGCAGCGGTGAAGGCTGCCGGAACTCCGTAAGCGAAATCGGTACACGAACTTCGTAAAAGAGGGCGGGCACATGTTTGGAATGGGATCGAAAACGATAGTGGGTCTGGATGTGGGCTCTTCGAGCATCAAGGCCGTCGAGCTCAGGAAGACACGCACTGGAATCGAAGTGGCGCACCTCGGCCTGGAGCCGATCGCGCCCGACATTGTGGTCGATTCGATGATCGTGGACTCGGGCACGGTTTCGAGCGCCATCGCCAAGTTGTTCACCGACACCCAGATCAAGTCGAAGGCGGTCGCCACGGCGGTGAGCGGACACTCGGTGATCGTGAAGAAAATTTCGCTGCCCTCGATGAGCGACCAGGAACTGGCCGACACCATCCAGAAGGAAGCAGCGCAGCACATCCCGTTCGACCTGGCGGATGTGAACCTCGATTACCAGATTCTTTCCGAAGACGCGGGCAGCCCGCAGATGGATGTGCTGTTGGTGGCGGTCAAGAAAGACAAGATTCTGAACTACACCAACGTACTCTCGATGGCGGGCAAGACTCCGGCTATTGTGGACATCGATGCGCTGGCTCTGCAGAACTGCTACGAGTTCAATTACGAGCCTCCGCCGACGCAGGTGGTTGCGCTGCTCAACCTGGGTGCGAGCGTGATGAACATCAACATCGTCAAGGGCACGACGCCGCTGTTCCCGCGCGACGTTTCGGTAGGCGGTCATCAGTACACCGATTCGCTGCAGAAAGAACTGGATCTCAGCTTCGATGACGCGGAATCGCTCAAGCTGGGGCGCAAGGTGGGCACGGTGCACGATGACGCGAAGACGCCGATCCTACAGCAGGTGACGGAAATTATCGTGCTGGAAATTCAGAAGACCTTCGACTTCTTCCGCGCCAGCGCCGCCGGCGAGCACATCGAGAAGATTTATCTGGCCGGCGGTTCGGCCAAGGTTCCGGGCCTGGTGGAAGCGCTGCGCCAGGAGTTCTCAATGCCGGTCGAGTTGTTCAACCCGTTTCAGAGAGTGTTGGCTCCGGTGGAAGGCGCCGGGGCGGAGCTGGTCGAACAGAACGCCGGCCAGTTGGCAGTGGCCGTGGGTTTGGCCCTGAGGAGCTTTGAAAAGCTATGATCCGAATCAACCTGCTGGGTTCTCCGAAACCGAAAGGCAAGAAAAACGTTGCCGTCAGCATGCCGAGCTTCGAGCTGGGCAATTTGGGCGGGCCACTGGTCCAGGTGGCTGCCGTGCTGCTGATTGCCGGCGCCCTCAATTTCGGGTACTGGTACCAGCTGGACCGGGAAAAGAAATCGATCGAGGTGCAAACCCGGGTGGCGGAGCAGAAGAACCGCGAACTGGCCGACATCAAGGTGCGGTACATGGAGCGGCAGAAGCAAGCCGAGGCTTATAAGCGGCGGGTGGATGTAATCGACCAGTTGCGCAACAACCAAACCGGGCCGGTCAGCCTGCTGTCCATGATCGGCGATACGGTCAATAACACCGAAGCGGTGTGGTTGAACAGCATGCAGGACCAGGGCGCGAGCGTGGCCATCGACGGCACGGCGCTCAGCAGCGATGCCGTGGCTAACCTGATTTCGAACTTACAGAAGACGGGTTTCTTCAAAAATATCGAGATCAAGGAAAGCTATCAGGACGATGGGATCAAGGACATGCAGGCGTTCCAGTTCACGCTGACCTGCGAAAAGGCGAAGTCGTAAAGGCGGAACCGACTATGAATCTTGGCGAATTAACAGGTGTGAAATTGCTCGGAGTGCTGATCCTGGTGGCGGTGGTAGCCACGGGTGGCCTTTACTACACGGTCTATAAGGCGCAGCGCGATCAGAACGCGGCAGCGCAGATCAAGCTGCAGGCCAAACTGCGGGAGAACGCGGAACTCGAAGCCTACCGGCCGAAACTGGCCGACATCGAGCGCCAGCTGGCCAGCTTGAAGCAGCAGCTCGAAATCGAGCGGCGCATCGTGCCCGATGAAAAAGAAGTGGACAATTTCATGCGCATGGTGAGCGGAGAAGCGCGCAAAGCGGGAGTGGAAATCCGCCGCTACACGGCCCGTCCCTACGTCACCAAAGACTTCTACACGGAAGTGCCCTTCGAAGTGGAGTTTGACGGTCCGTATTATTCGATGCTTGGGTTCTTCGACCGGCTGGGAAAAGTGGAGCGCATCGTAAACGTATCGAGCCTGATGGTGGCTTCGACGCGCGCTCCGGGCGCCGCGAAGGTGAAGCATAGCTATCAGTATGCGCCCAGCGAGAGTGTGGTGGCGACCTGCCTGACCACCACGTATTTCAGTCATGACCTGGATCCGGCGTCGCCGGCCAGCAAGCCGGGACCACCGGTGAAGAAATAGGAGGGACGCGATGAAGCCGACGATGACAATTCTCGTTTGCGTACTGGCCGGGGGCTTGGCCTCGGCCCAGAGTCCCAGCGTTATCCAGAACACGCGCAACACGATGAACGCGGTGAGTAGCAACGCCACAGCCGCCTCGAACCAGGCTCTGGGGATTAAACAACCAGCTGCTCACCAGGCAACTCCAGCCGGGGTGGGCGCCTCGCACGCTGCGGCCAAATCAAGCGGAGTCGCAGTTGCGCCGGTGAAGTCGTCTCCATCCGCATCCCAGACGGGTGCGAGTTCGGCGGGAGGGAAGACCACAGGTGGGGAGAAACGGGTTCCGGCAGTCGCAGCCCGGCACCACGCGCAACCGAAGCCAGCCGTCGTGGTCCCCCAAAGCAATCCGGCAGGGACCGCCACCTTAGCCGGCAACAGTCCGGCGGGAAGCGGAGAAGGCGAGAACGGGAGTGAGCAGCAGGTGTCCCCGGAAAGCAAGTACAACGCCAATGGCCGACGGGATCCTTTCATCAGTCCGGTGGTGAGCCACGCGGGCGGTCCGGGCTGCAGCACCGGCAAGAAATGCCTGGAAATCGGAACCATCAGCCTGCGTGGTGTGGTGCATGGCGAAAGTGGGTTCATCGCCGTGGTTAGTAACAGTTTGAACAAAGCTTACTTTTTACGGGAAAACGACCCGGTGTTTAACGGTTACGTGGTGAGAATTACGGGCGACTCCATCGTTTTCCAGGAAACATTGCAGGACCGGTTGGGCAAGACCTTCACGCGGGAAGTAGTCAAGAAGATTACGGCTCCGGCAGTGTAGGCCTGGAGACAATAGATTTCGAGGAAGCACATGGAGGCGAAAGCGCCTCGTATGGGGAGATAGGGAAATGCGAAAGCAACTGCTGGGTCTCTTGGTTCCGCTGCTGGCGATGGTTGTGGTCGCAGGCGCGGCTGACATGACGGGCAAGGAGGTGGCCGCGGGCGCTCGATTGCAGAGGCTTGAGGTCACGCACAGCCATGACGGATTGCGGGTCGAGTTTCGGGCGAAGGGCACACTGACGCCCAAAGTGTCGACGCTTGATTCTCCGGCACGCATCGTCGTCGACTTTCCCAACACCGTGATGGCCACGGCGCAGAACCTCATCAGCGTTGGCCAAGACGGCGTGAAGGAAGTCCGCGTGGGGACGGACAGGCAAACGCCTCCCACCACGCGCGTCGTGGTCGATCTCGCCGCCAGTTGCTCGCATGAAATCGTGGCCGGCCCGGACGGCAGCTTCATTCTAGAGATCCACGACGCGGTGCTGGCGCATCGCCCATTGGCTCCGGCCGCGAAATCGGTAGCCGCCAAATCAGTGGCCGCGAATTCTGTGCCGAAACTGGTGCCGGCTTCGGCTCCGGACGCTTCGGTTCCGATAACTTCGGCGGCGACCACCATGGTTTCGACAACTACGGTCACGCCCGCCCCGGCTTCGGCAGAAAACCCCGGGAAACCGCAGGACTTTACCTTCGTCGAACCGAAGTATTCGGTCAAGAAGGACGACCAGACCGCTGAGCCGGCCGCGAAGGCCCAGGAGGCAGCCAGTCGCTTTGCCGACAAGACGTCTTCGGAACTGGTCGCCACTAGTGCCAACGCCGCCCTCGGGCAAGCTTCCGGCAACCAGGCCATCCAGCCCGCTGTGAATCTGGCCGCCGAACAGAAGGTGCAGTTGGAACAGAAGCCAGCGGCGAGCGGATCGAAGTACACCGGCGAGCCGATCTCGGTCAATCTTAAGGATGTGGATCTGAAGGATTTCTTCCGCCTGATCCACGAGATCAGCGGTCTGAACGTCGTGCTCGATCCCCAAGTCCACGGCAACCTGACGATTGTGCTCGATGATGTGCCGTGGGACCAGGCGCTGGACATCGTGCTCAAGAACAACGACCTGTCGCGCCAACTGGACGGCAATGTGCTGCGCATCGCAACCATTGATACGTTGAGGAAGGAAGCTGAGAATCGGCGCGCCCAAATCGATGCCGAGGCGCTTGCAGTCGATAAAGTCAGCATCACCCGCTTCCTCAGCTACGCCCATGCCAAGGACGTATTAGTGCCGATCAAGAAATTCCTGAGTCAGCGTGGCGATGTGGTGGCCGACGAACGCACCAATTCGCTGATCGTTTCCGACATCCCGGCGGTCATACCGCATATTGACCGCATCATCCAGCAGATGGACCGCAAGACGCAGGAGGTCGAAATTGAAGCCCGCGTGGTAGCTGCCACCCGCAGCTTCGCTCGCGACATCGGCGTGCAGCTGGGATTTGCCTGGGGCAACGGCACAACCTCCGCGGGCGGCGCGCCAGCCGTTGGAAGCACTTCGCCCATTACAAACATAACCAATCCGCTGTACTACAGCGCCGGCGGTGCGATTCCGTTGTTTTCGAACCTGGGTGCAGCCGGGCCCACCAGCGGCCTGCAACTGATCAACGCGACCAACAACATGCGGCTCGACGCTATCCTCACGGCTGCAGAGTCGCGCGGGTTGCTGAAAATTCTATCCCGTCCGCGCGTGGTCACGCAGAACAACATTCAGGCGGTGGTGAAACAGGGTACGCAAATACCGATCGTGACCCAGTCCCAGTTGAATGGTCCACCGACCACTACCTACGTGAGTGCTTTCCTGCGGCTGACGGTAACTCCGCAGATCACATCGGAAGGAACCATTTTCCTGAATGTGGATGTGGAGAACACGATACCCGACTATAGCCGCGCAAGCTCAAGCAATGGCGACAACCCAGCCCTGATCACGCAGCAGGCGACCACGCAAGTCCTGGTGACCGACGGCGGCACGGTCGTGATTGGAGGCGTGATCCAGACCAATAACTCGCTCAGCATCTCGCAAGTGCCTTTGCTTGGAGACATCCCGTACCTGGGCAACCTCTTCAAGCACCGGTCGGTGCAGACTTCAACCCAGGAGCTGATTTTCTTCATCACTCCGCGCATTGTTCAGACATAAAGTTCAGACATCAGCGCGAAGTTAGAACAGCCCAAGCCGCCGGCCTTCTCGGAAAACCTGCCGAGAGCCCGGCGGCTTCGCTCTTGCGCCGAGCTGCGGGCTGCGGGCTTCGAGCCCTGAACTCGCAGCTCGCCGCGCCGTCTTGCTACACTTCCCCTATGGATCACGCTGGCCGCCTGAGTCGCCTTCAAGCCTCGCTCTCGGGCCACCAGCTTGATTCCCTGCTGATTACGCATCTTCCCAACGTTCGCTATCTCTGTGGCTTTACCGGTAGTGCGGCGGCTTTGCTAGTCGCGGAGCGTGGTTGCATCCTCTTCACTGACGGCCGCTATAGTACTCAGGCAAAGGAGGAGGTGAAGGGCGCGAACGTCCATAATGTGAACATTGCGATCGCCCGCAAGTCTCCGGTGGTGGCGGCTGCGGAGTGGCTGGCCGCGCGGCCAAGAAGTTCGAGGCGGGCATCTTTCACGCCCGAATCAGTGGGCATCGAAGTGGAATCGATCACTGCCGGCATGCGCGACCGGGCAGCGGCTGTGCTGAAAGGGCGCGTGAAAGTACGCCTGCGTTCCGCGCCACCGCTGGTCGAGCGTGCCCGCATGGTGAAGGACGCTGCCGAGATCCTGCGCATCCGGCGGGCGGTTGAACTCGGCGCCGGTCTTTTCCGGATCGCACGCGAGAAAATTCGACCGGGCGTGAGTGAGGTCGAAGTCGCCGCCGCTATGGAATATGAGGCGCGTTGTGCCGGGGCCGAAGGCATGTCCTTTCCGACGATCCTCGCTTCCGGAACGCGCTCGGCGATCGTGCATGGCCGGGCGTCTAGCGCACGCATTCCCCGGCGCGGGTTCGTGGTCTGCGATTTTGGTGTTATACTCGCCGGTTATTGTTCGGATCGCACGCGAACCGTGCATGTCGGACGGCCTTCGGCAGAAGCTCGACAGTTGTATGGGGCCGTGCTGGAAGCGCAGCAGGCCGCCATCGCGGCGGTTCGTCCGGACGTGATTGCCGCCGAAGTGGATGGCGCCGCGCGTCGCGTGCTGCGCAAGGGGAAACTGGCCCGGTACTTCACTCATTCGACCGGTCATGGTTTAGGATTGGAGATACACGAGGCACCCAGGCTGGCAGTGGGGCAAACCCAGAAGCTGGAACCGGGAATGGTCATTACGATTGAGCCTGGCGTGTACGTTCCCGGGAACTGGGGTGTGCGGATCGAAGACGTGGTGGTGGTGACGTCTTCGGGCTGCGAAGTGCTGACTCCAACGGATAAAGAACTGGTTATTATTTAGCAGATTGCTGAAAAGAGTCGAATATCGATGCCCAGCCCCTGAAGGGGCGTCTGATTTCGAAGGAATTGTGGCATCGCTAAAGCGATACCCTGATACGAATCCGGCATCGTGAAAGCAATGCCTGGATACGAAACCAAAGCGGAACCCGCCCTTATACATGAATCAAAAAGAGCTGAAAGAACTCATCGAGTTCTTAATCGAAAAGGACATTGCCGAGTTTGAATTGGAGCGCGGCGATGTCAAGGTGAAGATCAAGCGCGCCGCCGAAGCGTTGCCTGCGGCGTTGCCAGACACGCGTTATATCGCGGTTCATCCCACGCCGGCGCCGATCCCGGCTTCGGTTTCGGCTCCCGTGCCCGGCCGGGTTGATCTGGCAGCGAATACCGGTGCGCCCGAACCTGAGGAGATCCTGCACATTGTGAAGTCGCCGATCGTGGGCACCTTTTACGAATCGCCCTCCCCCGGGTCCCCGCCTTTTGTCAAAGTCGGCGATGCCCTGGAGGTGGGCCAGGTCTTGTGCATTGTGGAAGCGATGAAGCTGATGAACGAAATCGAATGCGACGTGGCGGGAGAGTTGGTCAGAAAGCTCGTCGCCAACGGCCAGCCCATCGAGTACGGCCAGGAACTGTTCGCCGTCCGGCCGGCAAAATGATGGATGTTAACTCGACTAGCGCCCGCACCCGCAGGCAGATCATCCCACGCAGGATCATTCTAAGCAGGGTCATCCTAGGCAGAGCATGTTCAAGAAAATTCTGGTAGCGAATCGTGGCGAGATTGCGCTGCGCGTCATTTGCGCATGCAAGGAACTCGGCATCGGTTCGGTCGCGATCTATAGTGAGGCGGACCGGAATTCGCTTCATGTGCGCTTTGCCGACGAAGCGATTTGCATTGGGCCGCCGCAACTGGCGCTGAGTTATCTCAACGTTCCAGCGGTGATCAGCGCGGCCGAGATCGCCAACGTGGACGCCATCCATCCGGGATATGGCCTGCTTTCGGAAAACGCCAACTTCGCGGAAGTCTGCGAAGCCTGCCACATCAAGTTCATCGGGCCCACTCCGGATGTCATCCGGCTCATGGGCGAAAAGGAAAAAGCTCGGGCCACCATGAAACAGCACGGCGTGCCCATCGTTCCCGGCTCGGACGGCGTGGTCGCTTCCGCTGAAGAAGCGAACCAATGGGCGCGGCAAATCGGTTTCCCGGTCATCGTCAAGGCGACGGCCGGCGGCGGCGGGCGCGGCATGCGCATTGTGCGTAATGCAGATGAATTGCCGGGGCTGTACCTGCAGGCGCAGTCGGAGGCCTCGGCTGCCTTCGGCAACGGCGACCTTTACCTGGAACGCTATGTCGAGCATCCGCGCCACATCGAATTCCAGGTGCTTGGCGACGAGCACGGCAACGTTGTCAGTCTGGGGGAACGCGAGTGCTCGATTCAGCGGCGCCATCAGAAGCTGATCGAAGAGTCGCCGTCGGTGCGGATGACGCCCGATCTGCGAAAGGAAATCGGAGACGTCCTCAGCAAAACTCTAAGTCAGATCGGCTACCACAATGCCGGCACCATCGAATTTCTCATGGACCAGGAGCGGCGGCTTTACTTCATCGAGATGAACACGCGCATCCAGGTGGAGCATCCGGTCACGGAAATGGTTACAGATGTGGACCTGGTCAAGAGTCAGATCATGATCGCCGCGGGCGAGAAGCTCTCCGATGTGTTGCAGGGCCCCATCGTGCATCGTGGACACGCGATCGAGTGCCGCATCAATGCCGAGCATCCGGAAAAGTTCACGCCCTCCGCCGGCAAGATCACAACCTTCAATCCCCCGGGAGGCACGGGCGTGCGCATCGACACGGCCGCTTACGCCGAAGGCACGATTCCTCCATACTATGACTCGCTCATTGCCAAGCTTGTGGTCCGTGGCAAGGATCGCAGTGAAGCCCTCTCGCGCATGAGCCGGGCCCTGGGAATGTTTATTGTGGAAGGAATTCACACGACAATTCCGCTGCACCGGCGCATTCTGGCGGACCAGGACTTCCGCGCCGGGAATTTCGACACGGGGTTTATCGAGCGATTCCTGGCGAAAAAAGAAGCTGCGGAATGAATCATGCAATGGAGGGACGGGCATCTCGCCCGTCCCGGCCGGGCGCGGACGCCCGGCTCTGCACCGGCAAGGTGAGTCGAAACCATGCTGCAACTACCGCGACTTTACCCAATTCTCGACGCTGCGTGTTTTTCCGACGCCGCCGGAAAGTTCGCCGTTGCCGAGGAACTCGCGGCTGCCGGCTGCACGCTGTTGCAGTATCGCAACAAAAGCGGCAACGCCCGGCGTATGCTCGACGAAGCTTGTGAGCTCAAGACGCGGCTGGGAGCGACGGTCAAGCTCATCATGAACGACCGCGGCGACCTCTGCCTGGCGGCGCAGTATGACGGTCTGCATATTGGGCAGGATGACCTGTTGGCGGAGTCCGCGCGGCGCATTATTGGGCCTGCTCGCTGGCTTGGAGTATCAACGCACAATCCGGAGCAGCTTTCAGACGCGGATAAAACATCAGCCGACTACCTGGCCATCGGGCCCGTCTTTGCGACAGGCAGTAAGGCCAATCCCGATCCCCTCGTTGGACTCGCAGGGGTTCGTCGGGCAAGGGAACTGACGGGGAAGCCCCTGGTTGCGATTGGTGGCGTTACCCGCGCCAACGCCCGTTCCGTCATCGAAGCCGGCGCCGACTCCGTAGCGGTGATATCCGACTTGTTACGGGATCCGCGCAAATCAGCAGAGGAATTTTTAAGGCTTCTGGGGTAAAGTTGGAAAGCTCACCGTGGCATTGGGTTTTGGGTGGCGCAGCGCTTCAGCGCTGCGGTAACCGGCTGGTTTGAATCACGGCTTTAGCCGCTGAGGTCAGCCTGCGGCAAAGGAATAACTTTTTCAGCAAGGTACCTAGGAGGTTCGTGAGCACGAAGGTTCCACCCCCAGCTCTGGTTTCCCGCGTCAGCGATTGGGAACGGCATACCCATCAGGACAAAGAGCTAGTCAAAGGTCTCGGCCTGACCAGCGCGACCATGCTGGTGATGGGATCCATGATCGGCTCGGGCATTTTTATTGTGTCCGCCGAAATTTCTCGCGAAGTTACTTCGCCGGCCCTGCTCATTGGCGCCTGGCTCATCACCGGCTTTCTCACTATTGTCGGCGCGCTCACCTACGGCGAACTGGCTGCGATGATGCCGCGCGCGGGCGGGCAGTACGTTTATCTGCGCGAATCGCTCGGGCCGCTGTGGGGCTTCCTCTACGGCTGGACTTTGTTCCTCGTGATTCAGACAGGCACGATTGCTGCCGTGGGCGTCGCTTTCGGGAAGTTTCTCGGAATCTTCTGGCCGGCAATCTCCTCCAGTCATTGGATCGTCCACCTGTGGAAGGTTCCGAAGTTTGCCGTCGGCCCCATGATGCTCGGCGGCATGGATGTTGGACTGAACACGCAGAACCTCGTCGCCATCCTGGTAGTGATCGCGCTCTCGGTCATCAATATTTTCGGTGTGAAGACAGGCGCTTTTATTCAGAACATCTTCACCACCGCGAAAGTTTCGGCCCTGCTCGGCCTGATCATCTTCGGAATCTTTCTTGGCCGGAACGCGCAGGCAGTGGCCGCCAATTTCGGCGCAAATTTCTGGAACAACTCTGGCCTGGGCACTTTGCATGACGTCGGAGGTGGGGTGCTGGTCTCGACGCTCACCGTGCTGGCGATTGCGCAGGTCGGATCGCTGTTCTCCGCCGATGCCTGGAACAATGTTACGTTTACGGCTGGCGAAGTGAAAAATCCCAGCCGGAATCTTCCGTTATCGCTGGCGCTGGGTACCGGTGTGGTGATTGCGCTCTATATCGCGTGCAACTTTATTTATCTGAGCGCGCTGCCGCTGGTGGGCAGCCCGACCGGAACGACGTTGCTGGAGCGCGGCATCCAGTACGCTCGCGAGGATCGTGTTGCGACAGCGGTCATGAGCCAGATGTTTGGTTCGGCGGGTGGAGCGCTGATGGCCGTCGCTATCATGATTTCCGCCTTCGGCTGCTGCAATGGTCTGATTCTCTCCGGAGCCCGCGTCTACTACGCCATGGCCAAGGACGGTCTGTTCTTTCGCAGCGTTGCCCGGCTGCATCCCGGCTACAAGACGCCCGCGATTTCGCTGATGGTGCAGATGGTCTGGACGTGTGTCCTCTGCATCTCGGGCAGTTACGGCCAGCTTTTGGACTACATTATTTTTGCGGTGCTCGTGTTCTACGTGCTCACCATCTTCGGACTTTTCGTTTTGCGCCGCACTCACCCTGAGGCCGAGCGTCCGTACAAAGCCATCGGATACCCGATTTTGCCCGCGATCTATATCGTGATGGCTTTGTTTATCGACGTGGTGCTGTTACGCTACAAGCCGCAATACACTTGGCCGGGATTGTTCATCGTGCTGCTCGGCATCCCGGTGTACTACATCTGGCGTCCGCGAGCCCAAACGACTTCAGTTTAACTCACAGGAGATACGCTACTGATGACTGACTTCTTTGCGAAAAAGCCGCTAGAGTTGCTGATGGAGGAGGCGCGAGAGACTGGCACACATAGTTTGAAGCGCACGCTGGGCGTTTTTCAGTTGACGGCGCTGGGCGTCGGCGCGGTGATCGGAGCCGGAATCTTCGTGCTTTCGGGATTGGGCGCGCACTATGCCGGGCCGGGGCTGATGCTCTCCTTTGTGCTCTCCGGTTTGGGTTGCACTTTCGCGGCGCTGTGCTACGCGGAGTTTGCAGCGATGATCCCATTGGCGGGCAGCGCTTATACCTATGCCTACGCTACGCTGGGCGAAATCATTGCCTGGATCATTGGCTGGGACCTCACGCTCGAATATGCCATGGGCGCGAGTACGGTATCGTCCGGCTGGTCCAATCACTTCATCGAACTGCTCAATATCTTCCACATCAAGATGCCGTTGTGGCTGGCGTACGACCACTGGACTGGGCTCAGCCAAGCGCAGAAGATTGTCGCTCGCCAGATGGCGCTGGCCTCCGATTCCACGCTGGTGCCTGGCACGCAGGCTTTCCTTAATAAAGTGACGGAGATCATGGGAGCGCAATCACCAGAGTTGTTGCAGAAAGGTCACGATCTGCTGAATGCGCCCCATCTGTTCGGATATGAGATCGGGGTCAACGTACCGGCCTTCGTTATCGCTCTGGTGATTACGGCGATCCTGGTGATTGGCATCAAGGAGAGCGCCCGCTTCAACGCGACTATCGTTACCATCAAGGTTGGAGTTGTCCTTTTTGTGATCGGGCTGGGAATTCGCTATATCAGCGCCGTCAACTGGGGATCGGATTGGGCGACTTTCGCGCCCTATGGGTTCTCTGGAATCGGGGCCGGAGCAGCCTACATCTTCTTCGCCTATATCGGGTTCGATGCCGTTTCCACGACTGCTCAGGAAGCGAAGAATCCGCAGCGCGATCTTCCCATCGGCATCATTGCTTCGCTGCTGGTCTGCACCGTGCTGTATATCGCGGTGGCGGCGGTTCTGACCGGCATGGTGCCGTGGAGAGAAGTCAACATCGAAGCGCCCATTGCCCGCGCTTTCCTGGACAGAGGGCTTAGCGGTGCATCCAACATCATTACGCTCGGAGCGCTCGCCGGTCTCACCAGCGTGATGCTCGTCATGCTGTTGGGACAGACCCGCGTGTTGTATTCAATGGCCAATGACGGACTTTTACCCAAGAAATTCTTTGCTGACATTCACCCGCGCTTCCGGACGCCCTGGAAGAACACCATGCTCGTGGGACTGCTGGCGGCAATCGTGGGCAGTTTGACGCCGATCGACGACATCGGAAAAATGGTGAACATCGGGACGCTGCTGGCGTTTGTCATTGTTTGCATCGCCATCATGGCCTTGCGCTACACGAACCCTGGCCAGCCTCGACCCTTCCGCACGCCCTGGGTGCCGTTTGTGCCAGTTATGGGCATTCTTTTCAACGGTTACATGATGTACAAACTCGGCTGGATCAACTGGGCGCGATTGATTATCTGGCTGGTTATCGGCATGGTGGTCTATTTCACCTACAGCCGGAAACATAGCCGCGTGCAGGCAGCGTTGGAAGGCCGCAAGACAACTGAAGCAACTTTCCGGTAGGGACGCGGCTCGCCGCGTCTCTCGGTGTGCAGTACCGCAGACGGGCGGGGGCACCCGTCGCTCATCACCCACTATTGCTCCTGCACTTTGCGGGCAATCGTCGTCACCAGCCGGCGCGGAGTGAAGCGCACGGACTGTGCCAGCAGCCAGTTCTTGAATCCTGAAATCACCACGGGTTTTCCAGCCATTAGCGCGCGATAGCCATCTTCGGCAACGGTGCGCGCATCCATCGAGCCGAATTTCAGGAAACGCATGCTGGTTGCATTCGCCCGCTTGTGGAATTCTGTGGCCGTGGCGCCCGGGCACAGACAGGTTACAGTGACACCCGACCCGTGGAGTTCATTAGCCAGCGCTTCTGACAAATACAGAACGTAGGCCTTGGTCGCAAAATATACGGCCATCAGCGGCCCCGGCTGAAATGCCGCGGTGGACGCGACGTTCAGGATGCGCCCGGTCTCTCTCTCGATCATCGCCGGGAGATAGAGACGCGTCAGGTGGGTGAGAGCCGTCACGTTGAGTTGGATCTGGCCCAGACATTCTTCGAGATCGTTTTCGGCGAACATACCATACTGTCCGAATCCCGCGTTGTTAACCAGCACATCCACTTGAATGTCGGCGCGTGTCGTCTGATCGAGCACATACGCGGGAGAGCCGGGTTCAGTCAGGTCGGTCGCCAAAATCAGCGAACGCGTGCCATGGGCCTTCTCGAGTTCGGATGCGAGTTGCCGGAGTTTGTCCGCGCTGCGAGCGACAAGAACCAGGTTGTAGCCTTCGCGCGCGAAGATGCGGGCAAATTCCAATCCGATGCCGAACGAGGCGCCGGTAATGAGAGCGGTTTTGCGGTCAGGCATTGGTCGCAACGAGTCAGCATTCAAGTTTAACAATTGGGCAACAAGAAAGGCGGATCCGAAGACCCGCCTCTGCGCTTGGGAGTCGTTGCATCTACACGTGGGCCATCGCGGGTTCCACTTCGTAGATCGAATGCCACGAAGTCGCGGCCTTCAGTTTGTCATTGACGTTACTGATATTCTTCACGCCCTCGGTTTCAAGCCACTTACGGAACGCACCCGCGCCCTGTTTCGCGTAGATGGGGACGCCATCTGCCCAGGTTGCGCGTCCGCAGAGGACGCCGTTGAACTTCACGCCGGATTCCCCGGCGAGCTCGAGCGTCTCGCTGAATTCTGCGTTGCTGACCCCAGCCGACAGATAAATGAATGGCTTGGTCACGACACTGGCGGCCTTGTGGAATAGATCGATGGCCTCTTTCTTCGTATACGCCTTTTGGCCAGTGAACGATTTCGTACCCTCAACGAACTTCATGTTCACCGGCACCTCGACTTTGAGCACGTCTACCCCGTAGCGCGGTTTGGTGAATTCGCGCATGGCCTCGGTGACGAAGTGCGGTTTCTTTTTGGCGTAGTCGAGTCCTTTCTCGTCAGCGCCTTCTTCGTAGGTAACAAACTCGAGGAAGAAAGGGATGTCGTTGGCGCGGCACTCGTCGCCGATACGCTCGACCCAGGCGTGCTTTTTGTCGTTCACATCCTTGGGATCGGACGAAGAGTAGTAGAGCAGAATTTTCAGACAATCGGCGCCCGCTTCCTTCAGGCGGCGCACCGACCAGTGATCGAGCAGATCGCCGAGGCGTCCCGCGCCGGTCTTGTCGTATCCGGTCTTTTCATAAGCCAGCAGCAGGCCGGCGTTTTTCGCCCGCCGTTTCGAAGCCGGCAGCCCCCACTCGGGATCGAGCAGGATGGCGCTGGCATGGGGCGTCAGGACTTCGCTCACCAGTATTTTGAATTCCTCCATCATGGCGTCAGAAACCGCCGAACCTTTTTCCTTGGCAAGAGACTTCTGCAGTGAGCCGCGCTGGTCTATGGCGGCAGCGGCGATTACGCCATTCTCATTCGAGACAGCCTTCATTCCTGCGAGTTTTCCGGGGGTGAGCTTCATGAATCCTCCTAATATGGATGCAAGCGACAGGACATTCTAAACCAACGCCCCGGCTATGAACACCATCAGTTTCTTGCAAACGGGCGTGTTCTGGCGGCAGGAGGGCGTGGGCATTACCCGGCCATCGATCCCGAAGCTAACGCCTCGGGAACTGATAGTGCAGGCCGATGCGGGCGAGAATGGGCGGGCCAAGGGATGGTACGGGGTTTAAATTCGTGTAGTAGCGCTGATTGAATAGGTTTTCGGCGGCGGCAAAGATTTCCAGACCGCGACCGAGTGAGCGGCCGAGGTATAGGTCGACGGCAAAGAATTTCTTTAGCAGTAAAGTATTGAGGTCGTTGTCGAATTGTTGCCCGACAAAGGTTCCTTGTACGGTGGCGGTCATGATCCTGGGATTAAGGTAGCGGGCCTGCAGCGTGAACTGCTGGTGCGGGACTTCCGGTATCCAATTGCCCACGAGCGACGGGTTGAGGCTGATTACAGCGGGATTCGGCGTGTAACTGGATACCACCGCGTGTGCGAATTGGTAGCCTCCCGCGAACTGAAGGGTACTGCTGAGGCGGAATTCGCCGTCGAGATTGACACCGGTCGAGAGCGTGCGGTCGACGTTCTCTTTTTCGGCCGTGATCAGCGCAGGCGTTTGGCTGAGGGTGACGTTCACCACGGCATGGGTGATGTCATTCCAGAAGAAAGTCGTCCGCAGACTAAGGCGGTCTGACAGCAAGCTTTGCCGGACGCCCGCTTCCACTCCCGTCAGTCGTTCGGCAACCAAAACGGGGTTGCCGTAGGTGAGGGTATTGCCTTGGCGAAAATTTCTATAGAGTTCGTTCAAGGTTGGCGCGCGGAAGGCACGATAACCGGAAGCCGTCAGCGAAGTGCCATGCCCGATGCGGTAGAGGAGGGATGCACGTGGGTTGAGAGCGTCGGAGGTGCGGTCAGGATACGCGGTTAAGGTCGGGACGTTCGAGCGGATCTGAATGAGCCGGGCATTGAAATCACTCCAGTGATCGTAACCGAGCGATAAATTTGCGATCAGGCGGGGAGTTAGCTGAAGAAGATCCTCCCCGAAAAGTCGCGTTGTGCGCTCTCTGCCTCCGCTCGAGTTTTCGCCGACGCTGACGATGTCATTGCTGAGTCCATGCACTTCCCGCATTTCGAAGCCCGCGACGAGCGTCTGGATGTGGCCGACAGCGCGTGACCATTGAGCGCTGCCACCGAGCGCCTGCGACGGAACATACTGCTGGTCGGTCAGCGTTTCGGAATCGCGGTTCGATGCAACCGCCGAAAAGGTCTGATAGTAGGATTCGAAGAGGCCGAAGAGGCGCGCTGAAACTGCTCCTACGCTTTTCGTTTCGTAGTTCACGCCGGTTACGAAGTCAGCCAAATGCGTGTTGTTCAACTGGATCACGGTGCCGTTGTGACGGTCTTCATTAAAGTAGGAGCTGCGAGCGAAAACACGGCTGAAGTCGCCAAAATGCCGGCCGAGTTCGAGTGTGGTCAATTCGTGGCTGGAATTGGCGGGCGAATCGACTGTGCCGCGCAGCGAGTCGGGCACCGGGATATAGCCATTGGTGCGGAATAGATCGGTAGCGGCCGAGCCTTGCCACGGCCCCAAGCGAGTTGCGGCGAAGAGCGATAACTCAGGCGTGTTTTCACTTCCCCAGGAGCTTTCCGCGGAGATCGCGGTCTGGTCGGGCTCGCGCGTGCGGAACTGAATCACGCCACCCATGGCGGTCGAACCGTAGAGGCTGGCATCGGCGCCGCCGCGAACCACTTCGACGTCGCTGATCGATTCACGGACGACGCGGTCCCAATAAACCCATCCACCGAAGGGATCGTTGAGCGGAATGTCGTCAACCAGCACGAGGGCGCGGCTGGCGCCGCTGGCGCCGACCCCGCGCATGGAGACTCCCTGCGTGCCTGGATTCGCAGTGCGGCTGCTGGAGCGGCGAAAAAGCGTGAAACCCGGAACGTCGCGCAGCGCATCGTCGAGCGCCAGCGGCGCCGTCGAGGCCAGATCGTCGTTCGAGATGGTCACGCTGTCGGCGGGAGAATCCTCCAGCGCGGTGTTAATCCGTGTGGCCGTGACCAGAACGTGCTGGCTGACGTAGTCCGATTCAAATTGCGGATGGAGAACAAATTTGAGCTGCCGTTCATGATTCCAGGAAAGCTGGAGGGGAAGAAATCCCGCAGCTCTGGTGGAGAACCTGCCGGAAGTGACGGAGATTGTGAGTTGGAATTGTCCAGATGAATCCGTCTGGGCCGCAATGTGGTAGTTGCCGCTGCTGAATTCCACGCGCACGCCGGCAATGACCGCTCCCGAAGGATCTTCAACCACGCCCGTCACCGACGAAGCTGCGGCCTGCCCATGGGCGGACAGCGCAGCGAGCACAAGCCAAGCTCCGGCCAAGAGTGTCCGCCTCACATTTCGAGCGTACCAAGTAAAGTCCTGCCGTTGTTGTGACCGAAGTCACTGCCGCAAAGCGAGAGTTCCCAGCAACGACTGCTGCTTCGCAATCAGCGACTGGACACCCTGCCGCGCCAGCGACATCATCTTTGCCAGTTGAGCGTCGTCGAACACCTGGTGTTCGGCAGTGGCCTGCAGTTCGACAATTTTGTTGCCTGCGGTCATGACGAAGTTCATGTCCACGTCGGCGCGCGAGTCCTCTTCATAGTTCAGGTCGAGAAGAATTTCGCCGTCCACAATGCCGACGCTGATGGCCGCCACATAATCCTTGATCGGCGCCGCGCTCAATGTTCCCGCATCGACCAACCGCTGCAGAGCCAATCCCAGCGCGACGAATGCTCCGGTAATCGAAGCCGTTCGCGTGCCTCCGTCCGCCTGGATCACGTCGCAATCGATCCAGATGGTCCGCTCGCCCAGTCGCTTCAAATCGGCCACCGCGCGCAACGAGCGTCCGATGAGCCGCTGAATCTCCTGCGTGCGCCCGCTTTGCTTTCCCTTGGACGATTCCCGCGCCGTACGGGTCAGCGTCGCGCGCGGCAGCATCCCGTACTCGCCGGATATCCATCCCTTGCCCGAATTGCGCAAGAACACAGGCACCGCTTCCTCGACCGAAGCCGTGCAGATGACGCGCGTGTTCCCCATCTCAATCAGCGCCGACCCCTCGGCGGTCGAGATAAAGTCGGGAATGATGTTGACGGGACGAATCTGCTCAGGAGTGCGATTATCGCTGCGAAAGATCATGAGAGGGAAATTCTAACAGCCAGCCCCGCCCGTGTAGAGCGGACACTCCTGTCCGCTGCTCTTGCTTTGGTCTTGCTTTCGCTTTTGCTCTAGCCCTCTGATCTTGTTCACCGCCGCCCCCGGGCAACTCCATCCATTTTGTCATCCTGAGCGCAGCAGGGACTTCACGAAGTGAAGCCCCTGCGGAGTCGAAGGACCCCTACATCCTTCGCGCTCAGCAAGAGGGCATTAGGGACTTCTCCCGTGCAGTGGGGTTTCGTGGAAGGGCACGGCTTCAGCCGTACCGAAAAGAGCCGGTAAGGGCGCGGGCTTTAGCCCCCGAGGGACGCCGGTCCGAGATTTGGCGGGAATTTCTGCCTAAACCAATGATTCTAAAGGGCCGAGATATTAGAAATTTTCAGGAAACGGGTCTAGTAACTCAAGAGTAAACAAGCAACCGCATTCTGATCTTACTGACCGCCCGCCTGCTCAATCGTCAGCACATCGAACGCCTCGGTCAGGTCCGCGTGTCCCGCAAGCGTGTCTCGCGTTTTACCTTCGACCAGGATGTTGACCCGCTGGATCCCGGGAACGTTGACGGCCAGCGTCTCCACCAGCGAATTCACGGTGAGTTGCTCGCTGAGAATGCCGGAGCGGTGCTGGTCGGCGAAGGCGGCATTCAGATCGATGACGGCCGCGCCCGGATCGACCAGGTAGATGCTGCGGATATCCGACGCCGGTGCTAGAGGATGGGCCGCGCCCGGTTGCTGGTAGATGCGCAGCAGCGTGCGCAACAACTCCTCCGCCCGCTGCTGGCGTCCTCCCGGAAGCGGAATCTGCGCCGATCGCGCGCGGAGCGTGCCGGCGTCGTCATCCGCCACATACAGAGTCACCGTCTCGGTCGGACCGGAGGCTGGAGGAGCGACGGGCAACGCGTTGGCCGCCGAAGACTCCAGTTCTCCTGCTTGTCGCCGCATGTGGCGCAGGTAGATTCCCATCGCCACCACCAGCACCAGCAGCGCCGCCACACCGATAAGAAGATGCCGTGGGATCATGGCTGTACCTTCATGGCTGCACTCCCAACCGGTCGCGGACCGAAACCAGAGCATCGGCAATTGCCGACGCGGCCCGTTGTTGATAGTTGGCCGAGGTCAAGTCGGCGACACCGTCCGCTCCGGGCGCCAGTTCCACCGCGACGGCAGGCATGAGCACGTTGTTCAACGGCCGCAGCGACGCGGATGATGCTCGAACCGGGAATTCTTTTTTCTGCATCTCCGTAACGATTGCCGTCGAAACAACCCGGCTGACGGGCAAAGCCGGAGCCTGGGCCGCATTCCACGGATGAAATATTCCGTTGCTCGTTCCTTCCACCGGAAGCAGCGCGGTGTACACTCGGGCGCCGCTGCCTTGTGAAACCGCGTGCAGGCTGATGTAGATTCCGGCGCGGGCGACGTTGGCCGCCGCGGCGCGCTGATCCAGAGTCGAACTGGTATCGGCGTCGCGCAGCAAGGTGACTGCGAATCCGCGAATCTCCAGTTCGTGCCGCAGCAGCCGCGCAAATCCCAGTGTGACGTCTTTCTCGGCGAGCGTATCGGTCAAAGCCGCGCCCCGTTCCTCGCCACCGTGCGCGGGATCGACCACGGCCAGAACGCGATGAGCGGCTGGGGCGATGTTTGCCGCCGGTGCCGCCGGCGCGGGATTCTGTCGTCCAGGTCCAACACCACTCGGCGTCGCTGGCGGTTGTTGGACAGCCGAAACGCCGATCGGTGAAATCACGATCGTCTTTCTGTCGTTGCTGAAGCTTGCCATCAACGGCTGGTTTGCAGCCACGTCCAGTTCTGCCTCACCGTCGTTCTCGGAGTAGTTGGCGTGCGTGATGATCTGGTTATCAAAAGAAATAGACTGGCTGCCCGGGGACACGACCGGGTCCCGTTTGAAAACCATGCGCAGCTTGCCCGCTTCGGTGGAGATAGTCGGGTTTACGGGACCGCTGAAATTCAGCAACAGTCGCGGCGGGTTGCTCGGGTCCAGCCGGAAACTGGTTTGTATGCCGACATCGCCGATGAATAAGCGGCGCGCACTTTCGCGAAAATTAACGGGCGTTCCCAGAAAGCGCGGGAGCAAGGCGCTCAGGGAATTTAGCGGAACCAATCCGCGCGAGTTTTCGATAAGGAAGGGAGCGGTGAAATCGAAATCGTGCTTATGAATTTTGGCGTGCGTCTTTCCCGCTGCAAACTCGGCATCCACCGCGTTATAGCGCAGCCTCCAGTACCGCCCGTCCGTTTGGCTGCTAACGCTGCCGAGCGGTTCCAGAAGCTCGAGCAGGCCGACATATTCACTCCCTCTCCGTTCCAGAACGGGAAGCGTGTAGACCGCGACCGGGGAGAACACGGAGATGTGCTTTTCGTCCGCCGAGGGCGCCGCGGACAGAAGCGTCACGGTGGCCAACAGGATGGCCGAGATGTGGTTAGTCAAAGTCCGGTGGAGAGCCGGGCGTCCGTGCCCGGCTGGACGGGCGAGACGCCCGTCCCTCCACCACCCTTTGCTACTCCAGCGCATAAATCGTGAGCCCGCTCAGCAACTTGGGGTAGAAATCGGTGGACTTCTGGGGCAGCACTTCTCCGGCAAAGGCGATATCGCGAACCTGCTCGATGCGCACGGGATTCATCAGCAACGCCACTTGCGCCTTTCCACTTTGCACCTGCGACAGCGCGTCCGCCGGCTCGCGACAATAGGAAACGTTCTGCTGATCGCGAATGGCTTCCTCCGAGATCTTCAGCACACCTTCCAGCAGGCACTTGTGCAATTGCACGACGTCCAGCGATTGCTGACGCAGAGAAAGCCTTCCGAACAAGCGGCTGCCGATGGCTTTCGGTGAGTGCAGCAGAAACGCGCGCTCGGCGGTGACTGCGAGCAGGGCCGTTCCCGCGTGCCCGGCCTGTTGCAGGATGGCGGTGGCGCGCGCCGCGTCGATTCCGGCATCGACATCTTCCACATTGAAGAATTTCCCAGCATCCCCTCGAAATTGCGGTGCTGAAAACGAGGGCAGGCGGGAAACGAGCCGGTGCGTGGGCAGAATGACCAGACCCGGGCGATCCATGTCGACGAAGGTCATCATGACCGAGTCGTAAGGAGCGGGGAGACCCGACCCGGTCTCGGCCGCGGCTTGCCGCTCATTGCGATAAGTCAAGGCAGTCTCGTAGCGGTGATGGCCGTCGGCGATGATTAGCTTCTTGTCCCGCATCTGTTCGTGCACGGAGGCAATGACCAAGGGGTCAGAGATCCTCCAGACGCGATGCACGACGTCATACTCGTCGGTGACTTCGATATCAGGAGCGGTGTCTGGAGGGATGTCTGGGGTTCCCGCTGAATCGAGCAGGGCATCTACTTTGCCTGCCCCGCTGTAAAGCATGAAGATTTGACCGAAGTGGGCTCGGGTCGCGCGCAGCAGGTCGAGCCGATCGGCCTTGGGTTTGGCCAGTGTTTGCTCGTGCCGGAACACGACGCCCGCGTGATACGGCTCGATCCGGCCGAGCCCGATGAAGCCCCGCCGCTCGGCCCGCGCCTGGCTTCCCTTAGCGCCTCCAGGAACGCTTCCCGGAACTATGAAAGTCTGGGAATAGCGGTAGAGCAAGGGTGCGGGATCTCGCTGCAAAATGCCTGTCTGGCGCCAGTTCTGGAAGGACGCCGCCGCCCGGGTATAGACGTTTTCGGCATCCCCGTCGCCGGGTAGGCATTGCCCGAGAATAATCCGCACCAGGTTATAAGGACTCGCCTGGTAGTAGCTTTCCTGCATGGCGGGGGTGATCTTGTCGTAGGGCTGGGTCACAACCTGCTGAACTGGTACGCGCTCGGGGTTATAGCGCCAAGCTCGAAATGGGGAAATAACTGCCATAGAGGGAACGCAGAATTGTAGCAGGACAGTCCGACCCCGGCCCAAAGCGGGAAAGGAGAAAAAATATGCACAGAAATCTGAGGGTGATTTACGAAAAGGTGACAACCCTTTTTCGAGATTGTGCTACTATCCGGGTCAGTAATGCTTGTTGGGGCCCGCCTTTTGGGATGTGGGTTGCCTCCCTCCAAGGCGCGGATAGTGGGGCCTATGCTGTACGGCAAACAGTTCTCGGCTCGCTTGCCTTTCGCCGTAATTCTGGTGGTTGCTGTGTGCAGCGCCCTCCCGCTGCTCGCCCAGGATTTGACTGAGGACGTCCATATCCAGCCTCGCGTTCAGCCTCCGGCTCCCAAAGAGCCCGACATTGATCCGGCGTTCAAAACCCACACCAAGCCGATGAAGGTACAGGTCGACATGGTCCTGGTGCCGGTCACCATCACCGATCCCTTAAACCGCCTTGTCACCGGCCTCGACCGCCAGAACTTCAACCTTTTCGAAGGCAAAGATCAGCAGGAGATCAAGACTTTCTCCAGCGAAGACGCACCGGTTTCGATCGGCGTGATCTTTGACATGAGCGGCAGCATGGCCAGCAAAATCGAGCGCGCCCGCGAGGCGGTCATCGAGTTTTTTAAGACCGCCAACCCGCAGGACGAGTTCTTCATGATCGCCTTTTCCGATAAGCCGGAGGAGATTGCCGATTTCACCAGTTCGGTGGATGACATTCAGGGCCGGCTGCTGTACACCGTTCCGAGGGGCCGCACGGCACTGCTGGACGCCATTTATCTCGGTGTCACCAAAATGCGCCAGGCCAAGTACCCGAAAAAGGCATTGCTGATCATCTCCGACGGCGGTGACAATCACAGCCGCTATACGGAAGGCGAGATCCGGTCCATGGTCAAAGAAGCCGACATTCTCATCTACGCCATCGGCATCTACGATCATTACTTCCCGACCGAAGAAGAGCGGCTTGGACCAGCCCTGCTCAGCGATGTCACCGAACTGACCGGTGGCCGGGCTTTTACCATTGATAACCCGAACGACCTGGCGGACGTTTCCACGAAAATTGGCATCGAGCTGCGCAACCAATATGTCATCGGATATCGTCCCAAGAATCCTGTGCACGATGGCAAATGGCGTAAAATAAAGGTCAAGCTCTTACCGCCAAAAGGATTGCCCCCGCTCAAGGTCTATGCCAAGACGGGTTACTATGCGCCGACGGAATAACGTTCCTCTGCCGATCTTCTTCCTTCTGACGGCGCTGTTTCTGTCTAACTCTTATGCACAGGGCGGAGCCCCGAGCCAGTCGCCTCCGGCCGCGGTTGCAGGTTCCCAAACGGCTGCGAATTCGCCATCAGCGTCGCAGGCAGGACCGGCCAGCACGCCGCCTGTGCCAGCTTCGACGGAACAGGGTGCAGCTCCGAACGCGGTTCCGAACTCTGCGCAGAACCCGGATGCCTCCGACAGCGGCGTCTTTGTTTTCCGCAAGGAAGTTGAAGAAGTGGTGCTGCATGCCACGGTTGTCGATGACAAGCAGCGCATTGTCACCACCCTGGATAAGGGCGACTTCAACGTGTACGAGGATGGGCATCCCCAGACCATCACCTCATTCCGCCACGAAGACATTCCCGTCGCCATGGGCATTGTGGTCGATAACTCCGGTTCCATGCGCGAGAAGCGGCAAAAGGTGAACGCCGCCGCCCTGAATCTGGTGCGCGCGTCGAATCCAAATGATGAAGTGTGCATTGTCAACTTCAACGACGAGCTCTGGCTTGACCAGGATTTCACTTCCGACATCAAGAAGCTGCAAGAAGGACTCGAAAAAATCGAGGCGCGTGGCGGAACGGCGCTTTATGATGCGGTTACCAACACCGCCGACCATTTGAAACGAGACGCGAAGCTCGAAAAGAAAGTCCTTTTTGTAGTTACGGACGGAGACGACAACGAGAGCGCCGAAACTCTGGAGCAGGCGGTGCGGCGTCTGCAGGGCGACGGCGGACCCACCGTTTACGCCATCGGCATTCTGGAGAAGGAAGAGCACCCCAAACACGCCAAACGGGCACTGCAGATTATGTCCGAGAGAACTGGCGGCATCGCTTTCTTCCCCAAAACGTTGGACGAAGTTGACGCCATCAGCCGCACTGTGGCCCACGATATTCGCACCCAGTACACCATTGGATACAAACCGACGACGCCGAAAACCCAGGGTGGTTATCGTCAGGTGAAAGTGGATGCCCGTTCGCACGACCACGGCAAACTGACCGTCCGCACAAAGAGTGGCTATTATGCGGGAACGCAGCCGGCTTCGGGGGCGCAGTAGAGAGCGGGAGTCATTTGCGTTTATGAAATATCCGTTCTCGGCGATTCGAGACGAGCAAGTCCCCCGCTCCCGGGTCGCGCTCCTCCAGCACATCCTCGATACCTACGCCAGCGAGACGAACAAAGTCATTTCCGTCTGGGCGGCCTTTCTTGATTCGGATCTTGGCTACCGCCCACATCCGAGTTCCACCTCGGTCGCCGACATCATGAAGCACCAACTGCTCTCGGAGCGGCGATTCTTTGCCGAATTCCTTGGTGTGCCCGAAGCGCCAGCGGAACAAGTCTTGCCGCGTCGGCCTGCAGTCGAGGACTTCAAACAACGGATGCTGGAGCTTGCCCGGCCGCGACTTGGATTCCTGGCGGACCGCGATGAGGAGTGGTGGCGGACGGTTGTCCCTTTCTTTGATACCCGCCGGGAACGGATCTGGATCTTCTGGCGGCGCGTTCTGCACACCGCTCACCACCGGACGCAGTTGACGGTCTACCTGCGTTTGCTGGGAAAGCCGGTGCCTGCGACCTACGGGCCGACGGCCGACGTGAGTTGGCAAGGCGCCGACCCGACCACGACAGTAGAGGCTGCGGGGCGCTCGGGCAAGACGAGCGGCGATTGACGCTGTGGCTTGGGGTTATTACGCCACCCGAGCCCGCTTCCGGGAGCAGTGACCCTGGTAACCGCGGCGTATGTCAAATTACCCGATTTCATTACCATTACCAACGACCACATTTACAGCGTCCGCGAATTGACGCGCACGCCTTCCTTTCTTACTCTAAAGTGTGCCATTCACAACCTTGAACTCCCGGCTGCGCGTCAGCGACGAAATCTCCAAACTCGTCGGCGAAACTCCAATGCTGCAAATGAAGAAGCTGGCCCCTTCGGGATCGGCCGATATCTTTGCCAAGCTCGAATACCTGAATCCCGGCGGCAGCGTGAAAGACCGCGCCGCGATTGGCTTGATCGAGCGCGCCGAGAGCGAAGGCAAGCTCAAGCGGGGTGGGACGGTCATCGAAGCCACCGCCGGGAACACCGGCATCGGCCTCGCCCTGATCGGCGTGAGTCGCGGCTACAAAGTCCGTCTGTTTGTCCCGGAAAAATTTTCGGAGGAAAAGGTCATCATCATGCGGGCCCTCGGCGCCGAGGTGACTCGCACACCGGAAGCCGAGGGCATGCAAGGCGCCATCCAGCGCGCCAAGGACCTGCACGCTTCCGCCCCTGGCGCATTTCTGGCCGCGCAGTTCGACAATCCCGCCAACACCGACTACCACTACGAAACTACCGCCCGCGAGATCTTCGAGCAGATGGATGGACGCATCGACGCAATCACTGTCGGCTGCGGTACGGCGGGAACTTTCACAGGAGTTGCCCGTTTTCTGAAAGAGCGGCTGGCAAACGTACACGCCGTGGCGGTGGAGACGCAAGGCTCAATCCTGGGTGGAGGAAAGCCCGGTCCACACAAGGTGGAAGGCATCGGCAACAGCTTTATCCCTGGGAATTTTGACCGTTCAGTTTGCGACGAGGTGATGATGGTGACCGATGACCAAGCCTTCGGCATGGTCAAAGAACTCGCCGCCCGCGAAGGTGTACTCGGAGGCTCAAGCGCCGGCGCCAACGTCTATGCGGCAGTTGAAATTGCTAAGCGCCTTGGGGCAGGGAAGCGCGTGGTGACGCTGATTCCGGACTCGGCGGAGCGGTATTTGTCGAAGAAGATTTTTGAAGGCGGAATCTAGAGCAGTTTCATTGTTACGGTAGGCTGAGGTTGGGTTTTGGGAAGGCCACGGCTTCACAGTTTGCGGAGAAACTCCGGCAGAGCCGCGTTTTGAAAGGGCACAGCTTTCAGCCGTGCCGTCAGGGACCAATAAACAATAAAGAAGATGTGGGCTTTATCCCCTGAGGAGTCTATGTCATAGCTCGATAATGTCTGAAAAAGTGGAGTGCCTGACCTGTTCCCCAGCCGCGGAGCGGCGCAAGAATCCAGCCCACGGCGCAAGCCGTGGGTAGCTGGCATTTTCAATCTCCCACGAAAGCTGGCACAATCGTCGAGCGCGAATTCCGTCCGAAGTCGAGCGGCACGCATGCGCCTAGGAGGAATACATGGCCACTCACTCGTTTCGATTCCCCGGTGAAACTGAATCCTACCGCCACGCCCGGAACCAATTGCTGCAAGCGGAAGTCGACTTGAGACGGTGCGTTGAAGAAGTTGCAGCTCTGCGTCGCCGGCTTCCTCTAGGTGGGCAGATACCAGAAGACTATATCTTCGAAGAGGGCTCAACCGATCTCAACGAAGCCCAAACAATCCGGCAGGTGCCGCTCTCTGAGCTGTTTCAACCCGGCAAAGATACTCTCGCCATCTACAGCTTTATGTTTGGACCCAAGATGAAAGCGGCATGTCCGATGTGCAGTTCTATCATCGACGCTCTGAACGCCACGGCAGTGCATGCCGCTCAGCGCATGAACCTCGTGGTAGTAGCCAAGTCTCCGCTGGAGAGACTCAGAACCTTCGCACGTGAGCGCGGATGGAACCGCCTGCGTCTTCTTTCTTCCGCCGGCAACAACTACAATCGCGACTACTACGGCGAGAATGCGGAAGGTGGCCAACAGCCGTCGCTGAATGTTTTTGTTCGCCGTAACGCGAAAATTCACCACTTTTTCCATTCCGAGCTTCTCTTGGTGCCACCCGAGCGGGGACAGAACCAGCGCCACGTCGACATGATTTGGCCGCTGTGGAACTTGCTGGATTTCACCCCCGAAGGTCGGGGCTCAGACTGGTATCCGAATCTGACCTACCGCTGACTGTCGACGGCGGCGAAAATTGCCGACTCGCGGAAAACGGCCGAGTGGTTGACGCGGGCCTTGCGCTTGAGTTTCACTTAGGTCGCTTCCCTCAGTCCAAGAACACATTATCAATTTTTCGCATGATCCGCTCAGCGATCCCCATGCATCGAGATTTATTGGATCCACAACCTCATCGTGTGCCATAATACGTCACGCCTCTTCGAAAAATAGTTCTCGCCACTTGACGCAGCACGCCCTGAAGCGAATGAACTGTATCCCCCGAGGTTTGTCGTGAGTTGGAGATGCTACCTGTTGTCCCTGCTGAGAATCCACCATCCGAACTGTGAAGTTTGCAGTGCTCGTGAAAAGTACGGTGTTGAGATGCGAAAGCGGCTGGAAGAGTTGAACTGGCGGACTCAGCCATATTCCCCCAACGATGGGAATTATGAAGAGGTGGTGGGGGTCTTCGATTCCAAGCCTGGCGAAGTTGCAGCAAGCCCACCTATTTCGTTGGCGCAGAATCCGAAGAAGATTGCTTGAAGCCAACGGAGGATAGATTTCCTAGGACGCCGCTAATTCAAAACAGCCCGTTCCACATTTTCCGACAGTGTCCTAATCTAAGGATTCCGTGTCGAGCGATTCTCGGCAACACATTATCACCAGCAATAGAAGAATCAACGACATTCATTAGGCGATAACAATAGTTAGATTCGGGCGGTCACCGCTCACGTCTGCTGAGAGCCGGTGCCCGCTCGGAGTTGTTATCGGCGAGGCGAGAGGGTGATATGGCGATCGATGTTCGTGGTATGGCACCGCTGTTGCAAGTGTTCGACATGCCGACCTCGATTAAGTTTTATTGCGACGTGTTGGGATTCGAGATCGTTGAAACCGACGGAAAGACCGCACCCCACTTTGACTGGGTACTACTCAGATTGAACGGCGTGGAATTGATGTTGAATACGGCGTATGAGGCATTTCAGCGTCCGTCCACTCCTGAGCCTGCCCGTATTGCCGCTCACAGAGACACTGGCCTCTTCTTCGGTTGCCCCGACGTTGATGCGGCGTATCAGTACCTAAGGGGAATGGGCGTGAAAGCAAGCGAGCCCAAGATTGCAGCCTATGGGATGAAGCAATTGAATATCGTCGATCCCGACGGCTACGGACTCTGCTTCCAGTGGGAATCCGCTTGATTATTACGATGTTTTTCGCTAACCATCGCATAGTTTCCGGCTAAGCTGACCGACGACGACTAGCCGGCCCGTTCATCGGCCTTCACGCAAGAAACACCCGGAAGCTTTACCATAGCGGCGTGCGATCCGAGGAGGAAACGCCGATGAAATGTGCCTTGATCGTGTCTCTGGCATTCTTGCTGTTCGTGGCGATGGCACTTGCCCAGAATTCCGCGACCGAAACGCAGCCGAAAACACCGCCAGCCGCCAGTCAAGGCGCCGGAGCCCAGTTGTTCAATGTCAACGCGGCGGTCGAAGCATATCTGGCCAAGATGCCACCCGGACAACGCGCCCGTTCCAATGCCTATTTCGAAGGCGGCTATTGGTTCCTTTTGTGGGATTTTCTCTGCACGGTCATCGTGATGTGGCTGCTGCTCCGCTTCCGGTGGTCGACGCGCATGCGCAACCTGACTGAGGCCATAACCCGCATCCGCCCTTTCCAGACGGCACTCTACTGGATTCAATTCATTGTTGTCGTGTCCGTGCTTACCTTCCCTCTCACCGTGTACGAGGGCTATTTCCGTGAGCACAAGTATGGCCTTTTGAATCAGACTTTCGGTCCGTGGATGCGCGATCAGATCGTGATGCTCGCTGTCACCGTGGTGCTGGGGGCAATACTGGTAATACCGCTCTTCGGGCTTGTGCGACGCTTGGGAAAGAGCTGGTGGGCGTGGGGCGCGACTCTGACGATCTTGTTTCTTGCGTTCGTGAGCCTGATCGCACCCGTTTATCTCTCCCCGCTATTTAACAAGTACACGAAGCTGGAGGATCCTCGAATCAAGGATCCGATCCTCAGCATGGCTCGGGCCAACGGGATTCCCGCAACCGACGTCTATGAGTTCGACGCATCCCGGCAGTCGAATCGAGTAAGCGCCAACGTCAGCGGGTTCGCCAGCACCCAGCGAATTTCGTTGAACGACAATCTCGTGAAGCGCTGTACGCTGCCCGAGATTGAAACGACCATGGGACACGAGATGGGTCATTACGTTCTTAATCATGAATACAAGGGACTGGTCATGACTGGCGTCGTAGTAGTGATCGGGTTCGCGTTTCTGAGTTGGGGCATCAACTTCTCGCTCGCGCGCTGGGGAGAAAAATGGGATGTCCGGGGAATCACCGATGTCGCTGTCCTGCCCTTGTCCGTGATCGTGTTCTCGTTCTACTTCTTTCTCATGACGCCGGTGACGAATACCATCACACGCACCATGGAGTACGAGGCAGACATGTACGGTCTGAATGCAGCCCAACAGCCCGATGGGGAAGCGAACGTGGATCTGATGCTGGGAGAATATCGCAAACTCGACCCGGGTCCAGTCGAGGAGCTCATCTTCTTCGATCATCCCAGCGGACGCACCCGCATCACCGCCGCCATGCGCTGGAAGGCGGAGCACCCGCAGTCCGCATCACCGGAGGAGGTAGCGAGACCAATCTTCAACTCCCAATAGCCTACCCAGGATGGAGCCGATTCCAATCAGGGACGCACCGCAGTTGGTTCGGGAGTCAGACCCACACTCAAAACCTCGAAAAGACGTGAAACGAAAATCTCCTGACTGCGAGCGACGTCCGATGGTCCAGGGACCCGAACCGCTTTCTTGACATCACCTGCTAAAATAAAAGTTCCAGTCAATCGAGAATTGCTTTGTCGTACCTGTCCTCTATTGGCTGGACCGGAAGTACCAGATCGAAGGCGGTAGCACCCTAAGTCTTTGATTCCGGAATACTTTACGTATAAGTCCTTATTCCTCAAAGACCCAGCGCCCGACGGTCTCTAAGTCTTTGAGTTCATTAGACCGGGGGAGGGGGGTAGCTGACTAAGTAGTAGTATCTCTTCCCATTTTGGGAAAATTCTTCGCTAAACTCTCCGATTCCGAGGACTCATTTTCTTGATCGCCAAACAACCAGACTCCAAAAAACAAGGTTTCGCCACTCGCGCCATTCACGCCGGCCAAGAACCCGACCCACTCACCGGCGCCGTCAGTGTCCCCATCTACCCGACTTCCACTTACGTTCAGGAAGAAATCGGCAAGAATAAAGGTTACGAATACGCGCGCGTATCGAATCCGACGCGCGACCGGCTGGAGACTAACCTCGCGGCGCTCGAGGGCGGGACGGCATCGCGTGTGTTCGGCAGTGGCATGGCGGCGATCAATGCCATCGCAACGATGCTCAAAGCGGGCGACCACGTTGTTGCCGGCCATAACCTCTACGGCGGGACGCCTCGCCTGTTCAATCAAGTTCTTGCTAATTTTGGCCTGACATTCACGTACGTCGATACATCCGACCTCAATAAAGTCGAGTGCGCATTCCAGAAGAACACCCGGCTGTTATTCCTGGAGACGCCGACCAACCCCCTGATGGAGCTTTGCGATCTCCGCGCCATTTGCGGCCTCAGCCATCGGCGCGGTGTTGAGGTCGTCGTCGACAACACGTTCATGTCGCCGTATTTCCAGCGTCCGATCGAGCTTGGCGCCGACATGGTCGTCCACTCCACCACGAAGTTTCTTAACGGACACAGCGACGGATTGGGAGGTGTCGTAGTCTGCACCAAACCCGAGCAGGCGGAGAAGCTTGCGTTTCTGCAGAAAGCCGCCGGAGCCATCCTGTCGCCGTTCGAGTGCTGGCTGATCCTGCGTGGGGTGAAGACGCTTGCGGTGCGCATGTTGCAGCACGACTGCAACGGTCGCAAGGTCGCCGGCTATCTTTCGAAACACAAGAAAGTGCAGAAGGTTTTCTATCCTGGACTGCCGGATCATCCGCAGTACGAACTGGCGAAGCGTCAGATGTCGGGCTTCGGATCGATGATCGCCTTCGAAACCGGATCGCTCGCGAACGCCAACAAGATGCTGCGCAAGGTGCGCGTCTGCTCGCTGGCCGAGTCTCTGGGCGGAGTCGAGACCCTGATTTCGCATCCCGCTACCATGACTCACGCTGGCGTCGGCGAGGAGGGCCGCCGTAAAATCGGCATCACCGACGGCATGGTCCGCATCTCTGTCGGGATCGAGGACGTGGACGATATCCTCGCCGATCTCGACCAGGCACTAGCGGCGATCTAGAGTTCGTGAGGACGGGGCTTTACCCCGTCCAAGCGGGGCGTGGCCCCGCTTGCGCACAGCATCTTCAGCGCACGGACTCTCCAATCCACTCCAGGTACGCCGCGCTGCCGTCTTCAATGCCAATCTCTATGCACTCTGGAAGCTCGTAGGAATGTAGCTCGCTCAAAGCCTCACGTACGCGATCAAAAGCCTCTATGGTGGTCTTGATTACGAGCAGCCACTCCGTTGCCGTCTCGATCTCACCTTGCCAGCGATACACCGACTCAATCTGGGGAGCGATGTTGACGCAGGCGGCCAGTTTCCGCTCCACCAGCGCATGGGCGATGCTCCGGGCTTCTTCGAGCGAAGCGCAAGTCGTAAGAACGAGCCTTTTGTCGGTCATATAGAATCGGTCGTACTAAAAGCGTACTAACTAAAATCGAACTAAGAAAAATCGACCTCAAATCGATGGTTCGGATTTCACTGGAAGCATACGAGGCATCCGATGGCAACGCAAATCAAGTTTGGCACATCTGGATGGCGGGCCGTGATGGCCGAAGAGTTCACTTTTGCCAATGTTCAGCGGGCCGTGCACGGCATCGCGCGCTACGTGTCGTCGCAGAAATCGAACGGGGCAAAAGTCAAAGTTATTGTTGGCCGTGACCCGCGTTTTCTGGGTGAATCTTTCTGCGCCACGGCCGCCGACATTCTGTCTACCCAGGGCATCACGCCGCTGGTCATCGCGGAGCCTGCGCCTACGCCCACTATTTCCTACGCCGTGATCCAGTCCAAAGCCGACGGCGCCATCAATTTCACCGCCTCGCACAATCCGCCGGAATACAACGGCATCAAGTTCTCGACGCCCGATGGCGCGCCCGCGCTACCCGAAGTCACGAAGGCCATAGAGTCCGAGATTGCAGTCTTCGATGCGAATCCGCAGACGCCCCGCGCGACCAAAGTGGAGTCCCAGTCGATCGACCCTCGCCGCATGTATCTTTCTCGCCTGCGCGAAATCGTCGATCTCGACGTCATCAAGAAAGCCGGCGTCAAGATTGCCTTTGATCCCATGTGGGGCGCAGCCCGCGGCTATTCTGACGCGTTCTTGCGTGAGGCGGGAGTAACCGTGGCTACCGTCCATGACACCCGCGACGTGCTCTTCGGAGGCCATGCCCCCGAACCCGACGATCACCTGCTCGAAGACCTGCGTCAGAAGATGCGCGAAACCGGCGCGGCGATTGGCATTGCGACGGATGGCGATGCCGATCGTTTTGGAATTGTCGACGAGGACGGCACCTTCCTCCAGCCTAACTACATCATCGCTTTGCTCTTTGACTACTTGGTTGAAAGCCGCGGCTGGAGAAACGGAGTCGGCAAATCCGTTGCCACTACGAACCTCATCAACGCGCTTGCCGAAAAACACAAAATCGCACTCTACGAAACCCCGGTTGGCTTCAAATACATTGCCGAACTCATCAAGCAGGACAAAATCCTCATTGGTGGCGAAGAGAGCGCCGGCCTCTCTATCCGCAAACACGTTCCGGAGAAGGACGGTGTTCTCGCCGGCCTGCTGTGCTGCGAGATGGTCGCTCGCCGGGGTGCCTCGCTCGGCAAACAACTGGGCGACCTATTTGCCGAAGTTGGTTCCTTTTACCCGCTGCGCGAGAACTTCCGCTTGACGCCGGAAGTGAAAGAGAAGTTTACTCAAAAGTTACGAGGCGATCCGAGCGAGTTCCATGGCATCAAAGTTGCCAAGGTGGTGAGGACCGACGGACTCAAACTGGTGCTCGCCGACGGATCGTGGGTATGTTACCGACTCTCGGGCACGGAACCAGTAGTGCGCGTGTACAGCGAAGCGCGCAGCAGGGAAGACCTTACAAAGGTGAGTGTGGCAGCGAAAGCATGGATCTTCGACTAGGACCACCGCCAAGAGTGCGCATCCTTCCAGGTTCGGAGGAAGGCCTTCGCGCGGTCGTTGATCGGACCATCGGCCAGGCCATCGATCGGGCTGTGGTGCAGGCCATCCATCATGCCAGAGATCAGGCCAAGGATCAGGCTCCACGGGCGGAGGCGGTGGCCGCGCGCTGGGTCGAACGCACGCGTCCGGTCTGGTCGTGGCTTGCGCTGGAATGGCGTCGACTGGGAACCGCGGCCGCCGTCCTTCTTATCGTTGGATTATTGCTGCACGCCATGTTCGGAGCCAACGGCATGGTGATCTATCGCCAGAAGCGCGCCGAGATGCAAGCGCTGCAGAGTGAGGTCGAGCGCTTGCGGAAGGAAAACAGTCAGCACGTCGACCAGATCAAATCGCTCAAGTCCGATCCTGCCGCCATCGAGAAGGAAGCCCGCGAGCAACTGCACTACACTCGTCCCGGAGAAGTTGTACTGGTCGCTCCCGGCCCTTCCCAGAGGCCACCCACCGGCCGCGCCCAGAACGACATGAGTAAGTAAGCTGTGGGCTGTAAGCTGCGGGGCAATCGGTTGAGTCGAAGCTTGCGGCTCAGCCAGGAATTAGCACCTGCCATTTTCTGGCAGCCCAGCCTCCGCTCCTCCTGTGATAAAGTTCAGGGATCGCATCACGTGTGGGAAGCGATCCAAGGAGGATGACATGCGGAGATTTCTCTCGTTGTTACTTGCCGGTGCACTGATTTTAATGGTGGCCTCGGTGTCATTTGCCAGCGATGCCCAAACCGTAAACGGCTGGATTAGCGACTCCAAGTGTGGTGCCAAGGGAGCTAACGCGGGCGCGGAGGCGTGCACGAAAAAGTGCATCGCGGCCGGCGCCAGCCCGGTCGTCGTTACCGACAAGGACCAGAAGGTCCTGATGGTCGACAATCCCGATGCCCTTAAGGATCATTATGGACATCACGTCGCCGTGACCGGGCACATCGACGGTGACAAGATCCACGTTGACAGCGTTAAGATGATTTAACGGCTCAGTGAAAAACGAACGGATGCAGGCTTAACTTGCCTTCGCGACTGGTACGCGGGAATGCCCCCGGCGGAGAGCCGGGGGAGTCGTTCGGCGGGGTCGGATTCGAGATCGCCCCTTGTCGCGGATTAGGAATATGCCGGATTCCATAGGGGAATCAGCAGCACCCGCAGGTATTAAGGCCGTCCAACTCGGCATCTGCGCTGGATTCTTCACCTGCCTGGCGTACCCGCTCATGGTCTTTGTACCTCTTCCAAAGCTTGCAACGACGACGCTCGCAGCCTGTTTCGGTCCTGCTCTGGCAGTAGCGAGCTTCGGCCTGCGACGACTGCTCGACTGGGAGACGCCGCTGGTCTCAAGCGCGTTGGGGGCACTGTTGAATGCGTTGGGTGGCGCCCTGTTTTCCGCCATGGCCCTGGTGCAAATGGCGGTCGGGTATTCCGTCGGTGGTGAGAAGGTGTCGGCCCAGGTGAACGCTATCTGGCTCGGCTTGGACGTGGCCTGGGACGCTTACATTGGTTTGGGAACCCTGTGTTTCGCGCTCGCCATGCTGCGGCATCCCCGCTACGGCAGAGTGTTTGCCTTTTCCGGACTAGCCGTTGCCGCAGGTTTGCTGGCACTCAATTTCTACACGTTTCCCGCACCGCCCGCGAGTGTGGGTCTGGTGGATCTCGGACCCGCCATAGGTATTTGGTATCTAGTTGTCACAATCCAGATGTGGCGTTCTCTTCGATGGGCGCGGACACCACGCTTGCCAGCGACGTAGCGCCCGGCCGCCGCCTTTGTGTCTGTTCCCGTGGAGCGACGGGCGTCTCACCCGTCCACTCGGATCTACCGCACTATGCCTTCCAGCGGCGAACTGGCAGTCGCATAAAGCTTTCGCGGCATGCGCCCCGCCATGTACGCCTGACGTCCCGCCAGCACTGCGTGCTTCATTGCTTCTGCCATCAGCACCGGTTCTTGGGCGCCGGCGATGCCAGTGTTCATCAGCACAGCGTCGTAGCCGAGTTCCATGGCGATGGCTGCGTCGGAAGCGGTGCCCACGCCCGCGTCCACAATCAAGGGCACTCCCGTGATCATTTCGCGGAGGATTCGCAGGTTGGCGGTGTTCTGAATTCCAAGCCCGCTACCGATCGGCGCGCCCAAAGGCATCACCGCCGCCGCTCCCGCGTCCACCAGCCGTTTCGCGAACACGATGTCGTCCGAGGTATAGGCCAGCACCGTGAAACCCTCTTTCGCCAGCACGCGCGTGGCTTCGAGAGTCGCTTGCACATCCGGATACAGCGTTGCCTGGTCGCCAATCACTTCCAGCTTGACCCAATCCGAGAGTCCAACCTCGCGCGCCAGGCGGGCCGTGCGGATGGTGTCGTCGGCCGTATAGCAGCCGGCGGTATTGGGCAGAAGAAAATATTTATTCGGATCGATGTAATCGAGCAGCGACTCCTTGCTACGGTCGAGATTCACCCGGCGTACGGCCACCGTCACCATGTCGGCGCCGCTGGCCTCGAGCGCGCGCGCGGTCTCCTGAAAAGATTTGTACTTCCCGGTCCCGACGATCAAGCGGGAACGGAACTGCCTGCCAGCGATAATCAATGAGTCCGTCATGTCTTTATTGTACGGCCCCAGGGAACTGTGAACCAGATAGTCGCGTAACGGGCGTCTCGCCCGTCCAGCAGTATGGTGGCCGGGCGGGGACGTCCGGCTCTCCACCAGTTCACCCTCCAGCCCTCTCCGCCTTCCTGTACATTTCGTCAATCAATGCCCGGTACCGGTCCTCAATTCCCCGTCGCCGCACCTTCAGCGTATGCGTCAGGGTTCCATCCGCCGCCGAGAATTCTTCGGCTACTATCAACACACGCTTCAGTCTTTCGAAGCGCGCCAGGTTCTGGTTCAGTTCTTCGATGATGCCATCGTACAGTGCCTGCACCTTGACGTTGGCGACGAGTGTTTCTCGCGAAATGATCTCAACCTGGTTCGCCCGGGCCCAATCTTCGAGAACCGGGAAGTGCGGCGAGATCAGCACTGCCGGAAACTTCCGCCGATCGCCAATCACCACCGCCGTCCCAATGAGCGGGTTGAGTTTCAGCGAATTCTCGATCGGTTGCGGCGCGATGAACTTCCCGCCCGACGTCTTAATCAGGTCCTTCTTGCGATCCGTGATCGACAGGTAGCCCTCGCTGTCGAGTTGCCCGATGTCGCCGGTCTTGAACCAGCCATCCACAAACGCGTTGCGCGTTTCCTCCGGACGATTCCAATAGCCCCTGAATATCGAGGGCCCGCGTACCAGCACCTCGCCGTCGTCGGCGAGCCGCACTTCGACGTTGGCCAGCGGTTTGCCGACCGTCCCCAGTTTGTGCTCTCCGGGAGTGTTCACCGCAATCACCGGCGACGTCTCCGTCAGTCCGTACCCCTCGTGGATGGAAATACCGATATCGGCATACCACTCGGCCAGTTCTCGGCCCAGCGGCGCGCCTCCGGAAATGAACTCCTCCGCCTTTCCGCCCATGCCCGCGCGCACTCGGGAAAAGACGAGCCGGTTCGCGATTTTCATTTTCCAGGAGAGCGCCGAAGGCTGGGTTCCGGCCAGAGTCTTGGCGCGGTGAGCGCGTCCCACTGAGAGCGCCCAGCGATAGATCGCGCTGCGCGGAAAGCCCGTGGCCTTCAGGATCACCTGTTGACGAATCTTCTCGTAGACGCGCGGCACCGCTACAAAGATGTTGGGTTGTACTTCGGTTAAGGCCTGTGCCAGTTGTGCAATATCAGGACAATATGCCAGCACCACACCGCGGTACAGCAGAGCGAAGTCCACGTGCCGTGCCGTCACATGGGAGAGCGGCAGAAACGATACGCTCACTTCCTCCTTCGTGCCGAAGCCGAATCCCTCCATCGAAGACGCGATATTCGAGGCCATGTTCCGGTGGGTCAGCATCGCCCCCTTCGCAGTTCCCGTCGTGCCAGAGGTATAGATAATTGTCGCCAGGTCGTCGGGCCCAATTGACCGGGCGCGAACATCGAATTCCGGATCGAAGTCGGCCGGCCCGCGCAGCATCAGTCCCTGCATCTGGACCGCGTGCGCGGTTTCTACCGCGTCCATTACCATGATCCGCTCCACCGGTGTGTGCCGCTGGATGGTCAATACTTTTTCCAACTGGTGCTTGGTGGACACCGCGATGACGCGCGCCCCGCAATCGTTGAGGAGGAAAGCGGTCTGCTCCGCTGTCTGCGTGGAATAGACCGGGACCGTGACCGCGCCCAGAGAAAGCGCCGCGAAATCAGTGATCGTCCACTCCGGGCGATTTTCGCTGAGGATCGCGACGCGATCGCCTTTGCCAACGCCCCAGGATTCAAGCGCCCGAGCCACACCCACGACGCCGCGGTAAATCTCCGTGGAGGAGATCGGAACCCAGCCCAGGGCCCGTCTTTGGAGCATGACGCGATCGCGGCGCTTCTTGCAGACCGCCAACAAAATGTCGTTTAGAGTATGAAGGCTCATCCGATCCGATCAAGGCCGCAATCATTGTACGCAGTCATTGGCACAAAGTCTGTGAGGCTAGCCCAAGCCGTTTGCTGCTGTGGAACCATCTAAGTGTTTTTGGCCGCGCTCCCGTAGTAGGTTACGTTTAAGGCAAGTCGTTCCGGAGGAATATCTATGAAACGAAGCAGTATTTCGACAATATTAGGAGTGGGGTTGCTGGCAGTCAGCATTCTTTGCCCGCAGACCCAAGCTCAAGCCAATAAGCCTGAGCCTGCGCCCATGAAGCTAAGAGTCGGCGACGTCGCTCCCGATTTCAAGCTGCAGTACTTCGATGGCAGCGACGAGAAAGAGGTTACGCTGAGCCAGTATCGCGGCAAAAGCAACGTCGTTCTGGCCTTCTATATCTTTGCCTTTACCGGGGGTTGAACCGCCCAAATGAAGGCCTTCCAGCAGAGTCTCAAGAAGCTGGAAGCCGCCGACACCCAGGTTCTGGGTGTAAGCATGGATAGCCCCTACGCCAACAAAGCCTTCGCCGACCAGATCGGCGTCACCTTCCCGCTGCTGAGTGATTGGGGTGGAGACGTTGCCCTCCAATACGGCATCTACGTCGACAAATACAAGGCCGCGCGCCGCGTCAACTTTTTGATTGGCAAAGACGGCAAGATTCTGGAGGAGCAGATTGACCGGGAAGCCATCGATCCCAAAAAGATTGTAGATGCCTGCGAACGCAAGAAACTGAGCCGCTGAATCAAGCGCGCAACCAGACGGAGAAGCGCCAGGAGCGGGTCTGCGTGGAATTCAGGGCGCCACGTCAAGAATTCAAGCGGACCCGCCAAGGCAGACCCCTCACCGGATGGAGCGGGAAGCTACCGTCTTGAATCCGCTCACGGCTTGAATCGTAACGATTGGTCTCTAACGCGTGATCTGCTCACCACCAAAGCGTCAGCGAGTTTGACCCCGCTTAACCGCACTGTGTTATGCTTTTCTTGCGGGGTGGAGCAGTCTGGTAGCTCGTTGGGCTCATAACCCAAAGGTCGGTGGTTCAAATCCACCCCCCGCAACCATTTACGGATTTGAGGGACTACCGGCGTAGTCCCCAATTCCAAATCACTGGATCGTGGCTGTTTCGGGCCTCAAATTCTTCAGGGAAACTTCCTTCGCCCTATCCTTCAGCTGGCTTTTGATCGCGGGCGGCAAAACAAGATCTGCTACCCGGCTATTGGCTCGGCGCTTGGTCTTCTCAAATGCTGAGCCGTAGGTA
>DATEQN010000030.1:0-25627 GCA_035272625.1 Terriglobales bacterium | reverse complement strand
ACTCGGCTTGCCCATCTGCTTGAACATTTTTTTCATCTGGGCATACTGCCGAAGCAGGTTGTTGACTTCCTGCACGCTGGTGCCGGAGCCGCGGGCGATGCGCTTGCGGCGGCTGCCGTTGATGGCTTCGTGATGGTTGCGCTCGTATCCCGTCATGGAATTGATGATGGCCTCAACGCGATTGATCTGTTTTTCGTCAACCTTGTCGGCAGCTTTCTGCAGGCCGGAAAATGCGCCGACGCTGGGCAACATGCCCATGAGGCTCTGCAGCGATCCCATTTTACGAACCTGCCGCAGTTGGTCGCGGAAATCTTCCAGCGAAAAGCCGTCGCCAGCGAGGACCTTGGAGGCAAGTTCGTTGGCCTTCTTCTTGTCGATCTGCGACTCGGCCTTTTCGATGAGCGAGAGGATGTCGCCCATGCCCAGAATGCGCGAGACGATGCGGTCGGGATGAAAAGGCTCAAGCGCATCGTACTTTTCGCCGATGCCAATGAACTTAATGGGTTGTCCGGTGACTTGGCGGATGGAAAGCGCCGCACCGCCGCGAGCGTCGCCATCCATCTTAGTAAGGACGACGCCGGTGAGCGTGAGCTTCTTATGGAATTCGTCGGCCGAGCGAACAGCGTCCTGCCCAGTCATCGAATCGGCGACGAACAAAATTTCCTGCGGATTGAGCAGGCGTTTGAGCGACTGCATCTCCTCCATGAGCTGGTCGTCGATGTGGAGACGCCCGGCAGTGTCAACGATGAGCACGTCGCAGCCGGTGTTGATCGCTTCGCGCCGCGCTTCTTTAGCAAGGCGCTCGACAGTAGCCGTATTCGCCTCGCCGACCTCGCCTTCATAGAGATTGGCCTTGATCGCCGCCGCAACCACTTTGAGTTGCTCGCGCGCAGCGGGACGATAGACGTCGACCGAGACCAGCAGCGGCCGGTGTCCGCCATTCTTCAGCCAGTTAGCGAGCTTGCCGGAGGTAGTGGTTTTGCCGGAGCCCTGCAGCCCAGCCATAAGCACGACGGTCGGCGGTTGCGAGGCGAACTTTAATTTAGCCGTGTCTTTGCCAAGTGTCGTGACCAGTTCGTCGCGGACGATCTTGATGACCTGCTCGCCGGGCGATAGCGCGGTCAACACTTCCTGTCCGACAGCCTTGGCCTGAATGCGGTCAATGAGCTCTTTGACAACTTTGAAGTTGACGTCGGCTTCAAGCAGCGCCAGACGAATCTCTTTCAGTGCCTCGGAGATATTCTCTTCCGTAAGGACAGCTTGTCCGCGAAGAGACTTGAAGGCGCGCTGGAGTTTTTCCTGGAGATTCTCGAACATAGGGGCAATTTTCTATTTTAGCAGCGGGAACGTCTGGCGTATGCTCTGCGCTTCCGGCTCCGTGCATCAAGCTACGGGTCGCGAATAATCATTCACCATCACTCCACCTTCGGCCGAGCCATTTCAAAGCGCTCGGTGGTGCGAGTGTACTGCATGCCGCCCATGCGCCCGATCAGATCGAGCGAATCCCGGTCCAGGCGGCCGTCTTTTATGTGTCGCTCGCTGATGTGAACCGAGACGATTTCGCCAATTACTAGGCTGCCACCCTCGGGAGCGGGATTGAAGTCGAGAATCTGATGCAGCTTGCATTCAAAGCTGACGGGAGACTCCGCCACGCGCCGCGGCCGCACGATTTTCGAAGGCGCCGAAGCGACCTTTGCCACTTCGAATTCATTGATGGACGAGTCATAGTCGCCGCTGGTCAGGTTCATGGCCTCGGCCAGTTCGTAAGTGACCAGGTTGATCACGAATTCTCCGGTCTCGCGAATATTCCGCAGCGTGTCTTTAGGCACTCCGGCGGGCGTTCCACCTGGCTCTCCCGCCGCCGCTCCCGATTTCTTCGGCGAACGCATCCCCGGTGCAAACGCCAACAGCGGAGGCCTAGCGCATACGGCATTGAAAAACGAGAAGGGCGCGAGGTTAGGTTGTCCGGAAGCGCTGAGACTCGAGACCCACGCAATCGGACGCGGCACGACGGCGCTGATCAGAATGTTATAGAACTCGCGGTGCGCAAGCTGAGAAGGGACGACATCCATAGCGTCGAGTATATCTTTTGCCCTTTATTACCACTCGGTCAGCTCTTCCCGCCAAACACTTCTTTCGCCGCCACTACCGTGTTGCAGTGGATGGTAACTGTGTCTTCGACATTCATCGCGTAGCCGCCGGCGAGGGTGACCATCACTGGGATGCCCTCGGCTTTGGCGATTTGGTACACGAGAGCGTCTCGCTCCTTCAATCCCTCAATCGTCAACGACAATCCGCCGAGCTGATCTTCGCGATAGGGATCGGCTCCGGCGAGGTAACAGATGAGGTCGGGCTTGAGCTTGCCCAATCCCAAACTGAGCGCGTTGCCGACGCACGCCAGATATTCGTCGTCGCCGAGCCCGTCGGGCAAATTCAAGTCAAGCGACGAAGGGGGCTTAAACGCCGGGTAGTTATTCAACTGATG
Source organism: Terriglobales bacterium (assembly GCA_035272625.1). GTDB lineage: Bacteria > Acidobacteriota > Terriglobia > Terriglobales > Acidobacteriaceae > Acidiflorens. The sequence goes on along the minus strand of DATEQN010000030.1, from coordinate 23,142 downwards.
GAGCGAGATGGTGAAGACATCCGTGGCGAGGCTGCTGCGCGGCCTCGTCCCGGGCGGGGCCGGGTGCGCGGGATTGAGAACAGAAGCAAACGTCGGGGGCTGCGGCTCGCTGGGGACACGCGGGCCGGAAAAAATCACGGCCGTACCATTGCCTTGATGGACGTCGCAATCGACGGTCATCGCGGTGCGAATCTTGCCGTCACGCTGCATGCAGCGGATGGCAACGGCCACGTCGTTGATCATGCAGAAGCCTTCGCCGTGACCAGGGAACGCGTGATGGAATCCACCGCCGATGCTGATCGCCACGCCGTCGTCGAGGGCATGATCGGCAGCCAGCACGGAACCGCCTGCGGCGAGCCAGAAGGCGCGCACTAACTCCGGTGAGTACGGGACTTCGAGCTCTAACTCTTCCAGCGCGGTCAGCGTGCCCGTCTTCAATTTGTGGACGTACTGCGGAGTGTGAACGAGCAGCACGTCCTGGTCGGCTGCAGGATGAGGAGTGACAAAATCGGAAGGCTCGGCAACTCCGGATGCAAGCAGCCGGTCATAAATGCACTTGTATTTTTCCGCGGGAAAAACGTGGGAGCCGATGGGTAGATAGTAGTCGTCGCTGTAGACGAGTTTGAATGGCAGCATGCTGCACTCAGGATTCAGTACCCGGCGAGTTAAGCACCGAAGACGCCATATCATACGCGGATTGCCCCGTTTTCGCAGTGACCGCTCGTGCTTTCCCCTGTGTCTCCCTGTGTCCCCTGTGGTGAACAATTCCTGAACTGCTAAACTTGGCTCATTGCCTCCCAAGAAGAAATCGTCGCCGCAATTGAGTGCCGCGCCTGTGCCTTCGTCTGCCTCGGCTAAAGCTAAAGGCCGGATTTTTTTGATCGATACGATGTCCTTCATTTTTCGCGCCTATCATGCGATGGCGCGACAGCGGCCGATGTCGACAAAAACCGGGGTCCCGACCGCGGCGACGTACGTTTTCGTCAACATGTTGCGCAAGCTGCGCGACGATTTTTCTCCCGAGTACCTGGCGGCGGTGTTCGATGTAGGCGCGCCAACCATCCGCAATCAGCAGGCGGAAGCGATCACGACGATCCGCAAGTTCGACATCAAGACGCAGACGTTCAAAGAAGCGCAGTATGGCGGCTACAAGGCGAACCGCGCCGAGATGCCGGGCGACCTGGTGCAGCAGATTCCGTACATTCGGCGGGCGCTGGAGGGGTATCGCATCCCAATTTTACAGCTCGAAGGCTACGAAGCCGACGATGTGATCGGAACGCTGGCACGGAAAGCGGCGGCGGAATCGTATCCGGTCTTCGTCGTGTCGAGCGACAAGGACATGCTGCAATTGGTGAACGACAACGTGCAAGTGTTGAATCCGCCGAAGGACAACCTGATTTGCGATGCGGTGAAGGTGGAGGAAATTCTGGGAGTGCCTCCCTCGAAAGTGGTGGATGTGATGGCGCTGCGCGGCGACTCGGTCGACAACATTCCGGGCGCGCCGGGAATCGGAGACAAGGGGTCAGTGGAACTCATCCAACGCTTTGGAAGCGTGGAACAGGCGTTGGAACGCGCCGCGGAGGTAGAGAAGAAGACATATCGGGAGTCGCTGCAGAACAATCGCGACAACATTCTGTACAGCAAACAGTTGGTGACCATCGATACCGACGTGGCGGTCGACCTGGATGTTGCGGCAATGAAAGCAGGCGAACCGAACGTTGAATCTCTGCGCGGGTTGTTTGCCGAGCTCGAATTTACTTCTTTGCTGAAAGAACTGCTTCCCGTAGTTGAAGTGAAAGAGGGCGACTACCGGGAAATCAAGTCGAAGGCTGAATTCGAGGAGTATTTGCGAGGCTTGGAAGAGGACACACCGCTTGCGCTCGCAATTGCGACGGAAAACACGGAGAGCCTTTACACCGAGAGCGCTGCAGAAGAAGATGAGCCTCAGCCGGCACAGTCGGGGTTTCTGGCTTTGCAGCCCGCAGATGCTGATGGTCAGACTGAAGTTGTACAGCGCATTGCCGTCTCGAATGCTCCAGGGGCTGGCGCGATGGTCGTGCTGGAAGACAGAGCGCTCGCCGATCACGTGAAAAGCGTGCTCGAAAATGCCGCTGTGCGGAAGACGGTTCACGATCTCAAATCTGCGCTCCACCATTTTGGCGAGCATTTTCCCGGGCATGGCATTGTGCTGGCTGGAGTGCAGCATGATCCGATGCTCTATTCCTACCTGCTCGATCCGACCTACTCGTCGCATTCGTTGCCGGAGGTCGCCCTGCGGAGATTCAATTTGAAGCTGAGCGGCAACCTGGCGGAAGCGGCGGATGTAACGGGCCGGCTGGCGAGCGCGCTCCGCAAAGAAGTCGACGATCAGGGACTGACCTCGGTGTACGAAGAGATCGATGCGCCGCTTGTGCCGGTGTTGGCGCGCATGGAAGACGCGGGAGTGAAGATCGATCTGGCAGCGCTGGAGGAGATGTCAGTGAAGTTGCAGCGCGAAGCCGCAGCCAAGGCGCGCGATATTTATGAGCGTTGCGGCATGGAGTTCAACATCAATTCGCCGAAACAACTGGGCGATGTGCTGTTCAACAAGCTGGCCCTGCCGATGCCGGTGAAATACGGGAAAGGAAAAAAGATTTCGACAGCGGTGGATGTATTGGAAGGACTGGCTGCGGATCACGAAGTTCCGCGGCTGGTGCTGGAGTACCGGCAACTAACCAAGTTGAAGTCGACTTATGTGGACGCATTGCCTGCGCTTATTCGCAGCCAGAGCGGTCGCGTGCATACGACTTTTGGGCAGACCGGAACCGCGACGGGGAGGCTATCCTCGGCCAACCCGAATCTGCAGAATATTCCAGTTCGCACCGAACTTGGACGAGAGATTCGCGCAGCTTTTATCGCCGAACCCGGGCACGTACTGCTGGCGGCGGACTATTCGCAGATCGAACTGCGGCTGCTGGCGCATTTTTCGAAGGACAAGCTTCTGGTGGAGGCGTTTCGGCGCGGGGATGACATTCACACCCTGACCGCGTCGCAGGTGTTTGGCGTGCCGCCGCTGATGGTGACGCCCGAACACCGGCGGCAGGCGAAGGTGGTCAATTTCGGTATTGTTTACGGCTTGTCGGCATTTGGACTGTCGCAACAGTTGGGTATCGAACCGGGTGAGGCCAGGAAGTTCATCGACGCTTATTTTGAAAAATACGCCGGAGTGCGGGCATTCATCGATGCCACACTCGAGCAGACGCGGCGCGATCAAAAGGTGAAGACGCTGTTCGGGCGCATTCGGCCGATCCCCGACATTAACAGCAAGAACGCTACCCAGCGGGGGTTTGCGGAGCGCACGGCGGTGAACACTCCGCTGCAGGGGACGGCCGCCGACCTGATCAAGCTGGCGATGATCCGGATTGATGAGGATATCCGCAAGCGCGGGCTGAAGTCGCGGATGACTTTGCAGGTGCACGATGAACTGGTGTTTGAGGTGCCCGAGGGTGAAGTGGACGCAATGAAGCCGCTGGTGCGGGAGCACATGCAGGAAGCGCATGCACTCGCCGTCCCGCTGCTGGTGGAAATTGGAGTAGGGCCAAACTGGCGGGACATGGAGTAAAGAAGCGCATCGAGACAGTAAATAATGAGGTTCGATGCTGAGGAAAACTATTCCAGCATTTTCGATATACTCGAACGAACGGTTCTCGCAATGCCGCGTTCGTCGTTGATTCCAGCCGCATGACGAAGATATTCGATCCTGCGGAGGCAGTCTGATGAGTGCAGCTACAGCGCTGGCGTTAGAAACCACGCCGCAGCGCAATTTTCCCCGGTATCCCATCAATGTGCGCGTGGACTTGATCGCATTGCGATCTGGAGTCCCCGAAAATTTACCTGGGCGCTGCACTGACATCAGCGAAGTCGGCGTGGGTGCGGTGGTGGCGGGACAAATGGCCGCGGGCCAGCAGGTGGCGGTCGAACTGCGCCTTCCGAATGTCGGTGTGCCGGTCCGGGCGCGTGCCTTGGTACGTTATCAGTCACGGCTTCGTTGCGGGCTTGAGTTTGTGGGGCTGTCGGTGGAGCAGCGGGAGATGATCCGGTATTGGGTTTACCGCGCCGCTTCCCAGGCAGTGGATTCCAGAGAGAAGACAGGCGGAGCCGCAAAGACAGAAGTGCCCGTCGTCGTCGCGCGACTGGCTGCGCCGACAAAGCGCAGAATTCGCATCGGGCGGCGCGGATTTTTGGGGCTGATCGTTTGCATGCTCGCTTTGGCCGGTCTCGGATGGTGGCAGTGGCAGAGATCCTGGAACGAACTGGAAAAGCGGCTGCCGGTTGGGGAGGAGGGGTTGCGAGTCTCTCCCGAAACCATGGAGAAGCGGATTGTGACTGAAGTCGAGCCGGTGTATCCAGAGGCTGCGCGAACCGCGCGACTAGAAGGCTTAGTGGTGCTGGATGCGGTGATTGCCCCAGACGGCAGCGTGAAACGCTTGCAGTTTGTGTCCGGACCCGACCTGCTGGTGCAGTCGGCGACGGAGGCGGTGCGAGCCTGGAAATTTGAGCCGTACGTCGATCAATCCCGCGGCAAAGCGGTTGAGGTTGAAACCACGATTGCAGTCGAGTTCCGGCTGCATTGACGCTGCGCCATTTTAATTTTTCTGCTTGCTGAGGCCAACGTGTGTTCGTGCTCGGGCGCATAAAAATCTGTGGTCTTGTACAAGACCTGAGCGTTCTGGGCACGACTCGGAAGCCGTGAGCAAATCCGCGCGGAATCCACAAAATGCGTTTGTTCTCCCCGGAAAGTTTGACGGATTCCCATTTGCCGAAGGTGGGAGAATTGCGGCGCAGGTCGAGAGCGGGTGGAACACCATCGGTTTGTCGTAGACCGGCAACAGGCTCTTGGGTCGAGTTCAGTCTCGGCTTTCCCGCTCAGGATTCGGCGGCGTAATGTTTCGCAATCCATTGGCGATAGCTGCCGCTGGTGACATCACGGACCCAATCTTCGTGTTCAAGATACCAGAGGACAGTTTTGCGGATGCCGCTTTCAAATGTCTCCCGCGGCTGCCAGTTCAGTTCGCGCTCGATTTTGCGCGTGTCCATTGCGTACCGGCGGTCGTGGCCGGGACGATCTTTGACGAACGTGACGAGCTTGCTGTGCGGAACGGCGAGGTCGTTCGGGCGCAGTTCGTCGAGCAGTTGGCAAATGGCTCCGACAATCTCCAAGTTCTTTTTTTCGCTTCTCCCGCCAATGTTGTAGGTCTCTCCGGCGCGGCCGTGGGCGAGCACGGTGCGGATGGCGCGGCAGTGATCCTCGACGTAGAGCCAGTCGCGAACGTTTTCCCCGTCGCCATACACCGGGAGCGGTTTGCCGGCACACGCATTCAGAATCATGAGGGGGATCAGTTTTTCGGGAAACTGGTAAGGTCCGTAATTGTTGGAGCAGTTCGTGGTTAACACAGGAAAGCCGTAGGTATGGTGATAGGCCCGGACCAGATGATCGGAAGCCGCCTTGGACGCGGAGTACGGGCTGTTGGGCGCGTAAGCTGTGGTCTCGCTGAAGGCCGGGTCGCTGGTGCCGAGCGATCCGTAAACTTCATCGGTTGAGACGTGCAGGAAACGGAACGACGCGCGCTCGGGTTCTGCAAGCGCCGACCAGTAGGCTCGTCCTTCTTCGAGCAAGCTGAATGTGCCATTGACATTGGTGCGGACGAAATCGTCGGGGCCGTGGATGGAGCGGTCGACATGGCTCTCGGCGGCAAAGTGAACAACGGCGCGAGGCTGTTCGCGCAGCAACAAGGCGCGCAACAACTCGCGGTCGACAATGTCGCCCTGCTCGAAGCGATAGCGCGGATGGGCTTCGACAGTGCGCAGGTTGTTCAGATTGCCCGCGTATGTCAGCTTGTCGAGATTCAGGACGCGTGCCTTTTCCGAGGCAATCCATTGGAGAACGAAGTTCGAGCCAATGAAGCCCGCGCCACCGGTGACCAGAATCAGATCTTCCATGCTAGATAAACAGCATCTTGCAAGACGCCGTGTTCCAATTCTAATCGTAATCACAGCCGAGCGCGAAGTCGTGCCCGGCTTCGGCGGCCCCTATCCAGTTCAGGAGGAGGGGGCTCGATTCAGCTGCGATGCCGGCACTGCGGAAGTGGGAATCTGAATCTGGCCACTAGTTCTTTGCTCGCGAGTTCCGTTCTCGCCGGTGTTCCACCCCAGCACCTTGTAATAGGCCGCTTCGATCGATCGAGCGATGGCGGGCCAGAGATACTGGCTCTGGATCCGTTCGCGTTCCCGGGCTGCGGACTGGCGGCGAAGTTCGGGATTGTGGATGAGCAAGTCGAGCATGCGCTCAAGATCTGCCTGGTCGCCGCGATGGAAGGTGAAGCCGGCGCCTTCGACCACTTCATTATTTTCCGGGATGTCGCTGGTCAGCACGCAGACACCGGCCGCCATGGCATCGAGAAGAGCCAAAGACAGGCCCTCAAGCTCAGACGGAAGCACGAACAGAGCGGCGTTAGAGACGATCTCCTCAAGATCGCGTCCAGAAACCCAGGGAAGGAAACGGATCTGTTCGGACTCGTGACGGCGCAATCTCTTGGCGTAGGAATCGGAGTGACTCGATCCTCCGGCGAGGACCAGTTTCATATCAGTGTGGAGGGTTTCGAAAGCATCGATCAGGAGATGGCAATTCTTTTCGGGCGAAAACCTACCCAGGAAGAGAACGTAGTTATCCGGAAGGAGATCCCACTCAATCAGTTGCCGAGGGAGGCGCCAGGGCGCCAGCGTGGCTCCGTTCGGAACGTAGATGGTGTCGCGATTGTACTGTTGGCGGTAGTGCTGCTGCAGGGTGCGCGAGACGACCATGGTGGCGTCGGGAGAGGAAACGGCTGCTGCTTCTCCCCACCTCAGCACGCGCGACGCGATACGGCCCCACTTGCCGCGCTGCCAGTCGAGACCCTGCACGGTGACGACCGTCTTCTTGCCGGCAAGCCGCGGAAGAAAAGAAAACAACGCCGGTCCCAGACAGTGGTAATGGACGACATCGTAGTCTGACGCCATGGCATGCGCTGTGCTCAGCAGAGTGTGGACCAAGGTTTCCAGGTGCTTGGAGCGGATAGTGGGCAACCGTCGCACCCGCATGCCGTTGTGGGTGTTCATGGGAGGCGTGAAATAGCTTCGGCAATAGACGGTGACTTCGTGCCCCAGGCGGGCCAATTCGTGGCCAGCTTGCTCATAGTAGGATTCGATGCCGCTGTACTTAGAGACCAGGCCGCGACCTCCGATGAACGCGACGCGGACGCCGCGGCGGGGGCGAGGTGGCTCAAGTGCTCCACTCCAGCACGCCAAAACCGGGCGTGCTGGGGACCCCGGTGCGGCAGCAAAGGAAAGAAGCTTTTTGCTGGAGGTGAGCCGGTAGTAGAGTTCGAATAGCTTCTCCAGGTGTTGATCGGGGTCGTGTCTTGCTTTCACGCGACTGCGAGCTGCAGCGCCCATTTTTTCGGTAAGATCGGGGCGATCAAACAGAAATCCGATGGAATGAGCGAGCTGCTCCCGGTCCCCGTCGGAATATAAGGAGGCCGGTGACGCCATGTTGGACCACTTCCCGGCGCGAGCCCAGATCGGAGGCAATCACGGGTCGTCCCCAGGCATACGATTCCAGAATGGATTTCCCCAAGGTCTCGTAGGCGTGGGACGGAAACACGGAGAAACTGCAACCGGCAATGAGTTTCTGGAGTTTCTCACCATGAACCATGCCTGCGAACAGGACTTGCTTCAAGTTCAATTCTTTCGCCAGTGCCTCAAGGCGGGGACGCTCGGGACCGTCTCCCGCGATAACGAGAGGAGCGTGTGGCAGCCGGACCATGGCGCGCAAAAGTTCATAGACCCCTTTTTCTGGCGAGAGCCGGCCGAAGTAGAGCAGGTATCCTTCGTCGGTGGCTAGGTCTTCGTCGCCGGGCAGGACCTGGAAATGCGGCAGGACTTCGATACGCTGCGCCGGGAGACCGCTGGCAGTCAACTTGTTGCGCACGAATTCGCTGGGCGCCAGGAACATGTCCACGCAGCGTTCGTAAGTTCGCAACCATTTGTGCAGATACGCTTCGGCGGCAAGAACCACCGCGCTGGAGCGCGGGCCGTGATAGCAGCCTTTCGTGGCGGCGTGGTGGAAAGCGCCGCGACTGCACAGTTCGCAAGGACGGCCATCGGCCACAAAGTTGTAGGTTGGGCACAAGATTTTGAAATCGTTCACGTGATAGAGCACGGGGATCCCCTGGCGCTTCAGTTCCCAAAGAATCGAGGGCGACAAGTGGTGGTAGATGCCGCGAACATGCGCCAGGCCGGGTGAAAAATCGGCAAGGCAACTGCGCATGGCGCGCCGGGCCGATGGCGAATAGACGGCGTGCGCCGCCATCCTGATCTTCTTCAGGAAACCGGCGTTCGGATCCTTGAAGTCAATATGCGGAATGCGGTAGCAGCGGCCGGCGAAAGCGGGGGTACGGCCGTGGTCCATGCTGAACAGCGCAGTTTCGTGGCCGCGCTGATCCATCCGGTGGATGAGGTCAAAGAGGTAAGCTTCCGTGCCGCTAAACGGATAATCGTACTTGTTGCAATAGAGGATGCGCATGGTTACCGTCCGGTTGTTGAATGCGGGCCAGGAACTGCTCCGCGAAAGCGTGTAGATTTCGCTGGCGATTATAGGAAGCGGCGATGCTGGCCGCGGCCGCATGCTGGATTCCGGCCAGGGAAGCCTTGTTGGCCTGAATCCAAGCGACGGCGCTGACGAAATCGGGCAAAGAGCCGGGTTGGTAGAGAAATCCAGTGCGCTGGTGCTCGACCAGTTCAGGAATTCCGGTGATCGCAGGAGCCAGCACCAGTTTTTCGTGAGCCATAGCCTCCATCAGGACCACGGGGATTCCTTCGCTCTTGCTGGTCATGACGACCAAGTCGGCGTAGCGGTAATAGCCGGGCAGGTCGGTGCGGGGCACGCTGCCGATCAGATAAACACGCCCCTGCAGCCCCAACGCTATAATCTGGCGTTCGAGAGCCGGGCGCTCCGGTCCCTCGCCGACGATCCAGCAGAGAAAGTCGATACTTTGGTCGCGAAGTGCGGCGCAGGCCTGGATGAGGAATGGATAGTCCTTCACGCGATGCAGGCGTCCGACGGAGAGAAGACAGAAGTGACGATGGTTCTCCTCGCCTGCCGCGACGGCGGCGGGTGTGGGCCAGGGGAGCACGCGATCAACCCCCAGACGCTGCACGATGATTTTTTTGGAGGGCGTGGAAGAGTAGTTGCGGAGAATATGTTGGCGGTTGAAGTCGGAGACCGTTACACAGAACTGGCAAGCACGCAGCTTGGCCGAGAGCAGATCCGCGCGCTGCAGCAGATCGGACCCATGCAGGGTGAAGCTGAAGCCGATGCCGAGCAGACGAGCGGCAGCTAAAGCCATCCATGAGGCGAAGTATCCGTGATGAGCATGGATGTGCTCGACCTGGAGTGGTGCAAGTTCTTCCGCCAGCGCGGCGCCCATCACCGTGTGGCCTAGCGCGCGAATGCGCCGGACCGGGGAGGCTCCACGCTCCCACAGCAAAGGCCGCAACAACTGCCAAAGGTTGTGACGATCGGAGGCGAGCCTGCGCACCGCTCTTATCAACTCCTCGTCAGAAAGGGGCTGAAAAAAGCGCGTCTCTTTCCAGACGGCTCTTTCCGCCAGGCTGAGATCGGTCGGCGAGACGCGTTTGCCGCTGCAGCAGATCACTTGCGCACCGCGGCGGCGCAGTTCTGTGATTTCATCAATTACGTAGGGTTCGAGCGGAGAAGGAAGCTCGTTGGCGATGTAGGCGATGGTGGTCATGCAGCGGACTCCTCGGACGCGCACAGCATCCCGGCAATGGTGAACACGAGTCCAATGACAAACTGGTAGGCCATGTCGACGAAGAAGGCGTTGAATAGATAAACGCTGAGCAAGACAGGCCAGGCCTTGCGCAGGGAAGCGACAGAACTGGACTCACCGGGCGGACGATGCCGCGAGAGGCGGAAGAGGTTGAAGAAGAGAATGCCGTACAGGGCCAGTCCCGGCATACCGAACTCGACCAGCAAGGCAAGGTACGTGTTGTGTACGTAAAAACTGCGGAGGTGGTAGCCCTCCATGCGGCGGGCAAGTTCGGCGTACATACCGCCGGCATCCCAACCGGTGAATGGCCGCTCCTGGAACATCGACCAGCCGGCCTCGTAAACGGCCAGGCGCGCTTCCACCGGACCGCGTTCTCCCGTTCGGTCCCAAAGGGCAGACTTCAGTGAATGGTTGTTGAGGCCGATTGCCAGGCCAACCATTAAGCCCGCAACCGTCAACAAGGCGCACACCGCTTGCCCGCGCCGCTCGACCAGGCGCAATCCGAGAGCGATGGTGGAGACAGCGAACGAGATCCAAACGGCGCGCGTCATGGTGGCGAGCACGGCCAGGGGCAGAACCACCCACAGCAACCGGGCGACGGCTTTGCCCTTTTGCGGGAGCGCAACGACCAGAATGCCAAGGATGTTCAACGAAACGCCGTTGGCCACCGCTTGCAGAAATGGGCCGCGAGCGCGGTCGGGATGAAAACCAAGGCTTTCGTCAAGAATGAAACGTGGAAAGATGAGGGAGCGGGCGTCCACCAGGAAGGCGATGGCAATGAACACGAGGTAGGCAAGCGCGCAGATGACGAAGACTTCAAAATGTCTGCGTTGCGATGCGCCGCGGAAGACCAGCACCGCGATGTGAAACAACGCAAAGGGGACGATGTACTTGCTGGCGATAATGCTCCAGTTTTGTGGATCGAACGGCTCCCGAAGCGCACGCAACACGGCGAGCGCTAGCAGACCAAGCATGGGCAAACTGAGTCCGGCAAGGAATGGGATCTTACTGCGGAGTGCCATCGTGCGCAGAGCAACGAAGAAGACCAGGATGCCGAATGCGATTCGGTCGGCGTAAAAAGAAAAAAGATCCGGCGGACGAAACAGGAAAACAGTCATCGCAAACACGTAAAGGACGGAGGGAAAAGCCAATCCCAGGTGAAGCGGGCGAAGCAGCAGACCGGCAACGCGCCAAAGCGGGTTGTCGTCACTGTCCCGGGTTAGAGTCAGGGCGCGGCTGGTCGTGGTTAGTGTGCCCATGGCGCGCGTCAGGCTCCTTCCGGCGCGAAAAGCACGCGAATTGTGTTGGCGAGGATGCGCAAGTCCAGACGCAGACTCCAGTTCTCGATGTAAGTGAGATCAAGGTGCATGTTGAGTTCGAACGACGGACAGTCGCGCGCCGAGATCTGCCAAAGACCTGTAATGCCCGGTTTCACGTCAAGGCGCCGGAACTGGTGAAGTTCGTAATGGTTGACCTCGTCGACCGGATGCGGCCCCGGTCCAACCAGGCTCATCTCGCCGCACAACACGTTCCAGAGCTGTGGCAGTTCGTCGAGGCTGTAGCGGCGGATCGTGCGTCCGATTCGCGTGACTCTGGGGTCGTCGTCGATTTTGAAGATCGGGCCTTGTCGCTGGTTGCGGGCGCGCAAGTCTTCCTTGAGTTGTGCGGCATCGGTCACCATCGAGCGAAACTTGTAGCAACGGAAGCGGCGTCCTTTGGCGCCGGTGCGTTCCGCGCAGTAAAAAACCGGACCGGGTGAGTCCAGCCGGATGAGCAGCGCCACGATCGCCATTAGAGGACTCGCCAACACCAGACCGAACGTCGCACCGGTGACATCGAGGAAACGCTTCAAAAACAAGGCGGCGCTGGGCAGTGGCTCGCGATGAAGGGTGACGACCGGTACTTCTCCGATGCGATCAATCCCTGAGTCGGGCCACGGACCCGGCGGCAAATCGGGTACAGCACGAATGTCCAGATGATTGCGGAACGCGGCCTCGGCGGCTTCTCGCGTCTGGGCGGGCTGACCGGGGAGGGCGAGGATTACCTCATCGATGAATTCGGCGCGAGCCAGCCAGTCCAGATCCGCGAGTCGCCCCAAGACCACCGGGGAAAGAGGCTGGTTGTCATCCACGAAGCCGCAGACGATTGCGCGGTGGAGAGGATCATTGCGCAGTGCCCGGGCGATGGAGCGAGCGACCGGCCCACCGCCAATGATGAGGATGTTGCGCGCTTCTGTTTCCCGCCGCCGCCGCTTCCAGACAACCTGCCTCAACCGGCGTAATAGCGCGAGCCCGGCCAGGCTGCTGGCAAATATTCTGGCGGCGGCGAGAGGACGCATTCCGTCCCACGCGGCGATGAATACCAATACCATCGCGAACAGGATTGACCCCGCCAGCGCTGGGGCCACCCCGGCCGGAGACGGATCCCCGGCGCGTATGTAGAGCCCCTCACGCAAGCCGAAGAGCGTTACCAGAACCGCAAAGATCGGCAGATAAGGCCAAGGAAGACCCCAGGCTGGAGAAAACAGCGTCAACGCGCCGCACACTGTAACCAGAACGACCAAGTCGGCGGCCACCAACTCAAAAAGCGTGAATCGATCAACGCCAGGCTGCGTCAGATTTGGCTGAGTTGGCGGCCGCGCCGCCGCGTGCCTCGCTTTCGGTTCGTCAATCATGTTCACTGCATGTGTGGGGGGAGCGTCGACCGCCGGCCCGGACGTCGCCGGCGCGGACTGGGAAGGTAATATCGCAGATGTTCCAGGAATCATTCGGGCATACCGCGAGGGCAAATCTCTCGGGCCGGTGTCCCATTGTCGGTTTGTGGTCAGTTCTCCCATGAGATTCACAGACTCCGATACAGGCCTTGCGGCACAGGGAAACGGCGTTCCGCAAGCACAGTTCCGAGCAAAGGAACTTGTGCCTTGCTCAGCTGGTCCTTGATTTGAGCGGCGACGAGACGTCTTGTTTTGTTGGCGGTCAGTACCAGCACCAGGCCGTCGCAGGCCTGGCCAATGCTCGCGGTGAGCCAGGAGACCGGGGCACACCACAGAATGGAAAAGTCGAACTCCATCGTGATTTTGCGGAGCCGCGATAAGTTCTGATCGGTGATCTGGTGACCGCGGGCGTCCGGCTGCCAGCTCTGGCGGGGGACCATCCAGAGACGTGGTGCGATCGGCCAGGTTGCCTCCGCACGCTGGGAGGACGGAATCTGCAGATGGGTTTGCAGAAGGACCGAGTCCGAGTGGGCGTCGATCAAACCGACGTCGTATCTCTCTTCCGCAGCCAGAGCTTTGGCCACCTCGAGGCATAGTGTCGCGCTCACAGCCGATGCTTCAACCGGGGAAAATCCGACGTGCCGCACCGGCCCCGATTCGTGCCGGAAGAAAAGTTGCTGAACCAGCGCATGGATCTGCTCCTCGTGAACTGAGGCCACCGGAGAAACTGTCTTTCGCTGGAATTGCTCGCGAATCGGAGTTACGCGCGGCTGCTCGGCACCGGTTGGAGTTTGGGCAGGAAGCCCAAGTAGACCGCTCATTGGACCACCACCTTGGCCCGGCCGATCCGGGAAAGAGAAGGCATCTCGGCCTCTGGCGCCGGCAGCCAGGCGAGCACCGGTACTTCCAGCAGGCCGTGAGCTTCGTCGGGGGTGCGAATCGTCGGGTCAAAGTACTCCGTCGTAAAGGCGATACCGACGCTGCACGCCAGGGCCAGAGCGAAAGCGAGCAGGAGATAAAGGAACACGGAGTGCTCGGGCAGGGCCGGGGCCACGGGAGGCTCCACGATGGCTACATTGAGGATGCGACGCTCGTCGAGCGCATCGCCGATACGTGCTTCCTCGCGCTTGTGGAGGTAGAGCAAGTAGTTGTCTTCCTCAGCCTTGGCGTTGCGCAACAGATCTTGCTGATCCACCGAATCGGATTCCAACTGCTGGGCAAATGCGCGCAGCGATGCAACCTGGGTTGAAGCCGCGGATTGCCGTGCCCGCAAGCCGTCCCACTGCACCTGGGCCTTCTCCAGTTCCATGCCGGCCCACTCGTAATTGGGATCCTTGTCGGTGGTCTCGTCGCGCACCGGCGTGAGCGCCTCGGCAGCAATCGACGCGCGTGTTTCCGCGATTTCCTGTTCCACTTCCTGCACCAGCCGGTAGGACGGTTGAAAGCGGCTGAGAAGCTCGGTGCGCTTGAGTTGAAGTTCCAGCAGGTGCGTTTTCATCTTTTCGAGAGCCTCCGGATTATCGGCCCAGCGCTTAAGGGTGACCGACCGGGAGGGAAACGCCTTGAGCTGTTCGCGCAACGACGCAATCCGGCGTTCGGTCTCGACGCGATCCTGGTCGATCTGGCGGTACCCCGCGTCCGCTTCGCCTAACTTCTGCAGCGCGATATCGCGTTCCAGCGCCGCCGAAACCACCCCCCGGGCACGAGTAAAGTGCACAAGTTCGGCTTCGGACTGATGCAGTCTTTTTTCGTAGGCTGCGGTTTGCTGATCGAAAAACAGAATCTCCTCCGGAGGCCGCTGGAGATTCGTGTGCCTTTGCACGTAGAGGGTGGAAAGCGCTGCGAGTATGCGGGCGGCTCGTTCCGGATTCGTGTCCTTGTAGCTGACCTGGATAAGGTTCGACTTCTTGAGAGCATCGACATCCAGACGGCGCGCCAGCTTGCGAACGGCAGTTTCTACCTCGGCCGAGCGCTCGAGGTCCGGGGTGTCCGCAGGAACAAGTCGTGCCATTTTGACAACTTGCTTGAGTAGATCTTGGTCGCGGAGGAGCTCGACTTCGGAATTGAGTTCTTCCTCGGTAATCTCAGGCCGGGTGAAATCCATGGGGCTGGCGGGCTGGGAAGAGACGACGGGGTCATAGCGGCCCCGGCGCAGCAGAACCTTGAAGTGCGATTCATAGCGCGCTGAAAAGACAACGAAGAGCATCGTGGCCGCCAGTACCAACCCAAAAGTGGCAGCAACGAGCCGCGGACGCCGGAAGAATGTGGCCGCGAGTTCACGAGGCGTGGGGGAAAGATTGGTGCGCGAGTTTCGCAGCAGTTCGGCGGACATGGATCATACAGCGAGCGATTAGACCCGGCGAGATTTCAGGGAATCCGCCAGATTTTTGTGACGCAATCAGTGAACGCTGCCACTCCTTATCTTCTAAAACTGTGATGGGTTCATGTACCAGCTCAGAGCGTTAGTTGGAACATACTTCCGGATCTTCGAAATCCGGCTCTGCGGCACAAAGATAAAGTCGCCGGGCTGAAGGTGAAGATCTTCGTGAAGATCGCGGGAATCCAGCATCTTCTTCAAGTCAATCACGTGAGATTCGGCTACATACGCGGAGATTCGGCGAAACAACACGACCTGCGAATGACGGGCTTGCTGCGTGAATCCGCCGGCCATTGCCACCGCTTCGTTTACCGTCAGATCCCCTCGCAACTCGTACTTTCCGGGCCGCGCCACCTCGCCCGAAGCGAGGAAGTAAGGCTTGTCAAAATCCTTTAAGGTTACGGTGACCTCGGGCTCGCGCAGAAAGCCGCGGTAGGCATAGGCAACCGCCTGCTGCATCTGAGGGACCGTAAGTCCTTCCGCCAACAGCGTGCCCGCGCCTCTCAGTGCCACGAAACCATCGGGTTGCACGGTCAAAGTCTGATTGAAGTCGGGCGAAAAAGTGAAAATCACGTCCACGGTGTCCGATTTCGCAAGCCGATAAAGCGGGTGGCGTTCCCCTCCGAATGCAGGATCTCCCATGCCACCCGCCTTTCCGGGCTGTGTGATCGCTCCGTTACTGGAACTGCCGCTGCCCGACCGGTCCTGGCTCTGCGAGCTCTCTGCCGCCGCAATCTTGCCGGTTGGCGGAGCAGATCCAAGGGCCGAAGCAGGCGACGGCACAGTCTGAGCGGAACTGACCACGGCTGGCTGCAGGATGAGCATGCCCGCAGCTCCCAAAACGACGTGTTTCGTAAATACATTCATCTCCGGACTCTCACCGTTGCTCCGAACGGCGAACTAAGCAGCTCGGACTTTTGAGCTGTTGGCACGAAGGTATCGTTGCGTCCCAAGCACAACAAGACTTGGAAAGTACTGTCCACCGCGGTACCGGGCTCGTTCTGACGATCGGAAAGGTGATGAAATCAGCCGATGTGCTGCCAGGCTTGGGTTTGCGGCTCCGAGCGCACACAGCGTGGCAGAGTGTTGCCGGGAAAGTTGTGTGCGATAGTGCCCCCTCGAAAGTAGACAGGGAGGGAGAAATTCATCACCAACGCAGTGTGATGGGGCCTACATCCGGTCCCGCTGCTTTTGGGCATGATGGTAAGGTGAAAACCATTCATTCCGCGAAGCAGTCGACGGGAGCCCGCCTGGCCGCAACCGAAGCAGTCCAAGTCGTGGTCGTCGATTCAAGTCCCATTCAATCTCAGCTCTTGACGCGGGCCTTGAAAAGCCGGCGGGACTTCCAGGTCTCCGCCGTCGCTCTGGAGACATCTGCGCTCGACAACTTCATGCAATCAAATCCCGCCGACGTGATTCTGGTTGTGGGGAACCACCTGCCGGATTTGGGCCTGTTGCGCTGGTTGCGCGTTTCTTATCCGAAGGTTGCCCCCGTCCTGCTGGCCGAGAACGATGACCGCGAACTGGTGGTGAATGCTTTGCGGGCGGGAGCGAAGGGAATTTTTCTTTTTACCCACACTCCTTTTTCGATGCTCTGCAAATGCATCCACTGCGTTTTCCGGGGAGAGGTTTGGATCAACAGCCAGCAGATGAATTACGTGCTGGATGCTCTGTCGGAGGTGCCCACGCTGCGCGTCGTAAACTCCAATGGGAGGTCTTTGTTGACGCCTCGCGAAGAGCAGGTGGTTGCGCTCGTGGCCGACGGCTTGACCAACCGCGGGGTCGCCGCCGAACTGGGACTCAGCGAGCACACGATCAAGAAATATCTGCTGCGCATCTTCGACAAGGTGGGAACTTCGAGCCGGGTGGAACTCGTCCTCTACGCCATGTCGCACGGCGAGAATCGCCCAGCGGAATGGATGCCGAGCAACGCTTGAGCGCAGAACGAAAGGCCGACAGATACAATGGCAATATGCGGAAAAGCCAGGAGACCGCCCGGTAATGAGTTCCGGGTCCCAACCCCAGTCTCGGGTCGCACGTCGATGGACTGTGATTGCGTCAGGTCTGCTCCTTCTGGCCCTGGCGCTGGTGGTGATCTATACCGGGCCGCAAGCCTTTTTCAGTCCAGTAGCATTGGTCGTGGTGTCTGCGATTGGGCTGGCCGCACTGCTGCTGCAGGTACGGTTTCGCAGGGACCTTCCGAACATTCATTCTCCCCTCTGGCTTAATGTCCTCGGTATTCTCTGTGCCATGGTCACGCTGTTCGCGGATTACCTCCGCATGACCCGCCGCATGCTGGATCTGGTGGCGTTTGCCGCCGTGGTCTGCTTCGGCATCAGCGGATCGCTCATCCTGCAGGCACTGCGGCGGCGGGTGCGAACACCGCAACCACCTGTGACCGAGTAGGCAGGCTCGGAAGATTAGGGTTTTGATTTTGCCTTGAAGGGCGCGGCTGCAGTCGCCGTAAGCGCAGCTTTCAATCCGTCCGCCACGTTCCCAGATACAATGCCGCTATGCGAGTCACACTTTTCGGTGCATCCGGACTGCTCGGCCAGGAACTGGTTCACGAGTTGAGCGGTAATGAACCAAGCGGCGTTCAACTGACCGCGCTGTCCTCCAAAGACGCCGACCTGCGAGACCGCGCGCGCGTTCGCGATGTGATTCACGATGCCCGTCCCGACTGGATTCTTCTCTCCGCTGCCTACACCGACGTGGATGGCTGCGAGTCCAACCGCGACTTGGCCTTCGCGGTGAATTGCGAGGGTGCCGTCAACGTGGCGCAAGCAGCCCGAGAAGCCGGATCGCGCTTGCTGTTCCTGAGTTCGGACTACGTTTTCGATGGCAGCAAACGATCGCCTTACCAAACCAGTGATCCAAGAAATCCGACCAGCGTTTATGGCGAAAGTAAAGCCCGGGCCGAGGAGCGGCTTCTAGAGATCCTGCCCGAGGTATGCATCGCCCGGACGTCCTGGCTGTTCGGGCACGGAGGCAAGTGTTTTCCCGCAACGATTCTGAAGCTCGCGTCAACCCGCCCTGAGATTTCGGTGGTGAACGATCAGCGTGGCAGCCCCACATTCACGCGTGATCTTGCGTCCGCGCTGGTGCACCTTTGCCGCGCGTCCGCTCACGGAATCGTGCACGTCACCAATTCCGGCAACTGCACATGGTACGACTTCGCCACCGAAATCGTGCGCGCATCTGGAATGCCGGCCAAGGTCAAACCCGTGACGACAGCCGAATTCCCACGTCCGGCGCGTCGCCCCCCGTACTCCGTTCTGTCGCCTGACAGCCTGCACGCCTACAACGTCCACATGCCGGAATGGCAAGATGCGCTGCGGCGCTATCTCGGGAGCGTTGCTGCTACCGTCGTCTAGTAGAGAGGACTCCGCTGAAAAACCGTTTCACAAGGTTGCGAAAAGGCGGGAGCGGCGTACAATAATGCGTTTTCCAGGTTGAGAAAGAAAATCAATTCTATCCGTGCGACCGAGGAGGTCAACTATGAAAAGAATCGCGGGGGCGATGCTCGCCCTGGTTGTTTTTCTGCCTATCGGAATATCCGTGATCGCTGCTGCCCAGGACAACCCCATGGGCCATATGCCACCCAAGGTACTGGCGGTGTCGCGGGAGTACACCAAGCCGGGAAAATCGGGCATGCAACATGAAAAGACCGAAAGCTTGTTTGTTCAGGCAATGATGCATGCGAAATGGCCGACCCACTATCTGGCTGTGGAATCGCTTTCGGGCAAGTCGCGGGCGCTCTTTTTTACCGGTTACGAATCGTTCGCAGCGTGGGAAAAAGACACGCTCGCAACCGAAAAAAATGCCGCGCTAATGGCTGCCCTTGACCATGCCGGGGCGGTAGATGGTGATCTTTTGAGCGAAACCGACGGCGCCGTGCTCGCATTCCGCGAGGAATACAGCCTGCGTCCCGAAGTGGACATAGCCCGCATGCGCTATTTCGAAATCTCAGCCTTCCAGGTCAAGCAGGGACATGACAAGGATTGGGACGAAATCGTGAAGCTGGTAACCGCCGCCTACAAGAAGATCCCCGACGCACACTGGGCAGCCTATTCGGCGGTCTATGGGTTCCCAGACACCACCTACATCGTCTTCAACCCAATGAAGTCGCTGGCGGAGGTTGACAAGAACTTCGCGGCAAACAAGGACTTTGAAGCGGCCATGGGTGAAGAAGGCATGAAGAAGCTCGCCGAGTTGTCGGCGGCGGCGATTGAGATGAGCCAGACCAACCTGTTCGCGATTAATCCGCGCATGAGCTATCCGGCTGACGAGTGGGTCAAGGCAGATCCGGAGTTCTGGAAACCGAAAGCTGCCGCTGCTCCCGCGGCTGCCAAGAAAGCAGCGGAGAAGCCGGCTGAGAGTCATTAAGATTCAACCCTACGAAAGCAGTGAGCCCGCCCTTCGATTGCCGGAGGGTGGGTTTTCTTTTGGCGAGACAGATCCCGCTGCGCTGTCCAATCCTTGCCGCCGTGGTTTATGCTTACCTCTCTTCGAGCATCAACGGTAAGAGGACCAACCGTGAACAAGCGCTTCTTGTGGATTCTGCTCGCCCCAATCTATGTTTTGCTTTTCCCTCTCGCGCTTTCGGCCCAGCCGTATGACCCGGCGATGTACCAGGAACTTCGCTGGCGCATGATCGGCCCGTTTCGCGGCGGCCGCACCGTCGCGATCTCTGGCGTTCCTGGCCAGCCGAATGCCTTCTACATGGCGCCGAACAACGGCGGAGTCTGGAAAACCACCGACTTCGGCCGCACCTGGAATCCGATCTTCGATGACCAGCCCACAGGTTCGATTGGAGCGCTCGCGGTCGCGCCGTCGAGTCCCAACACGATTTACGTCGGCAGTGGTGAAGGCCTGCGCCGCCCCGATCTCTCGATAGGCAATGGCATCTACAAAACGACCGACGCGGGCCGCACCTGGCAGCATCTCGGACTGCGCGACGCGCAGCAGATTGCATCCATCATCGTCGATCCTAACGATCCTAATCGCCTCTTCGTCGCGGCCCAAGGACATCCCTACGGCCCCAATGCCGAGCGTGGCATCTTTCGCTCACTCGACGGCGGTCAGACCTTCCGGAAGGTTCTCTACAAAGACGAGAACGTCGGAGGCATGGATCTTCTATTCGATCCTCGCAACTCGCAGGCGATCTTCGCCAGCATGTGGGCTTCGCGCCGTCCGCCCTGGACCACCGGCGTTGGCTACAGAGGACCGGGCAGCGGTCTCTATAAATCCATCGATGGTGGAAGCACCTGGCGGCAACTCACCAAGGGATTGCCCGGCGAAGCCGACGGTATCAGCCGCATCGGCCCTGCCATCTCTCCCAGCGATCCCGATCGCATGTATGCCTGGGTGAACGTGAATAACGTCAACGCGAAGAAAGGCAGCGGCCTCTACCGCTCCGACGATGCCGGCGAAAGCTGGGAGCTCGTGAATACCGAGGAACGCGTCTGGGGACGCGGCGATGACTTCGGCTGCGTGCGCGTCGATCCGCGAAATAAAGATGTGATTTACGTCGCTAACACTTCGACCTACCGCTCCACCGATGCGGGCAAGAATTTCACGGCCATCAAGGGCGCGCCTGGCGGCGACGACTACCACACCATCTGGATCAATCCCGAAGTCCCCGACATCATCGCCCTCGGCCTGGACCAGGGCGCGACCATCAGCGTGAATGGCGGACAGACGTGGAGTTCCTGGTACAACCAGCCTACGGCGCAGTTTTATCACGTCATTACCGACAACGAGTTTCCCTACTGGGTCTATGGCGGACAGCAGGAAAGCGGCTCCGTCGGCACCGCCAGCCGCAGCGACTTTGGCGAAATTACCTTTCGCGACTGGACCACTGTCGGAGTTGAAGAATACGGCTACGTTGCGCCCGATCCGCTGCATCCCAATCTGATCTACGGGGGCAAGGTTACGGTGTTCGACCGCAATACCGGCCAGACGCGCGACGTTTCTCCCGTGGTTCTGCGCACCGGGCAGTATCGCTTCAATCGCACCGCGCCGTTGATTTTCTCGGCGGCCGATCCGCACGTGCTGTATCTCGGATCGAACGTGCTCTTTGCCACTCGCGACGGTGGCAACAGCTGGCAGATCATCAGCCCCGACCTGACGCGCGAAGATCCGGGCTCTCCGGCGACTCTGGGGCCGTTTGTCGAGGCCGATCCGGAGAAGGGCAAGCATCGCGGCGTGATCTATTCCATTGCTCCGTCACCGAAGGACGCCAACCTGATCTGGGCCGGGACCGACGATGGCCTGATTCACCTGACCCACAATGGCGGCAAGAACTGGCAGAACGTCACACCGAAAGACTTGACGCCCTGGAGCAAGCTGGCGCAGATGGACGCATCACATTTCGATACCCCAACTGCCTACGCTGCGGTGAACCGCTTCCGCCTCGATGATCTGCATCCTTTTATTTACCGCACGCACGACGGCGGGAACACGTGGCAGAAAATCGTCAGCGGACTGCCTGATAACGAGCCTGTTAACACGGTGCGCGAAGATCCGGAGCGCAAGAGACTGCTTTTTGCCGGCACCGAACGCTCCGTGTATGTGTCATGGGACGACGGCGATCATTGGCAGTCGCTGAAGATGAATCTGCCACCGACTTCGATCCGCGATCTCGTGGTTCATCATGACGATGTTGTTGTCGGAACTCACGGACGTTCGTTCTGGGTCCTCGATAACATCACGCCGCTGCGGCAGTTCAGCGCGGAGGTTTCGGACTCGACCGCGCATCTTTTTGCGCCGCAACTCACTTATCGTGTGCGCCGCAACAACAACACCGACACGCCCCTGCCGCCGGAAGAACCTGCCGGACAAAATCCTCCCGATGGCGCGATGATCGACTACTGGCTGAAAACGGCGGCTTCCGGTGCGGTCACTTTGGAAATTGTCGATGCCTCATCAGGGCGCGTCGTGCGGCATTTTTCCAGTGCCGACAAACCCGAACCGGTCAACCCTAAAGAGTTCAACGTGCCGATGTACTGGGTGCGCTCGCCGCGAACGCTGTCCGCCAGTTCTGGCATGCATCGTTTCATCTGGGACTTGACCTATCCTGCTCCCGACGTGTTGACGCGCGACTATCCGATTTCGGCCATCTATCACGACACGCCGCTTTATCCGCTCGGCGCCGCTGTGCTGCCGGGACGGTACAAACTGGTGCTCACCGTTGGAGGCCAGAGTTACACGCAGACGCTCGACATCCGCATGGATCCGCGGGTGAAGACTTCGCCCGAGGATCTGCGCCGCCAATTCGAACTCGACCAGAAAATTGCCGACGCACTCCACCGCGATTACGAAGCCATACAGCAGGTGCGCAGCCTGCGAGCGCAGTTAAAAGCGCTCCCGAGTCACGCAGCGATCGCAAAGCCTGCCGCTGAACTGGAAGCGAAAGCCGCGTCCATCGAGGGCGAAGAAGGCGACTATAGTGCGCGCTACCTGAGCACTCCCGAAAGCCGCAGCCTGGCTCGGCTGAACAACGGCTTCAACACGCTCGTCAGTGCTCTCGATACCGCCGACGCCGCTCCGACGACACAGCAGGTCGCGATGTTCGGAGAACTGGACAAGGCGCTCGAAGAGCAGTTGTCCGCGTGGAGCCAGCTCAAGTCGAAAGATATTCGGGAGCTGAACGAGCAACTGAAGAAAGCGGGATTGCCGGTGATCGATCTGCAGAAGCCAGTTCCAGCCGAGGCCGACTCAACCGCGACAACGACGCAAGACCGCGACCAGAACGAAGAATAAGTTCGTGTGGTTTGTGTGGAGCGGACAAATCGGCTTGGACCCCTCTGGTCGTGGTCTTTCAGAATGAAAGACTTAGCGCGTGAGAGGCGCCAGGTCTTTGAGAAATAAGGACTTAGATGTAAGTATTTATAAATCAATAGTTTAGGTCGCATTTCAGGCTTGTTATTGGGTTCGTTTCCCGCCAGGTCTTTGAGAAATAAATACTTTAGTGGTCATGAGGGGCTGGCAACGGGCGCTAGGATACATGAAAATTGGACCATCGTCGATCACCCGACCGCGCTGTGTCGTTAGCACATGATATGTCCGGTTGAGATAGCAAGTGATCTGTCCGCTTTGCAGGCGGCGAGGGTAGGAGAGCATGGAAGGCATGTTCTCTTACACGCAGGCCGCAATGGAGCGGACGATGAAAGTACAGGAAGTGA
>DATEQN010000029.1:0-53564 GCA_035272625.1 Terriglobales bacterium | reverse complement strand
AAAACCTGTTTTGCGTCCGGCGAAAGCACCGGCTCGCTGTACTGTCCGAGTTTTATGGCGGGGAAGCCGTCGGTTCTTCGCACGAAGGCCAAGCCCGAAGCGCCTGCTGCCGAGCCCCAGTCGTCAAACGAAATCAAAGTGCCGTCTGACGAAATATCCCGGAGAGATGCATAGTCGAGCCAGCTCAGGTCGCGTTCCTTCTTATCCGCTAGTCCGCGGAATTGCAGTCCGCTTCTCCATGATTCTTTCGAAAGCAGCACTCGCCCATCGCGCGACACATCGTGAAGCCGGAGAATGCCCGGCAGTCGAAGAACCACGCGCTGCTTCCCATTGAAGCCGAGACCGATCACTTCATTCGCCCATCCCTCCGTCCGGGTGGCCCCTACCCAGACCTCTTCACCCGACGGAGACCACGCCAAACCCTCCGTACTGATAAACGTCACCGAGCGGAGCAGTTGCTTTCCATTGCGGTCCACGGCAATCACCCAACCCGCATCGCCATCGACCGAACTAAATTCAACAAACGCCACAGCATTGCCGCGCGGCGCGATTCGCAAGTATCCGAGCGGGTGGGTGCTCTCATAGAGCGTCTTCCCCCGAGGGAACTCCACGCGGTACTTTCCCTCAACCTGCAGGATGAGCGCCATCTCGCTGCCCTCGACGTTCCAATCGGCGGCCAGCACACTGTCGGCAACTTCCCGCGGCGTGCCCCCGGCAAGGGGTACCAGACCCAGGGTTCCCTGGCAAAGCCCGATATAGCGGTCCTTGCAGCCCGCCGAAATCGCCAACTGAGAGGCAGAGACAGCGAACAACGTGGAGTTGCCGAGATTCAATGGGCGCGACTCAGGAGCATCGGGCAGGGTGGAGTAGAGTTGGACCGGCTCGCCATTCCAGCTGGCGCTGTAATAGATGGAGCGGCCGTCCGGAGCAAAGCGCGCGGCATAGACCAGTCCGCGATCAAACGTCAGCTGGTGATAAGTCGGCAGCGGCAGCGAACTGCTGCGTGCTCCCAGCATCCAGATACCTGCCGCCGCCAGCGCCAGTAAAAGCGCGCCGGCCGCAAGCGTCATCACCCACTTGAGAGACGTTTTCTTTTCGGCCGTTGCAACTGCAAACCTGGCGGTGCCGGTTGCCGCTTGTGGAAGAAGTTCCCGACAGGTTTTCAAGATTGAACGCCAAATCCCGCGCTGATTGAAACCTTTGCAGCGGGTTTTTCTCGAGGCATCTTCTGATTATGCGCTCCAGTTCGGGCGAAATCGGTTTTCCGGTAAGGCTCAACTCCGGCGGGTCCTCTTTCAGAATCGCGGTCATTGTCTCGGCTGAAGTATCTCGCCGGAAGGCGCGACGCCCGGAGATCATTTCGTACAGAATCGTCCCCAGCGAAAAAATGTCGGCACGGGCATCGGCAGGCTCACCTCTGACTTGCTCAGGCGACATGTATCCCACCGTGCCGAGCGGGACGCCGGCGGAGGTGGGCGCCGCCTCCATGGTCGCGCCCTCGTAAGAAGACGCTTCCGGCTGCGTCAACTTTGCCAATCCAAAATCGAGAATCTTCACCCGCCCATCGTGGATGACGAAAACATTTTCCGGCTTCAGATCGCGATGAACGATCCCTTTGTCGTGCGCCGCCGCCAGGCCCTGCGCGATTTGAGTGCCGTAGTCGACGGCGCGACGCAAAGGCAGCGCCCCACCCCTCAACGCGAGCCACAGTGATTGACCCTCAAGGCACTCTGACACCAGATAAGGCGCGCCGTTATACGTGCCGATGTCGTGAATAGAAAGAATGTTGGGATGGTTCAGCGCCGCAATCGCACGCGCCTCAGTTTCAAATCGCCGCAGCCGTTCGGCGTCTCTCGCCATCGATTCCGGCAGGACCTTGATGGCCACATCACGACCAAGCCGGCTATCTTTGGCACGGTAGACTTCGCCCATGCCGCCCGCGCCAAGCGGGGATTGAATTTCATAAGGGCCAAGTTTTGTGCCAGAGGCGAGAGGCATTCGTGTGGGCCATTATAATGGATCGAATAGTTGCCGTAGCCAGGTGTTTACCCTAATCCAGCACCGGCCGCGGGCAATAAGGGATCGGCATCCCCTTCACGATCGCCCCCGGATTTCCCTCAACGAGCGCTTCGGCATACTCGGCTCCCACGATGTCTTCCGCCACAGCGCGCGCCGCGGAAAGATTCGGGATGCGGCGCTTCGTGTCGTGAGCATCCGAAGCAAGAATGTGTACGGCAGAGCGATCGAGCAGCCAGTGGGCGATGATCTCGGGCCGCTCTCCCCAAAACCCCGTCAGCGACGAGGCCGTCACCTGAATCAGACAGCCCTGCTCCGCCCATTCCAGGATGCGCTGCGGTGTTTGCTGCAGAATCGGGTTACGCTCGGGATGAGTCAGAATCGGCGTAAGCCCGCGATCTCCCAGACGAGTGAAGCAGTCACCAAGCCGGGTCGGGACACTGAAGTTGCTGAGTTCAATCAACAGATACTTCGTTTCGCCAATCGTATAGGTGTGCGGTTGTTCGAGCACCCGCTCCAGATTCTCGAAGGAAAGATGAAAATCGCAGCCCAGACTTAATTGCAATTCCAGTGCAGAGCCGACTTTTTCTCGCAGTTGGTCGAGAAGTGCCGCGAGATATCCGCGATCGTAAGGGTAACGATCGTTGGCGTGCGGTGTTGCCACCGAGTGGGTAATGCCGTCCGCTGCCGCCATGCGGCACATTTCGACGGCTACCTCCCAGGATTTGGGGCCGTCGTCGACCTCGGGCAAAAGGTGGCAGTGGATGTCAATCACGACGTCGCTTCGAACTGTAATGCTTCGAACTGTAACGATTAGAACACATCCCGCCGTCAGGCATCGCCGGGCTTTGGGGCCGCGCCCTTTTGCACTCCCGCACAGCCCCGGCGCCGCACCCGCGCATCCAAGAATAAAGAGTTCCAGCTTCAAAACTAGGGTCGCGTCAGGCCAGACTCGCACAGGTAAGACTCGCAGTTGCCAGTTCTCGTCTTCTCGTGCACGATAGTGAACACGACCTTTTTCGTTCTCGTTTTGATATTGATGATATTGAGGAGCAAGTTCGCAAATGAGATTTCTAAGGGCGGCGGGTGCCGCACTGGTAGGTCAAAGTGGTCTTCGCCGGACTCTTGCGGTCATGGCCGTGGTCATAATTCTGCTTCTGGCCGGACTTTCCCTTTCCTGCGGCAGCAGCAGCAGCGTTAGCCTTAAGGGGCCTGACCACAATGCCTATGTAACCCTGCCCAAGAATGGCTCCGTGGCGCTGCTGCACATCGACGGTGCAACCGGTGTCATCACCATGGGAGCGCAAACGCCGCAAGTGGTGGGAACCACGCCCACCGGCCTGGCGTTGCTTCCATCGAAGAAGTTTCTGTACGCGGTCAATTCTCGCAGCAACTCAATCTCGATTTTCAACGTCGCCCTCGACGGTGTTTTGACGCTCAGTGGCACTCCGATCCCGGTTGGCGGCTCAGGTCCGGATGCGGCCGTCATCGACCCTTCAGGCAGTTACTTGCTGGTGACCAATAATTTTACGAACGACATTTCCGTTTTCTCCATCGATCCCGGTAGCGGCGCTTTGTCGCCGGTGGGATCGCCCGTCCCTGCGAACTCGGATCCAAGCGAGATTCTGTTCACCCATTCCGGCAAGTTCGTGTACGTGACCAATCCAAGCATCGGGATGGTCTCCGGTTTTTCATTTTGTCCGCCCCAGCTGGCTTCAGAACCACAATGTTCCGCCGCGAATGGCGTGCTTAGCCCGGTGAAGAATTCTCCGGTCTCTTCGGGAGCGGGAGCCTTCGGCCTGGCCGTGGATGGGAGCGATAGCTTCCTCTACGTCGCGAATCCTTCGGCCAGCAACCCTCCCCCGTATGCGACCACCGTCGGCAATATTTCCGGCTTCAACATCGACCCCAATACCGGCGCCCTGACGACCACGATACTTGGCTCGCCCTTTACCGCCGCGAACGGCGCCGGCCCCACCGCGATTACCGTCGATCCCAGTGGCAGGTTTGTTTACGCGGTGACCACGGGATCGAGCTTCTCCATCTGGTGTTTCGCGATCGATCCCACGAACGGACAACTGGTCGCGGCAACCAACTCACCATTCAGCTTGGCCGCGGGCGGCCTGTTCGCTCTCATCGATCCCAGCGGCAACTATTTCTATATCGGAAGTCAGGCTGGGAACGGGATCGTAGGTTATACCTATAACGCGTCTACTGGCCTTCCCACGGCTATTGCGGGCTCTCCTTTTTCCACGGGAGTGTCACCCGGGAAGATGGTACTTTCCGAGTGAACCCGGCATTCGAGTTGGGTTTTCGCCTTTGTAATCTGCGATTTGCGGGGTGGCACTTTGGTGGAGCAAGATTACACCCGCGTGCCATTTTCAGTTTTGCGGGTTAGTCCTACATTCCAGTTGAGCAGTTCTGGGGGAGGGCTGCCCGGGCGCTCTGGATTCGACAGAATTCGGGCGCCCGTTTAATTTTGGGCTCAATCAAGCCGTCTTCCTGTGGCGGACACACTCGCCCGCGGCCGTTGCTCTTGCCTCGTCTTGTTGCGGGCAAAAATGTCCGCGACACACGCTCAATTCGTGGAAATGGTGAAGTTCACCGTGATGCGAGCCTGAGTTTCCACCGCCTGCCCGTTCAGCATGTAGGGCTTGAAGTGCCACTGCTTGACCGCCTCCCGCGCTGCAGCCGCCAGGATTGCCGGGCCACTGAGAATCTGCAACTCCTGGATTGTGCCCTCTCGCGAGATCAGCGCTTGCAGACTGACCGCACCCTGCACCTTCATCTGCCGCGCCAGCAACGGATAATCCGGCGGCACCGAAACAGTCACACTCTGCGCCGTCTGCGGCGAGAGCTGCACCCGATCGCCGGCATTAACCATCGCATTCGGCGCCGATGCGGGAGCGCCGGATCCGGTTGACGTCGCGCCCGAATCTACATCCAGGTGGATGGCGTTGCTTTTCGCGGGCACGTTGATGTGACGGTTTCCGGCCACCACTTCTACCTGCAGAGGAGGAAGCGCGGCGCGCTCCGTAGTTGCTATGAAAGGAGCTTCAGCCGCAGCGGGTGCCGCGGACTTGGCTGGCTTGCGTTCATGGGCGGAAGCCGCCGGTGCGCCAGAGGGCGCGGTCACAATCACATTCCTGCTCTTGCTTCGAAACACGGCTTCCTGGACTTCACCGTCCGGCGGAAACCAGAAATCCCAGTCCTTAAGAACTACCGCCACCAGTGCCACCAGCAGTATGCCGAGGGCAATGAGCATCCGTTTCCGTTGCACTTCCGCATCCTGCGGCGAGCGTTGCAACGGTAGCGGCGTTGACCGCTCCAGATGGTGCTCAGGCTGGGTTTCATCTTGAAACATCGACACGGGATCCCCCCTCGAAAGCGTGATTCGGCCTCGGGGAGTGCTGACTTAGTATGCCCCGAAACCCACGCCAATGCCAAGCAAATCCCACCCTGGTGGGTACCTTTTGTCATAGTCGGCCGTTTGTCCCAACGTCACTTCCAGACGGTCAAGGGCCAGATTTGCCAACCGGAGGCGGAAATACTCGAGTTCCGCGTAAGGGCATCCCTTTAGCGCGGCGGGATTTGTATCAGGATCGCTTTAGCGATACCAGAATTCTCGAAATCGGATGCCCCTTCAGGGGCAGCGCACCGAAAGTACGCTTTTCAGCAGATCATTGAGGCCAAAATTGTCGTTTTTCTGCTCGCGCCAGCTCAGGAAGTTTTCGGACCCTTGTAGTCGAGCTTGTCAAGAATGCCGGTGGCGGCGTCCAGAATTTCCTTATCCACCTTACGATTTGAAGAGATGGCCTCCGCCAGCGGAACGGAAATAATCTTATTCCCCCGCAGCGCGGCCATCTGACCGAATTCGCCGCCGTGCACCATGTCGATGGCGCCCAGTCCGTAGCGCGTCGCCAGCACCCGGTCGAAAGCGCTCGGCGACCCCCCCCGCTGGATGTGTCCAAGTACAACCGATCGCGACTCGAAGCCCGTCCGTTTCTCGATCTCGTTCGCCACCGTCAAGCCGATTCCGCCCAGCCGCAGATGGCCGAATTCATCGCGCTCCTGCCCTGAACTGTCCATCTCGACACCCCCGGCAAACTTCGCGCCCTCGGCTGCCACCACGATGCTGAAGTATCGTCCCCGGGCGTGGCGCTGCCGAATCAGTTCCGCCACCTGGTCAATATCGAAAGGAACTTCGGGGATCAGTATGACGTCGGCGCCGCCGGCGATGCCGCTATAGATCGCAATCCAGCCCGCGGCGCGACCCATCACTTCCACCACGATCACGCGATTGTGCGCCTCGGCCGTCGTATGCACACGGTCAATGGCTTCGGTGGCCACATTCACCGCCGTGTCGAAACCGAAGGTGAAGTCGGTGCCCGACAGATCATTGTCGATCGTCTTCGGAACGCCCACCACTTTGACTCCGTTGTCGAAAAGTTTCTGCGCCACCGAGAGCGTGTCATCGCCGCCAATGGCGATCAGCGCGTCACAGCCATGTTTTTTGAGGTTCTCGGCGCAGCGCTGCAGGCCGCCCTCACGCTTGACAGGATTGGTGCGCGAAGTGCGCAGAATCGTTCCTCCGCGGGGCAGGATGCCGCCCACCGACGAGAGGTCGAGTGGTATGGTCTTGTCTTCCAGCACCCCGCGCCAGCCCTCCACGAATCCCACAAACTCGTCGTCATAGTGGAAGCTGCCCTTGCGCACCACCGCCCGTATGACCGCATTCAGCCCGGGGCAGTCGCCGCCGCCCGTCAGCATTCCAATTTTCATCGCCTGCTCCTCATGTGATTTCCCGCTAAGAGTATGAGTCGGCCCCTGAGTGTATGCACTCCGCCCGTGCCGCAGATGTCCGTAATCCGGTGGTATTAGGTTATCACGCTGCTTCGCTCGCGCACGGAGCCGCGGCTTGCCTCGTCTCAATGCGGAAGGCAACATCCGGCTTGCGAACCTGGCCGGTTTTCGCCACAATATTCGCCGCCGGACACTCGTCACCGGACGTTCGCAAAACTACCACGGCCCGCATGCCAAAAACCTTACGCGTTCTCCTTTGGATTGCCGTCAGTCTGCTCGGAGCCCTGGCACTGGCCACCATCGCCTTGCATCGCGGCGAACAGATCAACGCCCTCTGGCTCGTCGTTGCCGCCGTCTCTACCTACGCCGTTGGATATCGCTTCTACAGCAGTTTCATTTCGGCCAAAGTGCTGGCCCTCGATCCCCTGCGGGCTACTCCGGCGGAGCGTCTCGACAACGGCCGCGACTTCGTTCCCACCAACAAGTGGGTCGTCTTCGGACACCACTTCGCCGCCATCGCCGGCCCCGGCCCGCTCGTTGGCCCCGTGCTAGCGGCACAGTTCGGATACCTCCCCGGTACCCTCTGGATCATCGCCGGCGCCGTACTAGGGGGTTGCGTGCAGGATTTCGTCATCCTGCTCTTCTCCGTGCGCCGCGACGGCAAATCGCTAACCGAGATGGCGAAATCTGAAATCGGCCGCGTGGGTGGCGTTATCGCCTATGTCGCCGTGCTCAGCATCATCGTGATTCTGCTGGCTGTGGTCGCGCTCGTCGTCGTCAACGCGCTCAAGTCGAGTCCCTGGGGAGCGTTCACTATCGCCATGACCGTGCCCATCGCCGTATTGATGGGCGTCTATCTGCGCCGCTTCCGTGCTGGCAAAGTTCTCGAAGCTTCGGCTCTCGGATTTGTGCTCGTGCTCGCTGCCATCTTCGGTGGACAGTGGGTTTCCGAGACGCCCTCGTGGGCAGCCGTCTTCACGCTGAGTGCTCCCACGCTCGCCATTCTCATTATCGTTTACGGATTCGCCGCGTCTGCGCTGCCGGTATGGCTGCTGCTCGCGCCCCGCGACTACCTGAGCACCTTCGTGAAGCTCGGGACCATTTCACTGCTGGCCGTCGGCATCGTGGCGCTGCGCCCGTCCCTGCACATGCCGCCCCTGACCCGCTTTGCCGACGGCAACGGACCCGTGTTCGCCGGAAAGATCTTTCCCTTCGCATTTATCACCATCGCCTGCGGCGCCATCAGCGGATTTCATGCCCTGATTTCCAGCGGCACCACCCCCAAGCTGATCCGCCGCGAGCCAGAGACTCAAATGGTCGGCTACGGCGGCATGTTGGCCGAGTCGATGGTCGCGATCATGGCCATGATTGCGGCGTCTGTGTTGCAGCCCGGCGTCTACTTCGCCGTCAACAGTCCTGCCGGCATTGTCGGTCAGGCGCCGGAAGCGGCGGTGACTACTATCAGTTCCTGGGGATTCCAAGTCAGCGCTGCCGAGATGGCAACTCTGGCGCACGCCGTCGGCGAACAGACTCTGTTCAACCGCACCGGCGGCGCTCCCGCGTTTGCGGTCGGCATGGCACAGATTTTTTCCAACACTCTGGGCGGACAGGCGGTCATGGCGCTCTGGTATCACTTCGCCATCATGTTCGAAGCGCTGTTTATCCTTACCATACTGGACGCGGGCACGCGTGTCGGCCGTTTCATGTTGCAGGACGCGCTCGGCCACATCTGGAGACCGTTAGGCCGCACCAGTTGGTACCCGTCGATTCTCTTCACCAGCGCGGTGGTCGCCGCAGCCTGGGGATATTTCGTCTGGCAGGGCATCAAGGATCCGCTGGGAGGCATTAATTCGCTCTGGCCGCTCTTCGGTATTTGCAATCAATTGTTGGCGACCGTTGCGCTTTGCGTGGCGACCACCATCATTGTGAAGATGGCTTGCGCCAAGGTAAGTCGATTACATTACGTGTTCGTCACGCTGGTTCCACTGTTCGGGCTCGTGGCGATAACGTTTATCGCGTCGTGGCACAAGATCTTCGATCCTAATCCGCGGATCGGTTTCCTCACTCACGCTCGTCAACTGGCTGCTGCCGGAGCGAACCCACGCCTGATCTTCAACGATCGCCTCGATGCCGCCGTCACCGGAGTGTTGGTCGTGATGGTAGCCATGATCCTGATCGAATCAGCCCTGGAATGCCTGCGAATAATTTCCGGAAGCAAATCCGCAGCCACAAAAGAATCCCCCTTCGTAATGACAAGGCTGGCAATAGAGGAGCAATCATGAGCCCAAGAACGTGTAGCGCGGACACTCTTGTCCGCGAAACGCTGGAATCAAGACCGGACAGAGCAAAGGCCAGCGCGATTTTCGTGGCAATAATTCGCTCATTCACAGTGCTCGTTGCAGCGCTGCGCGAAATCTTCGATGAGTCCGCCTACCAGCGCTTTCTGGATAGAACCCATCAGCAATCCTCGCCCAACGCCTATGCAGCGTTCCGAAGGGAAAACGAACAAGCCAAATCGCGCAGACCAAGATGCTGTTGAAAGCGAGAAACTGCCAACTGACCACTGGCAACTGCCCTGCTACACTTCCTCCATGCGCGTCCTCGGCATCGACTGCGGCACCGAATACACCGGATACGGCGTAGTCGACTTGCTCACCGATGGACGCAACAACGATCGCCTGGTCTGCATCGTCTGCGGCGCTATCAAAGTTTCCCCGCGCGACCC
Source organism: Terriglobales bacterium (assembly GCA_035272625.1). Taxonomy (GTDB): domain Bacteria; phylum Acidobacteriota; class Terriglobia; order Terriglobales; family Acidobacteriaceae; genus Acidiflorens. The sequence goes on along the minus strand of DATEQN010000029.1, from coordinate 44,020 downwards.
CATGCCCGCGCGCCTGTCGCGCATCTCCATCGGCCTGCAGGAACTCATTTCTCAACACCGCCCCGACCGCGTCGCGATCGAAGACGTTTTTTACGCCGCCAACGTGAAGTCTGCCCTGAAACTCGGACAGGTGCGCGGTGTCGCCATGCTGGCCGCCGCTTCCGCCGGACTCGAAGTCGCCGAATACTCCCCACTCTCCATCAAGTCCGCGGTGGTCGGATACGGCCGCGCCGAAAAACATCAGGTCCAGCAAATGGTGACGCGCCTTCTGAATCTCGATCAGATCCCCGAGCCCGCCGACGCCGCCGATGCCCTCGCCATCGCCATCTGCCATCTCCACACCGCCGCGACCCGAGAACGCCAGAGCGCTAAAACAACAACGGCCGGATCGCCAGCCAGATCTATCTGAAAGCACCGACACTGCAGGCTACGCCTCCTCTTGACACTCCTCGCCACCATACCCAATGATTACAGCGGCCCATGCCTCGTCCATTTCAGATTGCCTCCCTGCTCGTCCTTTCTTCGATCCTTTCCTACTCGCAAACGGAAGCCGGGCCCGTGGTCACCTTCACCCTCGATTTCCCCGCCTCACAGCCGGAGCATTACTCGATTCGCGTTCAATCTGATGGCCCGGCCCACTACCAGTCGAGCGGCCGCCTGTCCGCCGATTCCGACGAGACCGATTTACACGACAATGACAGCTTCGATCTCGACTTCACCGTAGCTGCGGAAACGCGGCAGAAAATCTTCGAACTGGCGGCCAAGGCCCGATATTTTCAGAAGGACGTCGCTTCCCATCACAAGGGCCTCGCCTTTACCGGCACGAAGACGCTCAGCTACAAGGACGCGCATCGCAGCGGCGAGTCCACCTACAACTTCTCTCCCAACCCCGCCGTGCAGGATCTGACCAGCCTGATGCAAAGTCTTTCGGCCACGCTGGAATTCGGACATCGGCTCCAGTACGATCGCCACTACCAGAAGTTAGCGCTCGACGAAGAACTCAAGCGCATGGAGGAAATGGCCAGCACCCATCAACTGATAGACGTCGCGGCGATTCAGCCCATCCTCGATGAAATCATCGCCGACCAGTCCGTGATCAACGTAACCCGCGCCCGCGCCCAACGATTGCTGGAGCACGCCGGAGTTCACTGATTTTCTTCCTCTAGAGACGGGATTGCCCGTTTCCGCTAACGCCGTCCGGAAAACGCAGGAGACGCGGCCAGCCGCGTCTATCCGCGGGCTTATTTACCGCGCGCTGTTTTCCTACTCGACAATAATTCCCGCGTAGCCCACCACCGACTCGTAATCGCCGGAGACCTCTCCCGAAGTTGCGTACTTCACCAGTGTGGCCGAAGTCGCGCCCAGAAGCTTGGCCGCGGTAAGCATGACAATCGTCGGCCCGAATCCGCACATGCTGATGTCTTCATTCAGCACCACTTCCCAGAGTCCGCGCGCATCCATCGCCAGCACGCGTTCAATCGCCTTGTGGTCTTTGACGCGAGTAACCGCATCGGACTCGTAATGGTTCATGTCGCTGGAGGCGATGATCAGCACTTTCTCTTTGCGATCTTCTCCTTGACGATCGGAAATCACATCCCCCAGCGCTTCACCCAATCCGCGCAGCATTTCAAAGTCGCTGGTGCCGACGACGATCGGCACAATATGCACTTCTGGCCGTCGCGTCTGCAGGAAAGGAAGTTGGACCTCGATGGCGTGTTCGCCGCGATGCGCGGCGCTGTCCTCTTGCAGCGCAGGGAAGCGATCCAGCAAGCAAGTGCCCAACTCCGCGTCCGCGGCTATCTCGCCCAAGGGGGTCTGCCACGTTGTGTTCGCCATTACGGCAAGCGGACGTCCCTTGCCCGTGTGATTGGGGCAGAGAATTACGCAGTGCCCGGGGATTTCGAGGCGCGAATACACGGCGCCTGCGACACCGCCGGAGTAGATATATCCCGCATGGGGAGCGACGCATCCGATGGCGGCGACGCGGCCGCTCTCGACCTGAGCCTTGCCGGGAGAAGTAAATTCTCGAACTTCGCGCAGCAATTCGTCAGCGCGGCCCGGATAAAACCTGCCAGCAACAGCGGGAGTTCGCAAAGCGGAAGTCATCAGAAGCTCGTGTGGCGGGCGCCCACGCCCGCGAAAAGTCGCGAGCGAAAACTATGCCCGCGAAGACTATGAACTGCCGTCGCGCAGCGCGCGGAACAAAGCGGCGGTTCTCTCCAGCGGCAGCGCTTCCGCCCGGATCGCAGGTTTCACGCCGCTTTTCGTCAATGCTGCCCGCAGCGCGCCTTCATCGTACCGCGTTTTTAAATTATTCCAGAGAGTCTTGCGTTTCTGCCCAAAGCAAAGTTTGAGGAACGCAATGAACTCGGCCTCGGGAACCCGCAGCGATTCCAGCCGCGGCTTGATTGTAATCCGAACCACGCTCGAATGTACCTTGGGAGGCGGAGAAAACGCTCCCGGCGGAAGCGTGAAGAGTTGCTCGACTCTGCCGTAAAGCTGCGTCGTTGCCGAAAGCAGGCCATAGTCGCGGCTTCCAGCCGAAGCCGCCAGGCGATCGGCAACCTCCTTCTGCACCATGATGACAATGGTCGAAAAGTAACGGTGATATTCCAGCAGCCGCAGCAGAATGTCGGAGGTAATGTAATACGGCAGGTTGCCGACGACGCGCGCTGGCTCGGGCGCGAAACTCAATCCGGTGCGCAGGCTGCCGGGCTTCGCACCGAAGACCGTGTCCAGTTCAATCTTCAGGATGTCGCCTTCGATGATTTCAACACTCGGGTGCAGGGAGAATTTCATCCGCAACTGCGCCGAAAGGACGCGGTCTAATTCCACCGCAATCAGCCGTCGCGCCTTCCCTGCCAGCAGATCGGTGATGGCGCCGCGCCCGGGGCCGATCTCAAGCACCGTGGCCTGGGAAACATCGCCCAGCGCTTCTACAATACGCAGCGCCGCCGGTTCGCTGACCAGGAAATGCTGTCCCAGTTTTGGCTTGCGTGAACTCGTTTGTACAGTAGCGCCCTTCGGCACGTTGACCCTCTCTCGTTCTGGCTTTAGACTGGCGGAGTTCTCTTCCGGTAGAGACGCGGCTGGCCGCGTCTCTCTTTGCGTCCTGATCATGACCGCGCAGCGTAGAAACGCAGAAACCATCATAACGTGAGCGAGGCCTATCGAGTTCTCGCTCAGGAGGCGTCTTCGCCATGCATATCGCTTTCGCAGCATCCGAGTGTGTTCCCTTTTCCAAGACTGGCGGACTGGCCGACGTGGTCGGCGCCTTGCCGCGCGCGCTGGCCGCTCTTGGACATCAAGTGAGCGTGTATGTTCCCCGCTATCGTCAAACCAAACTGACCGATCCGCAAACGGTGGTGCGCAGCATCACCATCCCTTTCGACGACCAGTATCGCTTCTGCTCGGTGGTGACGGCGGGCACGAATTCGCCCGCCGGGGTGCGATTCTATTTTGTGGATTATCCGCCATACTTCGATCGCGAGGCGCTCTACGGAACCGCAGCCGGTGACTATCCCGACAACGCCGAGCGCTTTGCGCTGTTCTCGCGGGCCGTGCTCGAAGCTTCCAAAATCCTGGGCGTGCCGCATGTCTTCCACTGCCACGACTGGCAGTCCGCCCTCGTGCCCGTGATGTTGCGCACGCTCTACGCCGAAGATCCCGCATTTCGCGACGTCGCCACCGTTTTTACCATCCACAACATGGGATACCAGGGTTTGTTCCCGTCCGATATTTTGCCGCTTCTGATGCTGCCCTGGGAGTTGCTCACAATTTCGAATATGGAATTTTTTGGGCAGGTGAATTTCCTGAAAGGCGCGCTCGTGCACTCGGACTTCGTCACCACGGTCAGCAAGAAATACAGTCAGGAGATCCAGACCACCGAATACGGATTTGGCTTGGAAGGTGTGCTGCGCGATCGCGCCGCGACCGTAACCGGCATCCTGAACGGTGTGGACTACGAGGAATGGAGTCCGCAGACCGACAAATTCATCACCGCAAAGTATTCCTCCCAGGATCTGAGCGGCAAGCTGAAATGCAAACAGGATTTGCTGCACGCCTTCGGAGTCACGAACGCGGACGCTAATTCCAAGCTCCCGGTGATCGGCATCGTTTCGCGCTTCGCCGCCCAGAAAGGTTTCGATCTGATCTCCCAGATCATGGACCGGTTGGCGCGCGAAGAGATGATCGTCGTCGCTCTGGGAACGGGCGACAAGCCCTACGAAGAAATGTTCCAGCGGATGAACAAACAGTTTCCGAACAAGATAGCCGCCAAGGTCGCCTTCGACAACGCCATCGCGCACAAAATTGAAGCCGGCGCGGACATGTTCCTGATGCCTTCAAGGTACGAGCCCTGCGGGCTGAACCAGATTTACAGCCTCAAGTATGGAACCGTTCCCATCGTGCGGGCAACCGGCGGTCTGGATGACACCATCGACCCCTGGGACGCGCGCACCGGCAAGGGCACGGGTTTCAAGTTCACCGATTACACGGGCGAGGCGCTGCTCGCGACCATCAAGCAAGCCTTGCTCGCCTACCGCGATCCGTCGTCATGGCAGACACTGATGCGCAACGGAATGGGCCGCGATTTCTCCTGGGGAGCTTCGGCGCGCGAGTATGGCAAGATCTATGAGCGCGCGCGACAGGCGCGGGCCAGCGCCGATGCGGTCGCAGCGGCGGAGTTGAAGAAGGAGCCGGTGCACGGCTAACGAGCCGTCATCGCGAAGTGGGATCGCGGGACAATGCCCGGACAGAGTCATGACTCCGCAGCTTTGTTAGGGCGGCGGCGCTCACGCAAGGCCAACCATTTTCTCCAGCGCACTCCTGAAAGAAAGCCTAGTTGGCCCTTGTTTGTTCAGGACTATTACATGACCCCAGCGAAACGTATCGTGATTGGGGAAGGTGCTAACGTCGGCGAGGACGCTAATCATTCCCATGTAGTCTCCAAGTATCCCGACATAGGCAGCGAACCGCCCCGGCCCGGGAACCAGACCTATCAGGGAATATGGTTCCACAGCGCGACACATTGATCGGAAGACCTGCAGCTGCTCGCCCATGTCGGTTGAGAGCCTGTCGTCCACCCGTGCCTCCATTTCATAAATTGCTTCTCCGAGGTCAGGTGGTCGATGATTCATGATGGCTCTAAATTCCTGGTGCTTAACATTGCTCCTAAAAGAATCCCCGTAAACAAAATAGCCACTGGATAGCGCAACCTTCGCAACGAACCGCAATGCAATATCCACGTCCAGATGTATTTGAATAGGCACGCTCTTCGGCCCGCCATCGGTGAGAAATCGCCCATCCATTGGGGAGTAAATCCTAAGCCCCTCCCGTTGGCCAAGAGAGACCTGCAACGGTTTCCCTGTCTCCGGGTCTGACGAATTCCTGTCAACGAAAACCGGCTCTTTATCCGAATGCCCCTTCACCGCATATCTATCGCGTTTCGTCACGACCAGAAAATCGTTCGCCAACGCGCCATCCAGTTTGGACCCCGCCTCAGAGTTGAATGTCCTGCAAACCGGAATCTCCACTCCATTCATTCCGCCAAGTGCCAACGGAATGATGTGCTCCCGATTAGTCTCGCTGGGGCTTACTTCCCGGTCAGTGTATGGGCAATAAGTCAACCCTCTCCCTCCTTTACGAAATCAACACGTCTGTCCGCACCGATGAAGGCGGGGCTTCTTTCTCCATGCTGATCGGGATGATGAGGGCTCAGCGAGCGCCCTATGCCCCTCGTAGATCAGTCTTATTTTTTATTCTCTTCGAACACCTGAGTAAATGCCAATGGAAATCTTCGTTTTCCGTTGGCATTCTTGTGCGCCACTCGATGGATCCGTGACCGCTAACAACTCGGAAGGTCTCCGTTTATACTCTCGGGGGCTGGTCCACCTTAGCACCACCCCAACTTCGATTGGCTCACCCTTCGCGGTTTTCGAAGGGTGAGCACCACGAACGATGGCATCAGGGGATTTCTCTCACCCGCAGTTCAGCCCTCTGGACTTCGTTCACGAGCACGGGCCCGCGCGCTCCGTCGGCATATTGTCGGAAGCTGCTCCATGCCCACTGTCCCAGTTCAAGCACGAGTCCGCACTCCAGCAGGAAAGTAACACCTTGACACCGCCTGCTAAACTAGATTCATAGCAAACAGATTGTTGCTCCGAAGCATTGCTCCGGAAAGACCCCGTTCTTTGACAATTTGAAACTGGGTTCCAACACCAGGCCGCTCACAGTTAAGTCTCTGTTTCTCAAAGACCTGGCGGAGAGCAAAACGGATTCATCGCGATCGCCGCGAGCTAAGTCATTGATTTACAAATACTTTACAAGTAAGTCCTTATTCCTCAAAGACCTGGAGGGAAATAATCGCCAAGTCTATGATTCCAAAAGACCGGCGTAAGGTGGGGGGGGTGGGGGGTAGGGCTGGCCCATGCTTCCCGCGTTTTTTGCGGGAGGGTGGGGGGGTCTTTTGACGAGCATTCTCGCGGTAAACTTCCGCAAGGCCTTCCGACTCCAATTCCGATTCCCGATGATAACCACCTCCTCCCCGCGCACCATCTTCCACGTCGACATGGACGCCTTCTTCGTGTCCGTCGAGGAACTGTATGACCCGTCACTGAAAGGCAAGCCGGTAGTGGTCGGCGGGCAGCGCAACGAACGCGGAGTGGTTTCGGCCGCATCCTACGCGGCGCGGAAGTTTGGCGTGCACTCGGCTATGCCGCTGCGGACAGCGGCGAAACTTTGTCCCCAGGCGATTTTTGTGAACGGGCATCCGGAGCGCTATCGCGAGTATTCGCACAAGGTGCACGAAGTGCTCGGGCACTTTTCGCCGCTGCTCGAGATGGCTTCGGTGGACGAGGCTTATCTCGACATGACGGGCACTGAGCGCCTGCACGGCCGGCCGCTGCGTTCGGCGCACCAGCTCCACGCGGCAATGAAGTCGGCTACACAGTTGAACTGCTCGATCGGGATCGGCACCTCGCGCCTGATCGCGAAGGTTTCCTCCGCCAAAGCCGAGCCGAACGGAGTGCTTTGGGTGCTGCCCGGAGAAGAGGCGAAGTTTCTGGCGCCGCTCGCAGTCGGCGACATCCCCGGCGTGGGCAAGGTGATGGAGCAAAAGTTGCAGGCGATCGGGATTCAGAAAGTGGGCGATCTGGCGCGCCTAGACGACCGCGATCTGGAAAATCGCTTTGGAAAATGGGGGCTGGCGCTGGCAGGGAAGTCGCGCGGCGAGGATGCGGGCGGATGGTTCGACAACGCGGTAGGAGAAAGCGTCGATCCCAAATCGATCAGCCACGAGCACACCTTCGACGAGGACACAGGCGATGCCGAGCGCTTGCAGTCCACGCTGATGCGTCTCAGCGAAATGGTGGGACGGCGGCTGCGCGAGGGCGGATATTTTGCGCGTACCCTCCAGTTGAAATTGCGCTACAAGGATTTCACGACCATCACGCGAGCGCATTCGCTGGACGAACCGACGCAGATGGACAACCAGATTTTCGACCAGGCGCGGCGTCTGTTTTTCGACAACTGGAAGCCGGGCGCGCCCGTGCGATTACTAGGAGTGCAAGCGTCAAATTTCGAATCAAGTTCAACCCAACTCGACCTGCTGGAGGCTTCGCAGCAACAGCGTTGGCAGAAGGCGCTGGCGGCTGCGGACCAACTGCGCGACAAGTTTGGCGAAGCGGCGATTGGCCTCGCCCGGGGGATGAAGGGCGGCTTCCGTGAGCGCACGCACGAAAATCCAGTGGGACTGCCGGGTAAAGGTGGCCAGAAGAAGGGCGACGGCGAAACGCGCGATGAAAAGAAGCCGTAAACCCTCTGGTTGTTTAGCGGGGTTCATAAAGAGTCCAGCGTGGTGTGATCACCAGCAGCCTGCCGAGCTGTGCTCGGCTTGGACCCTTCGGCTTCGCTCAGGGCAGGCTCGCGAGGGCGCCCGTCCCCACACGTGCCGTTCCTCCACGAACTGTTACGAAATATATTCGCGAATGTAATCGTCGCGCGAGGTGGCGAGTTGGTGAGCGTCGCCATCGAAGATGACCTTACCGTCGCGCAGGATCAGGAAGCTCATGGCCACTTCGCAATACTGGCCTTTGGGTAGAACGACCATCTGGTTGGTGGCCTTATCGAACTGGTGCGTCGCCATGGTGAAAGCATCCTGCAGGCGGTGGGTCACCATGAGGGCGCTGGTCTTGTAGACGTCACGTTGTTTCATGATAAGTTCGACGATCGTGTTCGAGGTTACAGGATCGAGTCCGCCGGTAGGCGAGTCGTAGAGCAGCACCGCGGGTTCGGTGATGATGGCGCGCGCGATGGCCACGCGCCGCCGCATGCCGCCCGAGAGTTCGGAGGGCCGCATATCGTAAGTTCGTTCCAACTCCACGAAACGCAGCACCTCGCGGACCCGCCGCTCGATTTCCTCAGCGGAGATATGCTCCTCCATCAGGCGGAAGCCGACGTTTTCGTACACTTTGAGCGAGTCGAAGAGCGCGCTTTCCTGGAACACGATGCCCACGCGCCGGCGCAGCTCGAACAGTTCCTGCTCCGACATGCGCGTGACTTCCTCTCCCAGCACGAAGATGCGGCCGCTATCGGGCCGCATCAGTCCCATGGCAAGCTTGAGCAGGGTGCTCTTGCCGGACCCGGCGACTCCGAACAGCGCCTTGGTTTCGCCGTGTGCCAACTGGAACGAGATGCCGTCGAGCACGACTTTTTCATCGAACGCGATCGATACGTTGTCGAACTCGATGGCGTAGCCGGAGGGACTCACCACCGCAGCCGCCGGATTTTCGCTGGGCAGAGTGGGAGCCGGCATGGTTTACCTGTAACCAAAAATTGCGAAGATCAACTTGGTGACGAAGAAATCCACGATCAGAATCAGCACCGAAGCAGCGACCACGGCTTGGGTGGTCGAACGGCCCACACCCTGCGTGCCGCCGCGAGTCGACATGCCGTAATAGCAGCCTACCGTGGCGATGATGAATCCAAACAGCACGGGCTTGATCAGGCCGGTGAAAACGTCGCGGAAGACAAGGATCTGCCACACCGAGGTCCAATACTGCTGCGAGTTGAGGCCAAATATCAGATGCGCGACCGCGAAGCCGCCGATCAGCCCGAGCAGATCGGCAATGATGGTCAGGAAAAACAGCATGAAAGCGGTGGCCCCAATTCGTGGCGTAATCAGCTTTTTGGTGGGGTCGGTGCCCAGGGCACGCATGGCATCAATCTGTTCGGTGACGATCATCGAGCCCAGTTCGCTGGCCATGCCCGAGGCGTTTCGCCCGGCCACCATCAACCCGGTGATCAGCGGGCCCAGTTCGGTGACCATGCCGATCGACACAAGTTGGCCGATGAGCGTGATCCCTCCGAATCGTTGCAAAGTGCTGGCTGCGTTCAGCGCCAACAGCGCACCGACGGAGAGTCCTGTCAGAATCACAATCGGCAGGGAGCCGACGCCGATCAGGTCCGCCTGCTGCAGCATGTCGCCCATGTACAGAGGACGGCGGAAGAAGTTCGCCAGCGATTGCGCCGACAGCAGGGTGTATTCCTGAACCGCCAGCGCAAAGTCTTTGGCGACTTCAATGGGCGAAATCAGTTCGAGTTCGAACGCCATGTCTGGTCGGGGAACTTCTGCTCAAGGAACTATAGCAGAGCGGAAAAGAGCCGCAACTCGTTTCCGGCGGGGTAGCCCGGTGACCATGTAGAGACAGCCGCCGCCGGCTGTCCCGGCGAGCGCAGCTCGCCCCGGGTTCCGCTAGTCCGTCATTGTCCCAAGAGCAGGCCTTCGCCCCGCTGGACCGCCGAGGACGGCTGTCCCTACGCGAACCGGGGACGCTACTCCCGGTTCTTTTTCTTGATCTCGATAGCCAGCCGTTTGATTTTCTGATTCAGTGTCGAGAGCGGGACGTGGAAGCGTTCCGCCGCTTCGGTCTGGTTCCAGGCGCACTTCTCCAGCATGTCGATGATGATCCGCCGCTCGCAGTCCTCCATGATGCTGAACAGCGTCGCTCCCGAATTCGCATCCAAGGCAGGAACCGCGCTGCCCCGGCCCACGATGTGGTCGGGCAGCAGATCGATTCCAATGTCGCTGTCGGACGAAAGCACCACGGCGCGCTCGATCGTGTTCTCCAGTTCGCGCACATTTCCAGGCCAAGAGTAGCTCACCAGCGGGCGCAGTGCCTCAGTGGTGATGCGGCGTTTAGGCCGTTCGTTTTCCTCGGAGTATTTCAGAAGGAAGTGCTGCACCAGCAGCGGAATATCTTCGCGGCGCTGTCGCAGCGGCGGCAGATCAAGGCTGATCACGTTGAGGCGATAGAACAGATCTTCGCGGAACTTGCCTTCGCGCACCATCTGGCGAAGGTCCACGTTGGTGGCGGCGATGATACGCACGTCCACTTGAATTTCTTGCACGCCGCCCAGGTGCATGAACTTGCGGTCCTGCAGTACGCGCAGAATCTTGCTCTGCGTGTCCATGCCCATGGTTCCGACCTCGTCGAGGAAGAGCGTCCCCCGGTCGGCAACTTCAAACAGCCCCTTCTTCGATGCAACCGCGCTGGTAAAAGCGCCTTTGACGTGCCCAAACAGCGTGGATTCGAGCAAATCGGGCGGCGTCGATCCGGAGTTAACCGGCACAAAGGGCCGGTCGCGCCGCGTGGAATTCAGATGGATCGCCTTGGCGATCAGTTCCTTGCCCGTCCCGCTTTCGCCTTGCAGCAACACCGTCGAGCGGCTGGGCGCCACCTGGGCGACCAGATCGAAAATCTTGAGCATGGGCTCGCTCTTGCCCACGATGTTTTCGAAGTTGTAGCGCTGCTTGAGCGCACGCTTCAGTTGAATATTTTCTTCTTCCGCCTTCTGGCGGGCGACGGCGGCGCGCACGTCAGCCAGCAGTTTCTCGTTGTCCCATGGTTTCTGGATGAAGTTGGTGGCCCCGAACTGCATGGCGCGGACCGCGTTCTCCACCGTTCCGTAGGCGGTGATCATGATGACGGCCTGCTGCGGATGCAGCAGACGAATTTCGGAGAGCACGTCCATCCCGTTCTTATCGGGCAGCGCGAGGTCAAGCAAAACCACATCAAACGTGCGCTGCCCAATTTCCGCCAGACCTTCCCGCCCGGTTCCCGCAACCACGACGGTGTAGCCCTCGAGTTGAAGCAGGGTTTCCAGCGACTCGCGGATTTCCGCTTCGTCGTCAATGATGAGGATCCTGCCTGCGCTTGCCGGCGCGCTTTCCGGTGTGTTCCGGCGCGGAATCGGCGTTACTTCAGATACTGCAACTTCAGACATGGACTGCCTTCCTCGTCGATATCAATGGGAAATCCAGGGTGAAGGTGGTGCCTTCGCCCGGGCGGCTCTCCACGCGGATATTGCCCGCGTGTTCCTGGATGATGCCGTAGGTAACAGAAAGTCCCAGACCGGTGCCGCGATTCTGACCCTCCGCCGGCGACGTCTTGGTAGTGAAAAATGGATCGTAGATGCGATGAATGTTTTCCTGCGCAATGCCCGACCCTGTGTCAGAGACGCGCACGCTGACAAATTCGCCGTTCAGCGTCGCCACGTTCAGCACTCCGCCCCCGGCCATCGCGTCTTTGGCATTCAGAAACAAATTCAGAAACACCTGCTGCAGGCGCCCGGCGTTGCCCTGAATCAACGGAAGCTTCTCGTTAAGCTCGGACTGCACCTGGATGTGAGCCACCTTGAACTGGTGCTCGAGCAATGCCAGCGTGTCCGCGATCACCTTGTTCAGACTGACTTCCGTTAATTCCGTGCCAGTAGTACGCGAAAAATTCAGCAGATTATTGACGATCTCCGACGCGCGGAACGTCTGCTTGGTGATTTTCTCCAGCAGCCCCGCCTTCTGCGGATCGGACTGCAATTGTTTCGCTAGCATCTGCGTGTAGGAGGAGATCACGGCTAGCGGCGTATTCACCTCGTGCGCCACGCCCGCGGCCAGCAGCCCGATGGAAGAAAGCTTGTCCGCCTGGGTAAGCTGGACTTCAAGTTCGATCCGCTCGGTGATGTCGTCCATGATCACCAGCCGTCCCACCACGCTGAACTTGCGGGTGACCAGCGGCGCTATCGCCACATTCACAACGCGCGATTCGCCGTTCGGAGTCAAAAGCCGGAACTTGTAAAGGTTGTGAATACCCGGATTCTGCCGAACGCGGTAGAACTCTTCCACGAAGGAGGCCGGAAAAACCTCGCTCAACGAACGCCCTACCACCTGCCAGCGGGGCTGGGCATACATGACTTCCATCTGCGAGTTCCAGGACTCGATGCGGTCCTGCAAATCCACGGCCATCACACCGACGTTGATGGATTCGACAATGTTCTCGTTGAAATCCTTGAGCCGCTCGTACTCGCTCACCTTCTGTTCAAGAGACGCGTACAACCGGCCGTTCTGTATGGCGATGCCGATGTATCCCGCCAGCGCTTCGAGCAACTCCACATCTTCGCTGGAGAGGAAGTCGCCTTGCATGGTCTTGCCCAGTCCGAGGAAGGCGATGGTCTTTTGCCGCGCGTGGCAGGGGATGTAGTAGTTCAGATCCAGGCGTCCGATGGCCTCTTGCGCCGATGCATTCTCACGCGGCAACTGGTGAGTGTTTTCGAAGAAGATATGTCCGGCAGCGTCCTCGATGCGCGGTTTCGCGAGAAATGACAGGTCCAGACCGGTGACGTGGGCGATGCCGAACGATTTCGAAAGTTCAAAGCGCGAAGAGTCGCTGTTGCCGAGGAAGATGGCAATGCGGTCCACCAGCAGGGTGCGTGCCAACCGGTCCACGAGCGAGGAAAGCATCTTGTCGAGGTCGGTCTCCGAGCTCAACTCGCGTCCGAACTCGATCAGCGTGCGCCGGTAGTCGTAGCCGGTGCGGAAGAAGAACAGGTCGAGTTTTTCCTGAATCCATTTCCGCACCGGATCAAAGAGCAGCGCGGTGACCACGACCGCCACCACCAGCCCGTAAGGTCCGGAACTGGGCACGCGCGTATGCACCAGCTCTGCAATCGCGGCCACTCCGGCGAAGTACGCTCCCACAATGGCCGCCGCCGCCAGCGTATAGGCCATGCCGCGCTTGAAGATCAGATCCACGTCCATCAGCCGGTAGCGGAAAATGGCGTATCCGAAAGTCAGCGGCAGCAATCCCAGCGACAGCACCGACACCTTCATGGTGGGGGAAGGCATCACGCCGAACAGATAGGGCAGAACATAACAAAACGTGAATGGAGTTATCGCCAGGATGGTGCCGCGAGTAATCCATTTCAGCTGCTGCCGCAGAATCGGAGTGGTGGCCCGGCGGGAGTTGTTCCAAAGAACCACCGCTGCCGAGACGAAGAAGATCGTCAGATAAGCCCAGTGCACCCGGTTCAGATCAAAGAGCAGCGAGGCGCTGGCCTTCAAGTACTCGAAAGCCAGCAACTGGATTCCGAGCAATACAGCTCCCGGCAAGTAGAGCATCGGAATCGACCATCGATGCTTGCTGACGAACTCCCGCCGTTCGGGGAAGGTCAATACGAAGTGCAGAAACAGCGCCGGCTGCAGCAGCCACGCGACTTCATTGGACCACAGGACGACCCAGTCAAAAGCGTTGAACTTGCCGGTGTAGTGCAGCGAGTAGAAAACGAACGATACCAGGCAGAAAATATAGAAGTGGGTGGAACCCAACGCTGTCCAGCGCCGCATCAGCACATAAAGCCCAATGCCGAGGTAAATGAGCGCGATCAGCCGCAGCCAATCGTTCATCGAGCGCTCGGCTGGAACCAGCACCACTTCCACATCCAACGGAACCGAACCACGGATCAGCGAGTAAGTTGCCTTTGACCAGACGCCGGAATAGTAAAGTTGCCGCGTCACCGCCGCCAAAGTGTCTACAGCGCGGCCGTTGACGCTGACCACTTCGTCCCCGCGCCGGATTCCGGCCCGCTCTGCCGGCCCGTTGGGCTCCAATCGGTCCGCGACCAGGCGGCCATTCCGCTCCATCCACCACGCGCCATCGTCGGGAATCGCAGATTGATGCTCGATCTTGTAGTTGAAACCGGCGAAAAGTACCGCCGCGACTGTGAGAAGAGTCAGCAGGATGGCGGTAAACCGAGCCTCAAATTCGCGGTTCATGGGCTGGGACAGCAGCGCGGCGGCGCGGCCAGATACTCGACGCCTTTCAGGCATCAGCAACTTCACTGCCACCCCTCCAGTCTCGCCCACTGTTGGTAAGTCGCTTCCAGATAGCGACTTCCACAATTATAGATACGATTTGGGATGGCGGCTATGAATTATGGAATGTTGCCTCTGTTTTTCGGGATGCTATAGCCGTCCGTATTGCAGCGTAAGTCCTGAGTTATGAATGCGCTTTTGAGCGTTGAGGCCGCAGGATTGGCGTCCACGACCTACTCATCGGAAACGGGAAGAGGGTTTGAATGCTGGGTAAGCTTGAAGGAGTTAGCGGATTTTATGGTTGGCAATGTTTCTGCACTGAAGTCGATGACGTGCCCAAACCCTTTATTTGGTATGGGAGGGGTCCGGAAACTTCCCCGTTTCCCGAACCCCTCACTTACTGGGCCCACCTGACTCGCCAAGGAGGAGGTGAGCAAATCCCGCAAGTGAGTGTGATCTTGCGCCTGATCCCTGGAAACGTCCATGGAGCCAGTCTGAAGCCGTCTGAACTGATCTGAAGAAATTCACCATCCAGCGCTTGACACATCAAGCCCGGCAGAACAGAATTTCTAGCGATACAGTGTGGGGACGGGCGCTCTCGCCCGTCCAAGCCGGGCGTAGCTCGGGAGCCGCCGGTGATCACAGCAACGGATTCGCTATAGCTGGCCGAGGAGTTCCGCATTGCCGGAGAAGAAGATTCGCTTCGACGATTTCGAGCTGGATTACGGTCGTTTTCAGCTTTGCCGCGGTGGCAGCCCGGTTCGGCTGGAGAGCCTGCCGCTGCAATTGCTCATGTTCCTGTTGGAAAAGCGAGGACAACTGGTCACGCGCGAGCAGATCTCCAGCGAGTTGTGGAGCAAGGATGTGTTCGTCGACGTAGAACAGGGAATCAATACTGCAATCCGCAAGATCCGGCGCGCCCTGGCGGATGACGCCGACGAACCGCAGTACCTCCAAACCGTAGTCGGAAGGGGTTATCGCTTTGTTGCGCCCACCGCCGAAGAAGATGCCGCTGGCCAGGCGTCAGCCGGAGAGTTTCCCGTTTCCCCCGAAGAGCTTGGACGCGCCATTATGACCGCAGCGGGCATTGACCCTGACGATCCCAAGGGAACTCCTAAGCTCCCAGACCAATCCTGAGCCTATTCCCGCCCTCCCACGTCAAGCAGCGGAGTTACTTGGACGCCGAAAATGTGGTCCAGGGAAACGCATCCATATCCCGCAATAGTCCTTGCTCCCAACTGAATTCCGGATGCTCCCGCAGATGCTCTTGCGCCTTGAAGTCTTTGCCACAGGCATGGCCGGCGGCCGCCGCGAATGACAATTGGGTCACCATCGCAGCGTCGGCTGCCTTGTTCTGCACCGCGCCGGCCATCCCGAATGGTGGCTGCCACGGCCGGGAGCCCCGCGCCGACAAATCGATATGCCCGTCGAGCGTACGCTCGTTGGCCTCTTCCTTCATGGAGAACGTGTCGTAATGATCCGCCAAAAAACGTTCAGCGGCAGCTACGTCGATCTTCCCCTTGTTCTCGGCCATCAGCTGTTCCCACCGGACGTGACGCGCGTTGGCGCTCATGCTCAGGTTCTTGCTGTCGAAGTCGGTTTCTTCGTGAATGAGTTTTTCGTTGACCGGGAAGTTGGAGCCAACGAAGTACCCGTCTTTCTTGCGTTCCAGCGTCACGTTTTTAAGCCCAAGTTCGAGGCTGGCGATTTCGTTGTTCTTCACGTCGGCGAGCAGCCAGTTGTTGGCATAGCCGCCGTTGTTGCCCTCTTTCATGATGCGGGCAAAGTCGTCGATCGACTTGGAATACTGCGCCGCCTTGCGCGCCCGCACAAACTCCGGAATCCCCGCCGGATCATACCCTGAGAAATGGCCGATGGTCGTTTCCGTGATCACGATTCCGTCCGCATTGACCACGAAATCGTCCGCGCTGTGGATGAACCCCGGAGGTCCGTCCATCAGCATGCGGCTGCCCTTCGCGGGAACAATATCGAAAATGATCGTCCAGCGCTGGCCATCCAGATAGCTTGTCCAGTTGTTGTGCGCGATGACGATCTTGCCGTCCTTGGTATAACTGCCGGTCGCCACAAACGCACTGCAATGCTCCGGCGCAACCATCGACGCCGCCGACTGGATACCCTGCTCCTTGTTGTATTGCTTGACGTAGTATTCCCATTCCTCCGCGCCATTGAGTGCGACCACGTCCCACAAATCCAGTTTCACTCCCTTTGCGTTGGCGCCATCGACAATGCCTTGCAACTCTTCGCGATACTCCTGGTCGATGCGCGGCCACATCATGGTGCGCGCCGCCTCGCGAAAAAACTGCCAGTCTTTATTGTTGTCGTGTGATTCCTCCAACACCGTCACCTTCAGCATGTCCGCGATTTCCGGCGCCAGCAGGTAGCCATGCTGGAACCCGATCTCGGCGGGTTGGCCCTCCAGATGAACAAAAGTCCACCCGTTCTTTTCCGGCTGGCGAAAGCTGTGTTGCAAGCGAGGGTCGCCGTTTGAGTGCTGGGTTGAGTTCTGCGCCAGTGCGGGCAAGGCAATCGCGATCAGCAAACATAGGATTCGGGCAGTATTTCGGAACATCTTTCAGAACCCCTTTCGGAACATGGACACCCCACAAGAATTGCCCAATTGTAGCAGGGCAGAATCTCACCACGGAGACACAGAGGCACAGAGAAATTCAAAGGAAGGAAAAGACCTTAGTTTTTTCAGGTTTGAAGGTTTTCTCCGTGACTCCGTGTCTCCGTGGTGGGTTTTGCTCGGGATGGCGTCACCGCAATCGCGTCTTCGTCGCCGTCGTTCTGAAATCCGTTCTAAAATCTAGGTATGTCTCGCCTGGAACAAATCGTCGATCTCGAAAAGCGTTTTCTCCTCCCCACCTACAACCGTTATCCGGTAGGCTTTGAGCGCGGGAAGGGTGTTTTCCTCTACGACTTCGAAGGCAAGAAGTATCTTGACTTCGTAGCCGGTCTCGGGGTGAATGCGTTAGGGCATGCTCATCCGCGCATAGTAAAGACCATCCGCGAGCAGGCAGCCCGCCTCATTCACGTATCGAATCTCTACTACAACGAATATCAGGGACAGCTCGCCGAGCGCCTGTCCCAGCTTTCGGGACTGGATCGAGTGTTCTTCTCGAACAGCGGCACCGAGGCGATGGAAGGCGCCATCAAGCTGGCGCGTCTCGCCGGACACAAGGCCGGTGGCGATGCCAAATCCCAGTTGGTGGCGCTGCAGGGGTCCTATCATGGCCGAACGTTCGGAGCCATGTCGCTGACCGGCCAGGAAAAATACCGCAAAGGCTTCGAACCGCTGCTCCAAGACGTGACCTTCGTGGATCAGAACAACGTCGAAGCGCTCCACGCTGCCGTCAACGCCAACACCTGCGCCATCGTGCTGGAGCCTATCTTCGGCGAAGGCGGCATCCTCGAATGTTCTGAGGAATTCCTGCTCGCCTGCCGGACGCTTGCCGACCACTACAAGGCCGCGCTCATATTCGATGAGATCCAGTGTGGCCTCGGCCGCACGGGCAAGATCTTCGCCTTCCAGAGCTTCGGCGTGGTTCCCGACATCGTCACCATCGCCAAGCCGATCGCCGCGGGAGTGCCGCTCGGCGCGTTCCTGTCGAAAGAACACTTCGCCTCCGCGATTTCAGCCGGACAACACGGCACCACCTTTGGCGGCGGTCCGCTGGCGTGCCGCGTCGGGCTCGAGTATCTGGCGATTGTCGAGGAAGAGCGCCTGCTCGAAAATGTCGTGAAAGTCGGCGGCTACCTGCATCAGCAACTGGAGGAACTGGTCGCGAAGTATGCCGCAACCCGCGAAGCCCGCGGCCGCGGATTGATTCAGGGTCTCGTGCTCGACATTCCCGCACGCCCATTGGTGGAGCAGGGCCTGGCGGAGGGTGTGCTCTTTAATGCGACCCAGGACACCGTCCTGCGCTTCCTGCCGCCGTTCCTGCTGGAGGAAAAGCATGTGGATAAAGGCATCAGAGTGCTGAAGAAGCTGCTTGGCAAAAAGCGGAAGAAAGCGCAGAGCGTGGCTTCGGGGGCGGCTGCATCGCTTTAGCGATGCCCCGAACAGACGGGGCCCGTCTCCCGTCAAAGCTGATGTAGGACCTGAAGCAAGAAAGAAGGGGAGCCGGAATTCAGCTCCCCCAAAGCGTTAGAGGCGATATCACTTAATAAGAATCTGAATGTGAGGATTTCGTTGCCCATCGACACGCAAAATCCGAAAGAAAAATTCATTCCCGCCGGCGCGCGCAACCCACACCCGAATAATCCCGGGAACGGGGTTGCGGTCGAGGAGCATTGGCTCGAACTCCCCGACGGACGCATGCGCTATCTCAAAGCCGGATCAGGTCCGCCGCTCATCCTGATTCATGGGCTGATGGGATACTCCTTTTCCTGGCGATTCACCATCCCCGCGCTGGCGCCCCATGCATCCGTTTATGCCATCGACAATCTGGGCGCTGGACTTTCGACAGCCAATAAGGGCATGGATTGCACCGTGCGTGCCACTGCCGAGCGTGTCCTGCAGTTCGCCGGCGCTCTCGGCATAAAGGATTTCGACCTGCTGGGTACATCCCACGGAGGAGGCGTTGCCATCATGGTGGCGGCGGTTTGTGCGGAAAGAAGTGCGGAAAGAAGAGCGGACAGAGGTTCGGAGCGCGAAGTTGTAGAGCGAAGCCAAGATCTACGCGTGCAACGACTCATACTCGTCGCGCCCGTCAACCCCTGGTCACCGCATGGCAAGTGGTTTGCGCCTTTTGTGGGCAGCGGTTTCGGTTCATTACTCTTCCGCAACACGATTGAGCGCTGGCGTTCCCTCGACTACCTGTGGCTGCGTCGCCTGTTCGGCGATGGTGCAAAGATCCCGCCCGATTCGCTCGAGGGCTACCGCATGCCAGTGCTCAAGAATCACGTCTTCCGTCATGCTGCGCACATCGTGAGGAATTGGACGGCCGACCTCGCGGAACTGGAAAGGGCTTTGCCCAAGATTCGCGATTACCCCACTCTCCTCGTCTGGGGAACGAGAGACCGCGCCGTTGATTTTCAATCCGCCGAGCCGCTGCGCCGGAATTTTCGCGATGCTCGCCTGGTGGGGTTGGAGGGTGTCGGCCATCTGCCCTACGAGGAGGCGCCCGAGGACTTCAACCGCGCGCTCGTGGATTTCCTTGCCGGCCCTTCCAGTTCTCAGTTCCCAGTTCCCAGAAGAGCGGTTTTGACTGAGAACTGAGAACTAGGACCTGAGAACTTTTTCTTCAATTCATGCACATCTCTCACTGGCTGCGCGCGTTCATCGCCGACTACGGTTACTGGGCTGTGGTTCTGGCGTTGCTGTCGGAGAGCGCCGGCATCCCCGTCCCCGGTGAGATCACGCTCCTGCTGGCCAGCTTTCTGGCCTATTCCGAACACCAGCTCCATCTCGGCTGGATCATCGCAGTCGCCACCTGTGCCGCCACGCTCGGCGGCTATCTGGGTTACGCCTTTGGTTACCATGGCGGGCGTCCACTGCTCGATCGCTATCAAAGCGTTCTTCGGATTCCGCCGGCCACGCTGCAACGAGGAGAAAACATGTTCGCCCGCTATGGCGCAGCCACAATTTTCTTTGCTCGTTTCGTCTTCGGCCTGCGCGTTTTCGCCGGGCCGCTGGCCGGCGTGCTGCGCATGCGCTGGCGAACATTTGCTTTCTTCAACTTCTTCGGTGCCGCCCTCTGGGTAACCACCATCGCCAGCGCCGGATATCTCTTCGGTCAGCATTGGCGCAATCTGCTGCGGGTTATGCAGCGCTTCAATATCGCGGTCTTGATTCTCGCCGCGGTCGTGGTCCTGTTTCTATGGCGGAGACATCGCCACCACCCGCCGCCGGAAAATGGTTGAAACCCTGAGCTTGTCTGGGGACGGGGCTCTGCCCCCGTCCCAGCGGGGTGTAACCCCCGCTTCCACACGGGCCTGGAATGGGCTCCAGACTTTCTCCGTTCAAGGTATTTGTGGTCAAAGTTATCTTCCGTCACTTCCCCTCGCCGCTCCGCCGTCATATGCTGGCAGAAGCACTGCCGGCACCGGAGAGCAGCGTGATGAACAACGTGATTTCCGAACGCACCCAAACCAGCCTGCAACCCGCAACCGCGCCCCGTTTTCCGCGGCTGGCACTTTCGCAGGTCTGGGTGCGATTCCTGCTAGCCATCGTCGGACTGATGCTGGCTTTTGCTGCGGCGCTGTTCTCCACGATATTGGGAGAGTCCGGCAACCTTTGGGGAACGATCATTCTGGCGTCGGCAGCACTCTTGATGGCTACCTTCGTCGGCCTGACTACCGTGCCCTACCTGGCGCGGCGAGTCGTCGCCAGCCGTGTCCGCGAAGCCATGGACTACGACGTCACGCGCGCCGGCTTGATCTACATCCTGATCAGCGTCGTGATCGGGATCGCTGCCATCAACACCGGAAACAACCTGCTCTACGTTGTCGTCGCGGCGCTGCTCTCTGCCATTCTGGTTTCCGGCGTCGCTTCGGCTCTGGTGCTTCGTAGTCTTGCGCTCGACGTGCACTTGCCCGAACACGTTTTTGCCGGACGTCCAATGCTGGCGCGCCTGCTCTTGCGCAATGCCAGTTCGTGGCTGCCCTCGTTTTCCGTGCGCGTGGTTCCCGCCAAGCGCAAAAATAAAGACCGGTGGGGTTGGGAAGCCTCGACCTTCGGCTGGCCCCGCAACCGCGCGCCCCAGGACCAGTGGCTCCGCCTGCCTGACCGCCGCCTGCGGCGCGTGCGCGAAGAAGCGGAAAAGCCCATCTTGCAAGAATCTGTCTATTTTCCGTTTCTTGCTCCCGGGCAGGAACTCCGCGCCGACCTGGAGATCAGCTTCCCCGCCCGCGGCCGCTACTGCGAAGAAAACTTCGGTCTGGCCACCCGCTTTCCCTTTTCCTTCCTGATGAAAACCCGGCGAATTAATCTGGCCCGCGAAGTGATCGTCTATCCCATCGTCGAGCCCGCCGAACAGTTCCTCGAAGTTCTTCCCATGGTCACCGGCGAGTTCGAGACTTTTGTCAGCGGCCGCGGCTATGATCTTTACCGCATCCGCGAGTACATGCCCGACGACTCGGCCCGCCACGTCGACTGGAAAGCCACAGCCCGTACCGGCTCGCTCAAAGTGCGTGAGTTCAGCCGCGAAGATGAACGCAAGCTCCGCATCGTGTTCGACAACCCCGCGCCCGGCGTCCTGCAGCCTGCAGTGTATGAGCGAGCGGTGCGCCTGGCAGCTTCTCTGGGATGGCACTTCGACCACGAAGATGTCGAAGTCTCTTTCGTCGCGCCAGGATTAGAGCCAACCGAGGACGTCTTCACCTTCCTCCGGTACCTGGCCCTGGTCGAGCCGCAGGAGGCGACCCCGGTGTTCAGTCGTCTTCGGGCCAGTGAAGACTACAACCTGATCGTGACGGCCCGCGACGCCGCCGACCTGCCCGCCGCTTTGGCCGCCAGATCCTACGTCATTTCCTTGGGCACGGGACGGGGCGCATAGCCTGTGTGGAGACGGGCTCTGCCCCGTCCCGGCGGGGCGAAGCCCCGCTGCCACAAAACTTCATTTTTCTCTTTCCCCCTGCCGATTTTCGACATATACTCCGGCGCTGGTCCGGTCATCAAACGGTTTTTTGCGTCTTTCGTCCAAGATTGACGCTGTTCGCCGGGTGCGTCGTTTTCCGGCGCAAGCCCACGGGAGGTGCAAATGTTGATCTCTGATCTGCTCAAGAATCAAGTGACCATATCGGCCGCGGTCCACCAGACTGTGCTCGAAGTCGCCACCCTGATGGTGGAGCACAACATCGGTGCCGTACCGGTTCTCCAGGACGGCCAACTGGCCGGCATTTTCTCCGAGCGCGACCTGATGATCCGTGTGGTGGTCGGCGGCAAGGATCCTGCCCGCACCCTGGTCAGCCAGGTCATGACCGACGATCCTCTGACCGTCGCTCCGAACGATCCACTGGAGACCTGCATGGCCCTCATGAAGCGTCACGGTTTCCGACACCTACCTGTCTGTTCGGGACGCGAACTGAAGGGCATGGTTTCCTTGCGCGACATCCTGCTCCACGACCTGGACGAAAAGGACGACGAAGTGCGCATGATGCGCGCCTACCTGCATTCCACCCCCGACGCCGGATAGGCTAGCCTCACGCTGGGGTGGGCTGAAATGGAGGTGGGCTGAACCGACCGAGGGAAAGCTCCCTTTTCCCCTCCGCATTGCTTCACTCCCGCCTCCGTGACGCGCGAACTTCGTCTCGACGCGAAGTTGGCTGCCGCTCTCAGGGGACTCGGCATCGAACGTCGACTGTTTTCCGCAGCGCTAGCTGGCGGGAAGGTAATGGTTACTAAGGTTACCTAAGTAGGTTGACCTTGCAGGTCAACCTGCCTGAGGATGTGGGGGAGGGTAGAGGCGCGGACGTTTCTGCATTGGGCGCATTCTTTCCTTGCACTCTCCATGACTTGGCACAGCCATATCATCGTGTATTTGTGGTGCGCTGCACCGATCCTGCAATCGGTGGTGGCGGTGATCTTATGGCGCCGCAAGCTGCACAAGCAGTTTCCAGTCTTCTTTTTGTTCCTCATCGCGCAGGTGGCGAATTTTGCCATTCTCTTTCCGCTCTCGTTCGCTGGCAACTACAGGTTGTATTTCGACCTTTTCTGGGCGGGCGAGGCGGTCAACGCGGTTCTCGGCTTCAAGGTCATTCATGAGATTTTCCTCGACGTGTTCCGTCCCTATCACACCCTGAAAGACCTGGGCACTTTGCTGTTCAGGTGGGCGGGCGTGGTGATGCTGCTGGTTTCGGTGGTGGTCGCCTTTTCGAGTTCTTTCGACCAGAGTCTGCTGGTGCACGCGGTTACTACTCTGCAGCGCTCGGTCCGCCTTGTGCAGATCGGTCTCATCCTCTTCTTAGTCCTGTTTTCTCGCTTTTTGGGAGTATCCCGGAAGCAGATCAGCTTTGGTATCTCTCTCGGCTTTGGCCTCTTCGCCGGTGTGGAGTTGCTGTTGATGGCGCTGAATTCGGGGGGATTCGTCAAACAGGGCAATTTCAACCTGATGAACATGTTGACTTACAACCTCGCCGTATTTGTTTGGCTCGGCTACTCGTTCTCGCGCCAGGCCGTGCGCGGGGGCGCCGTCAACCGCTTGCAGACTGAGCGCTGGGAGCAGGGCTTGGCGGATCTTCAACACCCGGTGCCATCCGATTCGCTGATCCCGATGTTCGAGGGCATGGTAGAGCGGGCGTTTTCGCGAAGCTCGATTCTGGAGCCTGTGGAAAATCAGTCCCCGCTCGACCGCCCCGCTGTCCCAGCCAAGGCCAACTCTGCGGCAGCCGGTTCCAAGACCCGGCCTTAGCTCTGGTTGCCCAAAAAACGAGCCCGCGCAAAAGCTTTGTCAAGAGGATTTTTTGGCGTCCTGCAAATCCCATTCCCAGACGCGGAAGGCAATCGATTCGGTTCAACCGTTACCTTAAGAAAACCAGCGTAACCCCTTTCCTGTTGTAGGCCGGACGCCACGTTCGGTTTTCGGCAAGCGGTTAGTTTCGTCGCCTCGGGTTGGGCGCTTCAGGTAACCTCCAATGAATCAGAAGGTTGCAAGTTGTGTATAATTCCCCACGCTTGCAGGGTGGCAGTTTTACGCCACCCTTCGGCAGACCCTAAGGAGAAAGTCAAACCATGAAACGTTCTCTCAGAGCGTTACTGCTGTTGGTGGGTCTGGTAGGAACCTTCGCGTATGCTGCTGCCCCGAGAGTAAACACTCGGGGGTGGATGCCGCTGTGTCCTCCCAGTCACCCGAACTGCTCCCAGTAAACCGAAATGGGACTGCATGACCGCGAGATGTACGTAGCTGGTCAAGCAACCTGACGTAACTCTTTGCATCACGAAAGCAATCTTCCGGGCTGGCCTCTGCGGCCGGCCTTTTTTACTTCTCCTCTTTCTTGCCCGTGCTTTCGGATTCCGCCTTCCCGCTTGCTGCCGATGGTTTCCCCGCCCCCGGTTCCTTCCCATCCTCCGCGGGAGATTCGGCTGGCTCGGTGTTGGTGCTCATGTACTGCACGATGATCGAAATGCGCCGGTTCGATGGATCCAGCGAATCCTTCAGGTTGCGGAGCCGCTGGTCCGCAAAGCCGCGCACTTGCGAGACCTGATCGCTGCGCAATCCCGACTGCTGCATCAGTCGCCGCGCCGCGTTCGCCCGGTCGGACGATAGTTCCCAGTTGCTGTAGCTGCCCTTGCCGGCATAAGGTTTGGCGTCGGTGTGTCCCTCGACCGAAATGTGGTTGGGAACTTGTCCCAATTCCGCCGCCAGCAGCGTCACCAAATCCTGCCCACTCTGGTTGAGCGTGGCACTCCCGCTGTCGAAGAAACCTCCTTTGTCCGATTCCAGCAACTCGATGCGCAACCCTTCGGCGGTCACCGTCATCTCGATATTCTTTTTCAGCTTATCCAGGTTGTTCATCTTCTGGATGCTCTTTTGCAGTTCTTCTTTGAGCTTCCCCATGTCCTGCTTGGTCAGTTGAAGATTCTCGCCCGCTCCGGCCAGAGTCGTTCCAACCTTCGTAGCGGTTCCGCTTGGATCTTTGAAGTAACCGCTAACGGCCACCTGAATCTTCGGGCTGCTGTTCATCAGCCACAACACGATGAACAGTGCCATCATCGCCGTGACGAAGTCCGCATAAGCGACCTTCCAGGCGCCGCCGTGATGGCCGCCATGGCCGCCCTTTTTCTTGATGATGATGATGGGTGGTGTCGGCATGACGGTGGTTATCCCGCGCTTGCCGCCGTCGCCGCGTCCGCCGCCGGGGCTTCTTTCGCGCCGCGGCAAGCCTCTTCAACCGCTGCGAACGAAGGACGCACATGTCCTGGCACCGTCCGCCGCCCGATCTCAACCGCCATGATTGGGGCCACACCTTTGAGAAATGCAATCATGGTCACCCGCAACACCATCATGAACGCGTGTTCCTCGTCGACCATCTTGCCCATCCGCGACGCCAACGGTCCGACCAGCCCGTAGCACAGCAGAATGCCCAGAAAAGTCCCCACCAAAGCTGCCGCTACCTTGTGTCCAATTTCTTCCGGAGGTCCGCCCAGCGCGCCCATCGTGATCACCACCCCCAGCACCGCCGCCACAATGCCCAACCCGGGCAGCGAGTCCGCCATTGTGCTCAGCGCTGACACCGGCTCGCTCGCCTCGTGATGATGGACTTCCATGTCCCCCTCCAGCATCTGATCCAGATCGAACACTTCCACGCCGCCGCTCACCGCCATACGCATCGTGTCGCATACAAAAGCCACGGCATGATGATCCTTCGCGAAAGCCTCATATTTGGAGAACAGAGGGCTCGCGTCCGGAGCCTCGATGTCTGTCTCCAATGCCACCAGCCCTTCCTTGCGCGCCTTTTGCAGCAGTTCATACATCATCTTCAAGGAATCGACGTAGCGCTGCGCGCTGTACTTCGATGACCCAAATGCCCCAATAAGCCCGCTGATCATCTGCTTCAGAGTGTGGACTGGATTCGAAATCAACACCGTGCCCAGCGCTGCCCCGCCGATGATGATCAGTTCCGCCGGCTGGAGCAGCACCTTGATGTTGCCGTGCTCCATCAGGTAGCCGGCCACGATGCAGCCGAAGACAACCACGATCCCAATGATCGAAAACATGGATCATCATCCTCGCCAGCGTCCGGTATCTTTGGTAAATCCGGTCCCCGCTGCCCTCGCCGTCCCGCTCGAGTGCGAAGGCCTCATCTTTAGGAGAAGACATTCCAGGTCGAGGCCAGCGGTGGCCATGATGTAAGACACCTCTGTGTCCACCGGGAAACGGTCGCCCCACCACAAGACTTCCGAATGCCCCAGCAGATTCCATAAGGTTTCCGCCATCGTTGACAACATCACTGGACTCGCCGAGGACAGTACCGCCAGAAACTCGTTCTCTCCCCAACGTCCCAGAAAGTTTTCCGCATCCAGGCTGTGCCGCAACGTCTGCGCTGCAGTCCGCAGAAAAGGCACAATCGACTGCGGCCCGTGCTTGGAGCGAAACTCCTCCAGCCCCAGCACGCGAATTCGCAGCAACCCGAAGCCGACATGAGATTCCTCCATGCCGGCTATGCATTCGTTCAGCAGCGCTCGCGTCAGACGGTGCGAAGGCACTCCCGTGTTCGCGTCTAGACAGCCATACATCGGCGGTCCGGAAGACCCCTCGCGGTACACAAACGCTTCTTCGAATAGAACGGTCACACCCCCAACCGTGTCACCGTATTCCAGTATCGGCCGCGTCCGGATCGTCACCGCGACCCGGTGCCCATTCTTGTGCAGGTAGTAAGCTGTCCACCGTTGCGGCTGCCGCTGGCTGAGGGTCATCGTCACCGGGCAGTGCTCGCCGCTCAGGCTGTTGCCCCGCCGGTTGCAGGCCCGCACCACCTCTTCAAAGACATGACCCACCACTTCGTGCGACAGATGCCCGATGAGGTGCTCCGCGCCCCGGTTCCAAAAGCGGATCAGCCCATCCCGGTCCACGATGTAAATCCCCACCGGCAAGTCTTCCACCAAATGCCGGAACAGCTTCGGGTTGTCGAGAAGGTTAGAAGACATGACCAGCCGCGCCGCCTTCTGGTTCCATCGGCGGCGCAACCGGGAACTTCAGGCGCCAGAAGGGCAGCACGGCAGCGCGCACTGTTTCGGTTGCACACTCCATCATGGATATCGGCCCGGTTGGAGCGGGCCTTCAGGCCCGTGGTGGTGGCGGCAGTTGAAGACGGAGCGTCGGCCCGACATAGGCGCCAACTTCAGCGGTCTGCTAGAAAGCGAATTCGACATGCAACCGGTGTTGACCGAAGCTTGAAGTCTGAAGCACGAACTCCCAAAGAGAGGGCTCATGCCGCGGGACGCGTCTGCGATCCCAACGCGCGCGCCAGTTCCTGCGCATCGAAAACCGGCGGCTGGCAAGCGAACCCCGAGCACACCACCGCAAACGATCGTTCCCCATCCAACGCCGGAAGATTCGGAATCGTCTCCGCCAAAGCCGGTGGCAGGTTCTGTGCAACAGCCTTATCCGCGTCCAAACGCACCACCGCCCTACTCAAGCCAAGCGGCCGCGCCGCAGCCCGATACAGTTCCGCAGCCACTTCATCGTTCCCAACCACCACCACCTGCGTATGCGGCTGGATGAATCGGACCACCGCCAGCCCATATGTCGCCGCAAAAATCCCGTGCTGTCCCGCGACCCCGGCGTAGACCTCGAGCGTCCGCTCGGCCTGCTCGCGATACGACACATCGTGATCATGATCCGACGCATCATGGTGCGACGCGCTATGGGCGTAACCATGCAGACGCAGCAGCGCAATCGCCGCCGCCGAATTTCCCGCCGGAGTCGGCGAATCCTGAAACGGTTTTCGCCGCGTCGCGAGAATGCCGAGCGCGTTTCGCTCCTCCGCAGTTCGGTCCGCTCCGCCGCGCGTATCAAAGAATCCGCCAGCCACCGGATCGAAAAACCCCGCCACCATCGCATCCGCAATCGCCCGCGCAAAGCGGAAGTAGCTCAGGTCCGCCGTCGCCTCATATGCGTCGAGACAAGCAATTACCGCGAAAGCATAATCATCCAGCACACCGGAAATTTCGCGCCGCGCCGCCCGAGAATCCGGGGAAGCCTCGGAATAAGCAATCACATGCTTCAGTGTAAAGCGGGCGCCCTCGCCCGCTGCTGTTGAATTTGAGCCGCCATCCCATCCCTCGGAGAGCAGTCGATCCAGCGAGCGCAAAGCAAAATGCCGCGCCGCCGCCAGATCCAGCACCTTGGCCGCTTCCAGATAAGCCGAAACGCACATCGCGTTCCAGCCCGCGTAAACGGTTTTGTCCACATACGGCGTAGGACGAAGCAAACGCGCCGCATACATCTTCTTCTGCGCCGCAGCCAGCAGCCCGCCCGCCCGCTCTTCCGGAAAGTTCAGCCGCCGAGCAATTTCCTCCACCGAGCTTCGAGCTGATGAAGCAATGTGCAGCACATTCTTCGCCCGATTGTGATGCATGTCCCCGACTTCCTGGATGTCGTAGTAAAGCGTCGCCACCGCCGCCTCATCTTCGGTCAGCGCCGCTTTCGTCTCCGACAGAGTCCAGGTGAAATAATCGCCGTCATCGTCCATCGAATAATCGGCGTCCTGCGAAGCATAGAAGCCGCCGTGGGCGCGGTCGCTCAGCCATTCGTCCATCCAGCGAACAATGTCGCGCGCCACTCCCGCAAAAAACTCATCTCCGGTTGCCTGGTATGCGTGCACGTAGTTCTTCAGCAACTCGGAGTTGTCGTAGCACATTTTTTCGAAGTGCGGCACAATCCAGCGCTCGTCCACCGAGTAGCGATGGAAGCCGCCCGCCAACTGGTCATAAACCCCGCCGTGCGCCATCTTCTCCAGCGTGTGGACGAAAATAGTCCGCAGATCGTCGTCGCCGTCGCTCACACTCGAATTGCCTGCGCCCTTGTTTCTCGTCCGAACATACTCTTCCATTACCAGATCAAGCGCCGCCGGATGCGGAAACTTTGGCGCGCTTCCAAATCCGCCGTTGACCTCGTCAAACATCTTCCGCGCCGATTCCAGAATCGCGTCAATCACCGTAGCCGAAACCTTCCCTTCGCCCGCCGAAGCAGATTCCGCCCGCGCGATCGCGCTCTCCACCATCTGCGCCTGCTCCAGCACATCGCCGTGCTTGTCGCGATAAGCCGCGGCAATCGAAAGCAGCACGCGTTTAAAGCTAGGCCGCCCGTAAGCGTCCGCCGGAGGAAAATATGTCCCGCCATAAAACGGCTTGCCGTCGGGAGTCAGAAACGCCGTAAGCGGCCATCCGCCCTGTCCCGAGAGCGCGGCCACCGCCGCCTGATACCGGCTGTCAATATCCGGACGCTCGTCCCGATCCACCTTCACCGCGATGTAATGCTCATTAACAATGGCCGCGACCTCGGCATCGTCATAAGACTCGCGATCCATCACATGACACCAGTGACACCAGACCGCTCCAATATCCAACAGCATCGGCTTGTTTGCCGCACGAGCCGCGGCAAAGGCTTCCTCTCCGAACTCATGCCACTGGATAGGCTGATGCATAGCCGACCGCAAATAGGAAGAAGAAGCGCGCGCCAGAGCGTTGTGGGAGGAGTCGGTCATCAGCCTAGTTTAGCGTGCGGCGAGGAAAGAATGCGGGACGTTCCGAATATGACACGGGCGGACGAATGCGTCCGCCCCTACGTGGGGTGTGGTTATTTATAATCGCTTGCTCCAGTCTTTAACTTTTTACTGGCGCAAGGATACTCATTGGCACTCGACGAAAATATTTATGAAATCCGGCGCGAGAAGCTGAAGAAGATTGAGGCTCTCGGGCATCCGGCTTATCCGCGAAAGTTTAACTACAGCCACACCGTGCCGCAGATTCTGGCCGAGTATGGCGGGCAGACGGCGGAGGAGCTGGAATCTCCGCGGGTGACGGTGCGGGTTGCGGGACGCATCATGGCGATACGGCTGATGGGCAAGGCCGGATTCGCGCACTTGCAGCAGGACGGGCAGCGCCTGCAGATCTACGTCAAGAAAGATGCCATCGGCGATGCGGGATACGAACTGTGGAAGCTGCTTGACCTGGGCGATCACATCGGGGTTCGCGGATATCTGTTTCGCACGCGCACGGGTGAACTCAGCATTCATGCCGAGGAATTGACGTTTCTTGCGAAAGATCTACTACCCCTACCGGAAAAATTTCACGGGCTCACCGACGTTGAGTTGCGCTACCGGCAACGCTACGTCGATCTGGTAATGAATCCGGAAGTGCGCGAAGTATTTTTGAAGCGCAGCAAGCTGGTGCAATCGCTGCGGCGGTATTTCGACGCGCAGGGATTCATGGAAGTGGAGACGCCGATGATGCATCCCATCGCGGGCGGAGCGGTGGCTCGTCCTTTCAAGACGCATCACAACACGCTGGATATGGATCTGTATCTCCGCATCGCTCCCGAACTTTATTTGAAGCGGCTGACGGTGGGCGGATTCGATCGCGTGTATGAGATCAATCGCAACTTCCGCAACGAGGGCCTCGGCTGGAGATGGAATCCTGAGTTCACCATGCTCGAGGCGTATCAGGCGTACACGGATTATCTCGGCATTCTCGACACTACGCAGGGCTCAATCGAGCAGGCCGTGAAAGATGTAACCGGCGGGATGAAAACGAAGTGGGGCGAGCATGAGATTGACTGGTCGCATGCGAACTGGCGGCGGATGACGATGCGCGAGTCGATCGTGCGCTTCTGGCCGGAGAAGGCGGGCGCAAAGCCTGAGCGCAGCGACTTCGCGGCGCGCGAATCGGTCGAGGCGCTGGTCGAGCGCGTGCGCGGCGCGGGAATCAGTTTGAGCTACGATGCGGCGGCGCCGGTAGGCAAGACAATCGCTGCCATTTTCGAGGCGATAGCCGAAGAACATCTGATGCAGCCGACGATCATCTACGAATTTCCGACCGCAGTCTCGCCGCTATCCAAACAAAAGCCGGATGAGCCCGACTGGACCGAGCGCTTTGAGATATTCGCCGGGAACATGGAAATCGCCAACGGCTTCAGCGAACTGAACGATCCTGAAGATCAGCGGCGGCGCTTCGAGTCGCAGCTAAAAGAACGCGAGCGCGGCGACGAAGAAGCTCACCAGATGGATGAAAATTATATAAACGCGTTGTCGTATGGCATGCCTCCGGCGGGCGGCGTGGGCGTGGGCGTGGACCGGCTGGCGATGCTGTTCACCAACTCACGCACGATTCGCGATGTGATTTTGTTTCCGTTGCTGCGTCCGGAGAAACCTTCGAGCGCGGAGGAGGCGCAGGAGAAGAAGTAGCAGGCTCCCGCACCTAAACAATCACTTGAGGTCTTACCGCGCGGCGCGCATGCTGACGCTAGTTAGAGTGAGGTCGAGGGCGGCGCTGCCGTAACGCCACTTCGGACGTTGGGTCGGCAGCGCTTTGCTCTTTCATTTGCGAACAGATTCTGTCCCGTTTGGCCCAAGCCCCGGTACGTCGTAGGAAGCCACCCATGCTCGCGTAAGGACGGACGCATTCGTCCGTCCGAGCCGAGCGTAGCTCGGCAGCGCCTGCCGCCTTGGGCGGACGAATGCGTCCGCCCCTACGCGATTTCAGGAGGGTTATGAGCTAGTCGGCAGCGCTTCCGGATTTCTTCACTGCGGTTTTGGCACCGCCTTTTTCGGGACCGAAGTTCTTGGTCAGGTAATTCAGAAAGGCATTGCGGTCGGCGTCGGGGATGACGGCGCCCAGGCCTTCCATTTTTTCGAGTTGCTCGGACCATTGCTGGCGGGTCAGGTGCTGCTCGGTAATGCGGCTCGCATTATGACACTGTGTGCAGGCGGCCTTGATCTTGGGTTGCATGGGTCCGGGCGGAAGCGGCTTGCCCGGAGCGCTGGGCGCTTGTGCGCTCGCCAGAATGATGGATGCGAATAAAAAGACTGCCGGAAGAATTCGTTGGAGCAAACGGGAAATCCCCAAAGACTCAGTTCTCAGTTCTCGAAATTGGATGTTTCGTGATTTGGAGACGATGCTATTTTTTGGTTTTGGCTTTCGGTTGTGGCGCGTCCGCGCTTCTTGGAGCGGCGTATGCGGGCTGCTCGGGGCCGAAATTCGCGCTGAAGTAATCGATCAGGACATCCCTATCTTTCGGATCAACCTCGGCGCCCCACTTAATCATCTTGTCGACTTCTTTGGTCCAGGCAGCTTTCGCCAGGCGCTGCTGTACGATGATGCGGGTTTCGTGGCAACTGGCACATGCCTCGGCGGCTTTTTCCTGCATGGCGCCGGCGGGCAACTGGCTGCTGGAATCAGGAGAAGAGGATTGTCCGGCCAGCGCGACCGCGGTGCCTAACACCGCGAGCGCCAGAATTATCGTGTTCAGTTTCCTAAGATTGAACTCACTAGGCTCGGACATTGATATTGACCTTCACCTGATCGTAGGCGTTGTAGAGATAGCCGCTGGGATTCCACACCGGGGCTTCGGGCTGCACTCTTCCCTGGGTGTCGGTGGCTCGGGAGAAGATTGTGTAGTCGCCGCTTTTGGCGGGCTTCCAGTTATAACTCCAGAGACGCCACGCGTATTTGGCCTGGTCTTTGCCTAGTTTCGCTTCGCTCCAGGTGACTCCGGCGTCGGTTGAGATTTCTACCTTTGTGATGTCAGCTTCGCCGGCCCAGGCAACGCCTTGAATAACCTGTGCACGTTGTCTGAGCCTGGCGCCATCGGATGGGGCGGCGATTAGCGACTTGACGGTTAGCGCGGTGACGGAGTGCGTGTCCTCGGGCTTAACGGCATCGCCAGGTTTTACGGGTGTGTTAGGCAGGCGGTAGCCGGGGTTCATGAAATTTCCTTCGGCGGGTTTGTCGAGGACGGTGATTTCCGTCAACCATTTGCAGGAGGCGGCTCCAGCCCAGCCCGGAGTAATGGCGCGCGCCGGGAATCCGTGATGTGCGGTGAGCGGGGCGCCGTTCATTTGTGTTGCTACCAACGTGTCGGCATCCATGGCTTTGTCGATCGGAATACTGCGGATGAAAGGCGGAACCTTGCCGGGAACCTGGTCGAGTCCGCGGAACTGGACGTGCTTGGCGGTATCTTTCACGCCGGCCTTTTCGAGGAGCGTCTTCAGGCTGGGGCCGGAGAATCTGGCGTTGCCCACAGCTCCCTTGCCCCACTGGATTCCTGGGACTTTCGGATTCTGCAGCGAGCGGCCGTTGCCGGCGCACTCCATCGTAGTGACGACGGTGTTGACTCCGGAGTGGAGAGAAAGTTTTTCGAGATCGGCGAGCGTGAACGTTAGCGGATTTTCGACTTCTCCGGTGATGGAGAGATGCCACGCCTTGGCATCGAATTTGGCAGGCTCGAACATGTGGTTGCGGACGAAAAAATGGTTGACGGGCGTGATCCAGTCGGTCATGAACTCGACAGGGGTCTCGAGGTCGAGGAAGCGGGCGGAGCGAACGATCATTCCGTCTTTGCCGGGGATAGAGATGGCAGCATGTTCGTAGGCATCGGCGGCGGACGAATTTCCGGAAGCCCAGAACAGCAGCGGATGAGCAGCGCCCGCAGCTAGCGCGGCGGCGGATGCGGTTTTCAGGAAGTCACGGCGCGACGTCATGGCTTACCCCAAGCATCGAAAGACTACTATATTTGTAGGGATTAAGGCAAGTATCGGGTTGGCACGATGCCCTGATAGCGCGCGACGCTAGCGTTGGTCGAGCAGGTGGATGGTTTCGAGGGTGGTGTCGCCTACGATTTCGAGGCTTTTGGGGCTTAGCTTGTCCATGGTGTCTTGGGGGGTGTGGTGGAAGACGTCGTTGTAGCCGTAGGGCACATCAATGATATCGGCGCAGGGGACTCCGCGTTTCACGAAAGGAATGTGATCGTCTTCTTCGCCGCCTTGAAGGCCATAGAAATGCGACTGGTAGCCACCGCGCTCGGCCGCTGCGTAGATCAGGTCCAGCAGCCACGGAGTGGAGTTGGTATCGCGAAGAATGGCAAGATCGGTGGGAGCGATCATGTCCATCACCATTAACGCTTTGATCTTTTTGAGCGTTCCGTCCTTCTCCCATTTTTCGGCTAGATGGCGGGTGCCGTAGAGGCTGTCGGTGTCGGACCACGACTTTACGGCTTCTTCGCCGTCAGTCCAGACCAGCCAGACGCTGTAGCCATCGCGCTTTTTGCCCGATCCCCCGCTGCGCAGCTGGTTGGCGTATTCGAGCAGGATGGCGGTGGAAGAACCGCCGTCGTTCGCGCCGACGTATCCCGTATTGCGCAGCCAGTAGTTGGTGTCGTAGTGACCCATGATGACGATGATGCCATCTTTTGTGCCGGGAAATTTCGCGATGATGTTGCGGACGGGGAACTTTCCTTCCACAGTGTCGGCGGTGAAGGCATCGTCCTCGACCTGATCGCCCTTCAGGTGGTCGATGATGTAGCGCTCTAGTTTTTTGTGGTTCTCGTTGCCCATGTAGCGTTCCCCGAAGGCGGTGACTTCGCGGGTGTACTGGAAGGCGCGTTTGGCATCGATGTGTGGGAGCGGGGCGTTGTCGTGGGCGGAGGCTTCGGGCGGAGGTGGGAGCGCCGTTTTCATTTGTGATGGTACCTGATCGAGTTCCTTTGGCTGCGCATCCGTTCCACGCGAGCACGCGGAAAGCGTGACCAATCCGAACAGGGACGCCAATACGACTGCCCATCGGAAAGAAGGGAGGACGGCTTGGTACCCTTCCGTTTTGGTTGCAGTTCGTTTTAGCGTTTCTCCCGCGAATCGTCTGTAAATGAGCATGAGAACTGGGCCGTCCCTCCGGGACTTGAATCATTTCTTGCACTGTTCCCAGCGCTGAAGCCCTCCACCCCATCACGCCAAAACCGGGCGTGCTGGGGACCCCGGCGCTGGGCTAAGCTAGTTCGCCCCTCCGGGGCTCGATTGTCTGGCTTAGCCGGGGTTCTTTTTCTCCGCGCGCTTTTTACGCTGATTGGGATGCACGAGCCAGGCAATGCCGGTGCTCAGGATGTACAAGGCCACCATGGGCGCGGCGAAGATGCACATGTTCAGGATATCGGGCGTGGGTGTGATGATGGCGGCGACGACGAAGATGCCGAGGATGGCATAGCGGATATTGCGCCACATCCAGCCGGCGCTGACGATGCCCATGAGCGCCAGGAAAAATATCAGGATCGGCATTTCGAAAATTACGCCCAAGCCGACGATGATGGTCAGAAACAGAGAACTGTACTCGCTGAGCGTGATCATCGGCTGGAAGTCTTTGCCATAGCCGATCAGGAACACGAGTGCCTGCGGGAGAACGATTTTGTAGCCAAAGTATCCGCCGGCCAGGAACAGGCCCATGGTCGAGACCATGAACGGCAGGACGTAGCGCTTCTCATTGCGGTAAAGGCCGGGCGAAATGAAGCACCACAGTTGGTAGAGCACGAACGGCGAGGCGACGAACAAGCCGGCCATCATTCCGACTTTCAGATACAGATTGAAAGGCTCGACAGGATTGACATACACGAGCTTTGCCGAGAGGCCGTTGCGTTGGAGCGCGTCCATGATGGGACGCTGCATGACGGCGTAGATATGCTCGGCATATCCCCAGCAGGCGAAGAAACCGGCCACGATGGCGACGATGGAATAGACGATTCGCTTGCGGAGTTCCTCGAGGTGATCGAGGAAGCCCATGGTGGGCATTTGCTCCTTATCATTGTCCTTACCCTTGGCGGATTCGTTCAGGTTTGAGGATGCGGCTGCTTCAGGCATCGGGCGCTGCTTTCGGAGCGGGAGCAGGCTCGGGAACGGGAACAGGTTCGGTGGCGGCAGCTTTGATCGCAACCGATTCCGCACCGGCTTTCACCGTGGCGGCTTCGGCGGCGGCATCTTCGGCAGCCTCGAGCTTTTCGGGCGGCGGCGGATTGAAGATGCGATTGGCCAGCGATCCGAGCGGGGCCTGAAGCGGCGGCAGGATCTGCTGGCGGGGGTTGCCGTTGCTGTTGTTTCTATTGCTATCCAGGGAATTGATTTCGGACTCGATCTGAGAGCGGAATTCGTACGAGGCGCGCCGGAATTCGTTCAGGAAGCGCGCGACCTGGCGGCCGATCTCCGGCATTTTCTTCGGGCCGAAAAGGATCAGCACCAGAAGAAACAGGAAGATCATCTCGCCGGAGAAGCCAAAATTCATACCTCTATCATAATGCGGGACGGGCGAAGTGGGCCACCGGCGAGTTGCAGGAGACAAAAAGTTTACATAGTCGGCGGACGAGTCCTTAGACAATGAAGGACCTGCCGGTGCCGCGGCGGGCAAACAGCAGATCCTTCGCTTCTCTCAGGATGACAACTTTAGACAGTTTCTAGTGTCCTCCGAAGGTGTAGCCGATCGAGAGGCCGTAGCGGGCAACACGCGCGGAGCTGAAGTTCAAGTTGTTGTTGACAAGGTAGAGGCGCGCCTCGGGGCGCACGAAAAAGCCACCTCTGGGATAGAACTTGATGCCGCCACCGAAGTCTCCCATGAAGTGTTTGTCGCTCGAGTAGTTGGTGTTGAAGCCGTTGCCGCATCCCTGACAGTAGATACGGGTATCCAGCGCGCCGATGCCGCCGACCAGCTCAAGATACGTGTGGCTGGCGAGCTTGGGCGAGTAGACGGCGTTGAAGTCGAAAAAAATTGGACGAAACGGCAAGGTGGTGTCGCCGCCATAATTGCCTTGGTTTGCCTTCCAGTAGATTTCGCTCCCAATACCCAAATGGTGCCAGAAGAGCACGTCGCCGCTAAAGCCAGGATAGGTGCCACCGGTGAGCGAGACGGGTGCGTGACTACTGTCGGCTGAACTGGCCCCCGGGGCGTCTATTGTGCTGACGCCGAAAGCAATGTCAACCTTCTGCGCTTCCGCGAAACTTGAGAACGCTGCCAGGGCAGCACACACAAACGTCAAGAGGATGGCAATGCGCAATGTCCGTTTCAATCGAATACCTCCTTAAATGCAGTATTGGTTTTAACCCGTTGGATGCAGGCTGCGGGCTCGACGCTGCCGGGCGAGGCGAGATTTACAAGAATTTACTGGGGCCGGAAGTCCATGAACTGTCGACTGTTATCGAAACACCGCTTTCGAGTGCGAAAGCATGAACCTTCATGTATAGGGAGAATATTTGGCGAAGAGCCCTGCCGGCTAGAGATCAACGCTCAGTAAGCCACCAGGATGCGCAGATCGCGTAGATTGTTTCCGGTGGCTCCGGTGACGACGGCATCGCCGAGTGCGTCGAGAAGAGGATAAGCGTTGAAGGCTGCGAGAGCTTGCTGCACGGCTTGGGCGCCGCTGGCACGGGCGTCGGCACGATTGAGAGTGCTGCCATCGACTACGGCGCCAGCGGCAGGACTGTTGCCGTCGATCCCGTCGGTGCCGGCGCTCAGCACGGTAATGTCGTGTCCCGATATTGGCTCGGCGCAGGCGAGAGCGAACTGCTGATTGCGTCCGCCGATGCCACCGTTGCGGACGGTCACGGTCACCTCGCCGCCGGAGATCAGACATACGCGCGATACCTTGCGGCGCAGTTCGCGCAGACGGTTGAGCAAGTAGGCGGCGGCTTTATCGTAAGGCCAGTCGTCGCAGGAATTATCGACTTCGACGGCGAAACCGGCGCCGGTGGCGGCAATGGCGGCTTCGTCGATGGCCACTTTATTGGAGAGCACGGTCCACCAGCGCGCGCGGACGAATGCCGGATCGTCCGATTTAGGGGTCTCATCGAGGGCATGTTGACGGAAAAGATCGGCTACGGACTTAGGGAACTGCTCGACAAGGTTGTATTGAGCGGCGATGTGCTCGCAGTCATGGATGGAAGTGGAATCGGGCATGGTGGGGCCGGAGGCGAGCGCGTCGGGCGTAGCGTCGGGCACGTCGGAAACAAGAATCGAAACCTGCTGCGCGGGATAGGCGGCCTGGGCGAGGCGTCCGCCCTTCACGGCAGAGAGATGTTTGCGGATGGCATTGATCTCGGCAATGGGCGCGCCGGAATGCACGAGCGTGCGGTAGGTGGCGGCGAGATCGGGCAGAGAGATTTCGTCGTCCACAGGTTTTTCTACTATGGAAGAACCGCCGCCCGAGATCATGAAGATAGCTAGCGAAGTGGAGTCGAGAGCAGTCAGTGATTTGAGGATCGCGTCGGCGGCGCGGATAGATTCGGCAGTTGGTGTCGGATGTCCGCCGTGAAAATAGCGGAAGGCGCGGATCTGGCCGGCTGGTTCGACCGACGATGCCACGATGCCTTCCAGACTGCTGCCGAGTTGAGTTTCGAGAGCGGCTGCCATGGTGTGCGCGGCTTTTCCGACGGAGACTACGAAGACGCGATGATAGGAATCGAGATCGTGCAGGTCTTCGCCGATGCGTAGGACGCGGCGCTCGCAGTGCACGTTGCGGGCGAAGGCGTTTTCGATGGAGGCGTTGTTGAGCGCGGAGGTGAAGATCTCGCGGGCGATTTCGCGCATGCGAGCGAACTGCTGCATGCGTTCTGGAGCAATCTCCGACATGTTGGAAGATTATAAAGAACCGAAATATAATCTTGCGCCATGTCCGCGAAAACTAGGACCGCCGACAAGAAACGCGAGTTCGAGTTTGCCTTTCAGGATCTGCGAAAGATTCTGAAGCCCTACGACGCGAAGCTGCGGGTGACCAAAGATGGTCCTGGCGGTTACATGAGCGAGTCGAAGTCGATTCGGTATCAGGGGAAGCCGGTGATGTTTGCGGCCATCACAAGTAAGAGCTACGTGGCATTTCATCTTTTCCCGGTGTACATGTTTCCGGATTTGCTGAAAGGCATCTCGCCGGAACTGAAGAAGCGCATGCAGGGCAAAACGTGCTGGAATTTCAAGAAGGTTGAGGAGTCGCTGTTTACGGAGTTGGGGGGGCTGGTGGACGCGAGCTTTCGGCGGTTTGCGGAATTCGGGGAGCGCGACCTGAGCCGTGAAGACGCCCTGGAATTGTGGGGCGGAGTCAAAAGCAAAAAGACCTGAATTTCAACGAGCGGCCGTGGTCTCGTTCACCCACGTTTCAACGGTCTCCCGCATCTCGCGCAAGCGGCCTTCGAAGAAGTGATCTCCGGCTTCGATGCGGATGAGCTTCTTCGGCTCCGCGAAGGTGTTGACGAGCGCTTCGAGTTTACCCGGGGGGCCGAACTGATCGCGCGATCCGCTGACGAAGAGTTTCGGCTTGGCGCACGCGCGCAGGAATTCGAAATCGTAGACGCGGTCTTCAGTGCGGCCAGCGACGGCGACGGCGGGCAGGCCGAGGGCGATGAGCGCGCTTACACGGGGGTCGGCGTAGGCGGCGCGCAATCCGACGGCCGCGCCGAAAGAAAATCCGGCGAAGATGACAGGGAGCGTGAACTCGCGTTCGAGCCAATCGAGCGCGGCGCGCACGTCCTCGACTTCGCCGACGCCGTTGGCGTGCTCGCCTTCGCTCAGGCCGGTGCCGCGGAAGTTGAAGCGGAGTACGGGGAATCCGAAGCTGTTGAGTGCTTTCATGGCGTGGAAGACGACTTTGTTGTGGAACGTCCCACCGTAGAGGGGATGCGGATGACACACCAATGCGGCATGCGTCGCGTCGAGCGATCCGGCGTTCAGCAGAGCTTCCAAGCGTCCGATAGGGCCGGTGACGAAGAGCGAGCGGATAGTGGAGGTTTCGGGGAGCACGGAATTCAGAGTACAACAGAGTTGTCAGTTATCAGTTTTCAGTTGTCAGTGAACTAGCCCCTAAAGGGGCGTCTGATTTCTGGCGTGGACGGCGCGGCTGAAGCCGCGCCCCTTCAAAGCAAAGTCATTAGTCACTATCCAGCAAAGCAAAATCATTAATCACTATCCAGCAATCGCAATCCGCTGGTAGGCTTTTCCTGCATGGACCTGTTTGCGCATACCCGCCGGCTGATTGATATTGAGTCCACTACTCCGAATGAAAGTGCGGTAGGGGATTTTCTTTGCGACGAACTGGGGCGGCGCGGGCTGGAAGCTAGGAAAATGCCGGTCGAGGGTGCGCGCGCGAACGTGCTGGCTACGTGGCCGGGACATGCTCGTCCGGAGATTGTTTTCTCTACCCACATGGACACGGTGCCGCCGTTCATCTCCTCTTCGGAAAACGCCGGGCGCATTTACGGGCGTGGCGCCTGCGACGCGAAGGGAATTATTGCGGCCCAGATTCTGGCGGCGGAGAAGCTGCGCGGGGCGGGCGTTTTCGTCGGGCTGCTGTTTCTGGTGGGCGAGGAACGGGACTCGATCGGCGCGAAGTTGGCCAATCAGCATCCGATAGGCGCGCGCTTCATGATTAACGGCGAGCCCACGGAAAACAAGCTGGCGCTGGCCAGCAAGGGCGCGCTGCACGTGGAACTGGTCGCGCGCGGAAAGATGGCGCACTCGGCGTATCCGGAGCTGGGCGAGTCGGCGATCGACAAGCTGGTGGAAGCGCTGCACCGGTTGCACGCAATGAAACTTCCCGAAGACGCCGACGTGGGCCCGTGCACAAAAAACGTTGGCTCGATTCAGGGCGGGCGCGCGCCGAACGTGATTTCGGATTTTGCCAAGGCGGATCTTTTCTATCGTCTGGTGGGCCCGGCGGACGCGCTGCGCCACGAAATAACGGAGGCCGTCGGTGAGCTCGCGGAGGTTCGCTTCACCCGCGAGACTCCATTCCTGAGGCTGCGCACGCTGGACGGACTGCCGACGATGGTTGCGGCTTTCACAACCGACGTTCCGTCGCTGACGAACTGGGGCGAGCCTCTGCTGCTCGGACCAGGCTCGATTCATGTGGCGCACACCGAGGGCGAGTTTGTGGAGAAAGCACAACTGCGGGATGCGGTGGAGATTTATTGTTCGATGGCGCAGAGGCTTAGTTCGTAGCACTCAGCGCCCCGAGTATGGGAGATTCCTGTCTAGAATGAGGCCAGATCACGCCTGATCTGATCTGCCTTGACACATCGCACCGTGATGGAGCAGAAAAGTAGTCGAGATAAACAGAGGATATGGGTTCAAAATAGTCTTGGAGGAACCGAGTATGAAATTCTATCGTCTCGTATTTGCCCTTAGTGTCATCGGCGTTGCCATCCTGACCGCAGGGTGTAGCTCAACCGAGAAGCCGAAGGAGAGCACGCCGGCAGCGCCGGCCGCCGCACCGCCGCAGACGACGGAACCCGTGCTTTACACTGGCCAGGAGGCATTCAATCGAATGATGGGTCTCGCCTTGAAGTGGTCGCCAGATGCTCAGCCGGCCCGGCTGGAATCGGTTCTCACCACGGAAACCACCGGCAAGGACGGAAAATCGACCATCTGGAGAGGGTACTTTGCCTCGCCCAGTCGCCGATCCACTAAGACCATCGTTTGCTCGGGAAGCCGCCGGCCGGATGCGCCGCCGTTCGGAGTTTCAGCCGAGGGAAATGAAGGTCCCTACAACGCCGAAGCGGCTAATCTTGCATTCTTACCGTTGCTGGTGAAAACCGACACGGATAAGGCATTCGCGATCACGCTGCAACACGGGGGCGATGCCATCCTCAAGAAGGACGCACAGCTGCCCATCACCTACGTGTTGCTCAAGGATCGGAAACAGAACGTGCCCGTCTGGTATGTCATTTACGGCACGAGCGAGAAGGACAGGAAAGGCATCGGCGTGATTAACGCGACCACCGGAGCTTTCGTAAGCGCCAAATGAGGAATGAAAGGCTGCTCGCCACGCTCAAGCGCCGAATCTTTCTGCGGCGCGAGCTCTCGCCTTGGCGGCCTCTTCTTCGCGATTCTTCGGTGGCGCGGCCGTGTCCAGGGAATGGAGAAGACGAGCCGAGATACCGGCGATTTCGTCAATTGCCGCCAGGAACGCGGCTTCATTGGCCTTCGACGGTTTGTTAAAACCGGTGATTTTCCTCACGAACTGGAGCGAAGCCGCTCGCACCTCCTCGTCGGTGACAGGCGGATCGAAGTTGAAAAGGGTTTTAATATTCCGGCACATACGGTAGAACCTCCGGTTGCGACCTCTACCAGCCTGCAACATTTTCTCACGTACTGCTCACCCCTAACGAAATTGTAAAAGCGCTTGACAGCTCAGAGTTCCGGTGGTATTTAACGTATATGTTATTTAACCGACATGTTTAATACATTATGACACTCGACCACCTCAGCACAACGCTTGCCGCGCTCTCCGATCCGACCAGGCGAGCCATCCTCGCGCGCCTGGCAAACGGCGAGGCCACAGTGACGCAGTTGGCCGCACCCTTTGCGCGGAGAATGAGCATGCCCGCCGTCTCCCGTCACCTGAAGGTGCTGGAGCGCGCCGGCCTGATCACGCAAGGCCGCCAGGCGCAGTGGCGTCCGTGCCGTCTCAAAGCGCAGCCACTGCGTGAAGTCGCCGATTGGGTTGAGCAATATCGCCAGTTCTGGACAGAAAGTTTCGATCGTTTAGACATCTATCTGAACAAAATGAAGATTGAGGAGAAAAAGCATGACCGAAAGAAAAAATAGCCCCGTCGCCGACTCCCCGGTGAAGGAGCGGGAACTCGTCATGACGCGCACATTTGATGCGCCGCGTGCGCTCGTCTTCAAGGCTTGGACCGATCCCAAACACGTGCAGCAATGGTGGAGTCCGCATGGATTCACGAACCCCGTCTGCGAGTTGGACGCGCGGCCTGGAGGCGCCATCCGCATCCACATGCGCGCACCCGACGGTACGGTTTATCCGATGACCGGCGAGTATCGGGAGGTCGTCGAACCGGAGCGGATTGTCTTTATAAGCGCCGCGCTCGACAGCGAAGGCAAGCCGATGTTTGAAGTGCTCACCACTGTGACCTTGGCTGAGAATGCCGGCCGGACGACACTCACAATGCGGGCGCAGGTCGTGAAGACTACCGGCAAGGCCGCGCAGTATATCGCGGGGATGGAAGTGGGGTGGACGCAAAGCCTGGAGCGGTTCGCGAAGCACTTGGCGACGATGTAAGAGGGAAGCGCGCCGAGACATACGCCGCGCCGCCCGATAGTTCGCTCCCAAGCGGCGCGGCACTTGTCTGGTATCAGTGTACCATGGTACATTG
Source organism: Terriglobales bacterium (assembly GCA_035272625.1). Classification (GTDB taxonomy): domain Bacteria; phylum Acidobacteriota; class Terriglobia; order Terriglobales; family Acidobacteriaceae; genus Acidiflorens. Next base: position 1,284 of record DATEQN010000029.1, on the reverse strand, counting down.
GTAACCATGGCTACCGAACCACAGTTTCTAGTCGAACGCGTCCAGACTGGCGTCCGGATGGAGAAACGCCTCCTCAAAGTTCTTAAGGCTCTCGCCGAGTACCACGACATGTCCCTGGGCGACCTGCTCGAAGGCATCGTGCTGCACGCCTTCGACGGCAAGACTCCTTTCAAGCCAGAATCGCTCAAACGCATTCATGACCTGAAGAAGTTCTACGCCCTCGATCTCGATTCCAGCGCCAGCCACCGCCTGACCGAGATGAAGCGCAGGCCCACGGGAAAGAAGGCCGCTGCAAGGAAGGGATAGCGATAATGCATGGCGACTGCCTGAACCCGGCCGGTGACAACTTCGATCTCATTGAGGAGTTCGAACAGGGCCACGCTCCCGCTGGCTTCCACCATGCCGATCACGTCCGCGTCGCTTTCGCCTATGTCGCGCAGTATCCTTTTCTGGAAGCAGTCGCCAGGTTCAGTGCTGCTTTGAAGCGCTTCGCCGCCGCACAGGGGAAACCGCAGCTTTATCACGAGACGATCACCTGGGCCTACCTGATCCTGATTCGCGAGCGCCGCGCTCGCGCCGGCCGCGCCCAGACGTGGGAAGAATTCGCCGAGCGCAATGCGGATTTGCTGGTGTGGAAAGGCGGCGTGCTAAGAACCCTCTACCGCCAAGAGACCCTCGACTCCGACCTCGCCCGTCAGACTTTCGTCCTACCTGATCAGGTTCTGTGATTTGCAAGACACCTGTCACCCGTGCCCCGTTACCTGCCTCCTGTCACCTGACACCCGTGACCTGGCTCCTTGAAGCCAAGCGTCTTCGGCGTTAGTATTCGATTTCGCCATTATTGCGACTTTCGAGGGCTTATGCCGCAAAATTACGTTCCCATCTTCCTCTTTCTCGCCGTTGTCGGCATCCTGATTCCCATCACGCTGTGGATAGCGAAAATCATCCGCACCCAGAGTCCCAACCGTGTGAAGCTGATGCCTTACGAGTGCGGCATCGATCCTTACGACAGCGCTCGCGGACGCTACACCGTTCGTTTTTACATCATCGCCATCATGTTCGTGATCTTTGACGTGGAGACGATTTTCCTGTTTCCCTGGGCGGTGAAGTTCAAGGCCCTCGGTGTGTTTGGCCTGATCGAAATGCTGGTCTTCCTCGGTATCCTGATCGTCGGCTACGTGTGGATCTGGAAGAAGGGCGCGCTCGAATGGGTGTAGGTTCGGCAGGTCCAAATCCGGCGAGTCCAATTCCGGCGAGTCCAATTCCGGCGAGTCCAATTCCGGC
>DATEQN010000028.1:0-52392 GCA_035272625.1 Terriglobales bacterium | reverse complement strand
CGCCGTGTTCGTCAGCCAGGTGATCGTAATGTTATCGAGGACATCGTCTCGTGAGAGACCTTCGGTCTGCCCGTCAAAGACGCGCGCGATCAGCGCATAACTCCACGCATCGTGGTCCAGAAAATAGGCGGCCAGGCCGACCGGGGAATCCGCGATTCCATACAACGTCTGCGGTCGCAACCCCATCTGGTAGCCGTAGGCGACGCCTTTGCTGTACACGAATTGGAGCCTCTCGAAGGCAGTCTTTTCGTCGTCCGAGAAACCGGATGGCATCGGCGCGCCGGACAGAACTGCTCGATAAATATCCGCAGGAACCGCGCCGGGCATGTTGGTGTGAATACCGAGAAGTTCGGGCGGCGCCTGCACGCCCATCAGCTCGGTAATGACCGCGCCCCAATCTCCGCCCTGGGCCACAAATTTTGAGTAGCCGAGCCGCTTCATCAACACTGTCCAGGCACTCGCAATCCGTTCAGGGCCCCAGCCGGTCGTCGTCGGCTTGCCTGAAAACCCGTACCCCGGCATCGACGGAACCACGATATCGAACGCGTCGGATGCATTTCCACCATGCGCCGTGGGATTGGTTAGCGGATCGATGATCTTCATCTGTTCGGTGATCGAGCCCGGCCATCCGTGCGTAACGATGAGCGGCAATGCATTTTCGTGTTTGGAACGGACGTGAATGAAATGAATGTCCAGTCCATCGATCTCGGTGATGAATTGCGGCAGGGCGTTAAGTTTCGCCTCGATCTTGCGCCAGTCGTACTCTGTCGCCCAATAGCGAGCGAGTGCTTGAGTCGTCGCAAGCTGTACTCCTTGGGATGCATCTGTAACCGTTTCTCGTTCCGGCCACCGTGTGTTATTGATGCGCGTGCGCAATTCGGTGAGCTCTGCCTCTGGAATATTTACTTTCTGAAACGGACGAATCGCATTCTTGTCAGCTGTCTGCTTGCTGCCTTGCTGTGTAGAGACTGCTTGGGTCATGGTGTCCTCCTTTTGAGTAGTTTTGGATTGCTTGGTTTGTGCTGCAGTTGATTTGTGTGCGGTCATCGTCCCATTCCTTTCCGCTGTAGTTCCGAGCATTAAGGTGTGTAACGGGTGAAGACGAAGTCGCGAGCTTTGATCGGCTCGTGGCAGGGAAAGCAGGTTTTGAGTCTCGCGTCGTCGGCAGGTTTGCCGTCCTTATTGAATTGAGCGAACCCCCAGCCGCCTGTCGCGGCGTACTTTTTTGAGTCCTTGACCATAAACTGCAGGTACCAATCCGGGGGAGGCCCGGGAACGAAAGATTGGGCACGGCCAAAGATTTTGTTGTTTTCCTCCGAGGCGACGTAACTCCAGGCGATTCGGGCAATGATTGTGCCTTCCGGGAACGGGAGCTTTCCTTCGCGATACGCGGTGATCGCTGTGTCGTTGCCCAGAATGGCGCGGATATCGTTTAGGTTGCCTTCTTCATGGGCCACGGAGACCAACCTCCAGTCGCGGTATCCGGGGGGAATGTTGGTTACGAAGATCGGGGCGACCCCTTCATCGGCGTGTCCAGATGCGGGGGCCGTGAAGGCGACAATGCCGGCTAGGGTTGCAACTGCAAGCAGGAAGAGAGTGATCCATTTCACAATGGTTCCTCCTATTGAGTCGGTTTTCGGCCTGGGGCGGATTTATGGAAGGAGAGATGATCGTCCCTGTGAATGGGTTCAAAAAAATATCGTCCTCTAACCACGAATGCGATTGCCTCTCAAATAGTTGTTTTCATGTCGGGTGTCCCAGCCTTCCGAGGTAAAACCACACAGTGGGTCTCCTGTCCTTTCGCGGCTTTTCGCGGAGGGTGGGAGGCAGACTGATCGCATCGTGGGCTTTGCCCTTCGCGCCGCCGTATAATACTCGGTTCCTCATACCGCCGCCGGGCCTGGCTGATCCCGCTCGACTCCAACGTCCGACGCACAGGAGATTTCATTATGGCTACTCTTACCGAACCCGCCGCCGCGATCCAAACTAAGACGCGCACCGAATCCGACAGCATGGGCAAGATCGAAGTCCCTGCCAACGTTTACTGGGGGGCGCAGACGCAGCGGTCGCTTTTGCATTTCAACATTGGACGCGACACTATGCCTCCGGAGCTGATTCGCGCCTTTGGCACGCTGAAGAAGGCCTGCGCGCTGGTGAATCAGGACCTGGGCAAACTTGCGCCCGACAAAGCGAAGCTGATCGTGCAGGCCGCCGACGAAGTCATTGCCGGCAAGCTGAATGACCAGTTCCCGCTGCGCATTTGGCAGACTGGCAGCGGCACGCAGACGAACATGAATGTGAATGAGGTCATCTCGAATCGCGCTATCGAAATTGCGGGCGGCGAAATGGGATCGAAGAAGCCGGTGCATCCGAACGATCACGTCAACATGTCGCAGTCGTCGAACGACACGTTTCCGGCGGCTATGCACATCGCGGCGGCGGACCGGGTGAAGAACGCGCTGATTCCAGCGATCAAGACGGTGCGCGATGCGATTGCAGCCAAGGCTAAGGAATTTGACTCCGTGGTGAAGATTGGGCGCACTCATTTGCAAGACGCTGTGCCTTTGACCATTGGACAGGAATTTGGCGGCTGGGCCAGTTTGCTGGAGCGCGACATCAAGCGGCTGGAGCAGGTGCTTGAGGGGCTTTACGATCTGGCTATCGGCGGTACGGCGGTGGGCACGGGACTGAACACGCATCCGGAATTTGCCGAGCGGGCGGCGAAGAAGATTGCTGAACTTACGGGACTTCCCTTCCGCTCGCATGGCAACAAGTTCGCCGCGCTTTCGGCGCACGACGAGATCGTGTTTGCTCAGGGCGCTATGGAAACTTTGGCCGCTTCGTTGATGAAGATCTCCAATGATATTCGCTGGCTGGCTTCCGGTCCGCGGTGTGGCCTCGGCGAGCTGTCGATTCCGGAGAATGAGCCGGGATCGTCCATCATGCCGGGGAAGGTCAATCCCACGCAATGCGAAGCTATGACCATGGTCTGCGTGCAGGTTCACGGAGCTACGGCTGCGGTGGGATTCGCCGGATCGCAGGGCAACTTTGAACTCAACGTGTACAAGCCGGTGATCATCTACAATTTTCTGCACTCGGTCACTTTGATCACCGACGCTTGCCATGGATATGTGGAGTACATGGTCAAGGGCATTGAAGTCGATCGCGCCAAAGTGGACTGGTACGTGAAGAATTCGCTCATGCTGGTCACGGCGCTCGCTCCGAAAGTGGGATACGACAAGGCGGCGCAGATTGCGCACACGGCGCACGTCGAGCACTCGAGCCTGCGCGAGGCGGCGTTGAAGCTGGGATATCTTACTGGTGAGGAATTTGATTCGCTCGTCAAGCCGGAGAAGATGACGCATCCGTAACTGCATCGGGTGATCGGGCCATCGGGTGATTGAAAACCAAGATCAAAGTCAAAGGCCGCGGGCGAGGGCCCCTTCGGCTCCGCTCAGGGCAGGTCCGCGCCACACGGGTGGGTTACGGCTTCTTCAGGAATCGCCGGCGGTTTAGGTGGGTCGAGGCGGTCGGCTCTATGTCGTCGTACTTCAGGACGCTGATGGAGCCATCGACTTCCAGCACCGCCAGCGCCGCTTGTTTGTAGGTGCCTACGCCGTGCTCACGGAGCGCGCGTTCGAGTTCATCCATGCTGACATGCTCTTTGGCCATGTGCGATTCGATGACCTCGCCATCGTGCACCAGCAGACTGGGCTGTCCCTGAATATATTTTCGGAAGCGGCGATTCCCGCCGGAGACCTCGGCCACCAAATAGTTCAGGATGAGCAGCGTAGTGGCCGCGACCGCGCCTCCGGCCAGCGAGGTGTCGGGTCCGGTCATGGCGTTCTGCACCGAGTTCGAAATCAGCAGGAGAAGGGTGAGATCGAACGGCGTCATCTGGCCGACTTCCCGCTTGCCGCTGATGCGAATTCCGATCAGCACGAGGAGGTAGATGACTCCGGTGCGGAGCGCGATTTCAACGAGCGTGTGCGCGTTTGCCGGCAACATTGCGGTCGTCGTTACACTTGCTATTGGCACTGCTACTGCGGCGTAGCGGTGATCGGCACCGGCGCGTTCTTGGGAGTGCTGAGGTAGCCGGTGATCTTGTTCTTGTCCACCGTCCAGACCACGAGTTCATAGAGCATGTGATCGCGTCCGGTGTAGAACTGGACCGGCTCGCTCTGGTTCTTGTCTTTTTTCTCGATGGTTTTGTCGTCGGCGGTGACGTTCAGCGAATACTTGCCACGTTTGGGATCGGTCTTCTTGAGCTGCAAGGCTACGGTCGAGAACGCCGCCGGCTTGGCCCCTTTCAACAGGGTGAACTCATAGTACTGACGGTCGCCCTTGTGTTTGAGCGCTTCCAGATCGCCGCGCGTGTTGGCGATCAGGCCGCTCTGCACGCCGAGATCGCCGATGGTGTTCTGCAGTTTCGCGATGGTCGCCTCGAGCGACGCCTTGGTGGCGGCCACGTCGGTCTTCACGCCACCGACGTCGGTCTTCACCGATCCGACTTCGCCGGAAACCGCGCTCACATCTTTTTTCTCTTCTTCCGCCTGCGCCGCTAGTCGCGCCGATTCAGCTTGTTGCTCATGCTGCAACTGGGCCGCGCGCGTCGCCAATTCTTTCTTGGTTATACCCAATTGCTGGGCCAGGGTCTCCGAATCCGCTTCGGCGGACTGCATGCGCTTGGTCAGATCGCCAATTTGTTTTTGGCTTGTGCTTTGATCTTGCGTGACTTTGTCGAGCTTGCCATGCTGGTCGTAAATGAAAAACGACGATGCGCCGGCATAGGCAACGGCCAGCACGATGAGGACCCATTTGCCAACATTGCTCGGCGGCTCGGGGTGGTAGACGGTCGGTTGCTCACCTTCGGACATAAGGGGGATCTCCGGTTGAAGTGGATTGTAAAGCCTATTGTTTGTGAGAAGCGGGTTGCTGTCAATTGCGTTTCAGGTTCTTGGCAGCAATACCCACGTCTCGAAAACCGCGAGACGTGGGGCACCCGCTAGAATGAAAGCGTGAAGAACTGGGACGCGATCATCGTTGGAGCGGGAATCATCGGACTTTCGCTGGCGATGGAGCTGAACAAGCATGGGCTGCGGGTGCTGGTGATCGAAAAAGGCGAGCCGGGGCGCGAAGCTTCGTGGGCTGCGGGTGGCATGCTGTGCGACTTTCCCGCCGAAACACCATCCGCACTGCGTGAACTCGCGACCGCAAGCGCGGGGATGTATCCCGAGTTCGTGCATGAGCTTGAGGATGAGTCGGGTCTGAAGATTGATCTGCGCTCGGTGGGAACGCTCGTGCTTTCTCGAGCGGAGACGGGGCTTCACCCCGTCTCGGCGGGGCAGAGCCCCGCCACCACACAAGCTTATGCTCTGCCCGGACCACTGGCGGAACTGGAACCAGCGCTTCGGATTTGGAACGGAACGGCGTTGCCCTTGACTCCTCTGTTTGTAAAAGAACGTTGCGTCGACCCTCGGCATCTGACGGCCGCTGCCATCGCCGCCGCACGACATCGCGGCATTGATTTCTCGTCTGGCGACCAGGTGCTGGCAGTGGAGGTGGCGGACGGGAGGGCATGCGGCGTCCGCACCAACAAAACACGGTTTGCCGCGGGCATGGTGGTGAATTGTGCTGGAGCTTGGGCCGGGCAGATCGGGCCGCACCCGTTCCCGACGCGACCGGTCAAAGGGCAGATGCTGTGCGTTGTCATGCCGGAAAAAGAACTGCTGCGGCATGTGGTGCGCACGCCTGAGGTCTATTTGATTCCGCGCAGCGATGGGCGCATGCTCATCGGGGCGACTGCCGAGGAAGCGGGATTCGACAAGCGGACGGTGCCGGAGACGATCCAGAAGCTGCGGCAGGCGGCGCTTGAGCTGGTTCCGAAGTTGGCCGACGCACGCATTCTGGAAGCATGGGCAGGTCTGCGTCCGGGAACGCCGGACGCGCTGCCGATTCTTGGCGCCACGCCTACGCCGGGATATTTTGTCGCGACCGGGCATTTTCGAGATGGAATTTTGCTGGCGCCAGTGACTGCGAAGTTAATGAGACAGATGATGACTGGGCAAAGGCCCGGCTGGGACCTAGGTGCGTTTTCCGCACACAGGTTTTCGCACTGAGGCTTGCCGGCTTCATGCTAGTCTGCGGAGGGAGGCAAGGGTGCTTCCCGTTTCCAACCGCTATTAAGGATGGAGGAAGCTATGTCGAGAATCGTAAGGCCAGGCATTTTCACTGTGGCTCTTACTCTGGCGCTGCTGTCGGGCTCATCGGTGCAGGCGCAGGGAGCGAAGAAAGCGCTCCGGCGCCGTTGCCCGCGCAGATTGTCAGCGCCAAGAAGGTGTTCGTCGCCAACGCCGGGCAAGAAAGCAATCCCAACGTGGGCGGTTACAGCGGGGGAATCGATCGAACTTACAACCAGTTCTACTTGGCGTTGAAGAGCTGGGGCCGTTATGAACTCGCGTCCACTCCCGCCGACTGCGATCTCGTGTTCGAGATAAGGTTCACCGACGCTACCGTAGGGGAAAAGGTTTTCAACGGGACTGCTATCGGTTCGAAGGACGAACCCGAGTTCCGACTGGCGATACTGGACCCCAAGACGAAAATTGTTTTGTGGGCGTTCACCGAGCACGTGGAATCGGCTAGGTCGCAAGGGAACCGTGACAAGAACTTTGATCAAGCGCTCGGCAGGGTGGTGAACGATGTCAAGAATCTGGCGACCCAAACCGCCGATGTCAAGAAGTAGATAAAGCGCTGAGCATGGGACTGCCCTCGACTCGGCAAACCCCGTCCCTACGGCGCAGACGCGGTATCCTATCAGGTATATACTGAAGCGTTTTCGGCGTTCATCTTAATTGCGCGCGCCCGCGCGCCAGAAAGGCAACAGACTATGGCTTCCCCCGCAGTCGATTTTGCCCGCAATAATCAGCCGCGTTTTCTTGACGAACTTAAAACTCTTCTCCGCATACCCAGCATCAGCACGCTCGATGAACATAAGAGCGACGTGCAAAAGGCGGCAGAATTTGTGGCCACTGAACTGCGCCGCATTGGGATGGACAATGTCGAGATTATCCCCACCAAGGGACACCCCCTGCTCTACGCCGACTGGCTGCACGCACACGGCAAGCCGACGGTCCTGATGTATGCGCACTACGATGTGCAGCCGCCCGATCCGCTGAATGAGTGGAAATCGCCCCCGTTTGTGGACAAGGATGCTTATTCCGTAAAGGGCGACGAAGCGCAAGCTTGGACAAAAGGTTGGATATTGCCGGCCGAGCGCAACAACAACATTTACGCGCGCGGCGCGGTCGACGACAAAGGGCAGCTCTGGATGGAAGTGAAGGCGCTCGAGTCGCTGATGCAGGCCCGTGGGGGCAAGCTGCCGATCAACGTCAAGATTATTTTTGAAGGCGAAGAAGAAGTGGGCGGCGAATCGATTGCCGAGTACGTTCGCAAACAGAAGGCGAGGCTGAAAGCCGATTTCGCTCTCGTCTGCGATACGGAACTGTTCGCGCCCGACCTTCCTACTCTGTGCGTCGGGCTGCGTGGCTTGGTGTACACGGAGATTGAAGCGGTTGGGGCGAAGACCGATCTGCACTCCGGCATCTACGGCGGCGCCGCGCCGAATCCATTTTTTGCGCTGATTGAGATCATCAGCAAGCTGAAAGACGCGAAGGGGAAGGTGCAGATCCCGGGCTTTTATAAAAATGTCAAAGCGCCCAGCAAAGATGAGCTGAAGGCCTGGAAGCGACTGCCTTTCAACCAAGAGCATTATCGCAAGACGGAAGTTGGCTCCAAGGTGCTGACCGGCGAGCCGGGGTATTCGGTGCTCTACCGGACTTGGGCGCGTCCGACGCTTGAAGTGCACGGGATGCCGGGCGGATTTGTGGCTCCGGGGGCGAAAACAGTGATTCCGGCAAAGGCATCGGCAAAGGTTTCCATGCGGATGGTGCCGAACCAGGACCCCGACGACATCCTCAAGCGCTACACCGCGTTCGTCAAGAAACTCACGCCCAAAGGCATTGACACCAAAATTAAGGTTTGGAGCAAGGGCCCTGCATGCGTGGTGGGCACCGACAACGAGTACATCCAGGCGGCGACCGAGGCGCTGCATGACACCTTCAAGAGAGAGACCGTGTTTATTCGCTCCGGCGGGTCGATTCCGATCGTGACCGATTTCCAGGACGTGCTGAAGATCCCATCGGTCATGATGGGCTTTGGGCTGCCCGACGATAACCTGCATGCTCCGAACGAGAAGTTTCACATCCCGAATTTCCATCGCGGGATTGAAACGATCTGTTTGTTCTTTGAGAAGCTGGGCTAGGGCAGGCTCCGAAGTAAACGCCTGAACCCGCCCGGTAATCCCCAATCCCGCGCCGTAAGGTAAAATAGAGGATTGAGGTCAAGGGGCATGCGTACACGGATCCTCGCGTCGGCAGTGCTGTTTTTGATGGTCACGATGGTGTCGGCGCCCTGGCTGCAATCGGAAAGCGATCAGGGAGTTCCGCATTTCAACGCGGCTCCTCCGGCCGCGGGCACCGCGCTTCCGCCGATCCTGACCAGGGATCAGCTCTGGGGCAACGACGCGCGCTTTCCATATCAGACGCATGCCTATGAACTGGCGGCGAAGATTCCGAAGGTCATCTACCAGCAGCCGTGCTACTGCTACTGCGACCGCGGCATGGGACACAACAGCCTCCACAGTTGCTTCGCAGATACGCACGGTGCGGAGTGCGGAACTTGCCTCAAAGAGCTTTATTACACTTACACCATGTACAAGCAGGGCAAGACGGCGCGGCAGATTCGCGCAGGCATTATCAAGGGTGACTGGAAGGCGGTCGATCTGAGCACAGCGGCCACTATTGAATAAGAGCGTGCGTGAATGAGTGGGCGCTCCCAATTTCAAGATTTTAATTTTAATTCTGAACTGAAGGCGGTTTGATGCCACTGAAAGTAACCCCCAAGAAACAAGTGACCGAAGATCCACGACACACCCAAGCGGTGCAAAACTACGAATCGGGGCTCCGTGCGTTGCAGGAACACAAGTTCGAGAAGGCCAAAGGGCACCTGCAGAAAGTGCTGAGCGGACCGGACAAGGCTCTCGTCGACCGGGCGCAAGTCCATATCCTCACCTGCGACAAGCATGCGGAAAAGCCCACGCTGCAGTTCAAAACCGCGGAAGAGCATTACGACTTCGCGGTGTCTCTGATCAACGCGGGTGACTACGTGACGGCGCGTGAGCACCTCGACAAGTTATTGAAGCAGAACCCGAAGGCGGAGTTCGTTCTGTATGGGCTGGCCGCATTGCACTGCCTGACTGGCCACGTCGAGGAATCGCTCAAGACGCTCAGCGAGGCGATTCAGGTGAAACCCGCGCTGCGCTTCCAGGCGCGGAATGATACCGACTTCCAGAATCTGGCGGAGGATCCGCGTTTCACCGAACTGCTCTATCCGGATCCCGGCGCCGAATCTGAGCCGCAGGAAGAAGAAGCAAGCGCGTACTAGCTGCAGGCTGCCTCAGGGGCTAAAGCCCGCGGTTGATTGACTTGAACGGCACGGCTGAAGCCGTGCCCTACCCAAAGCGATTTCGTAAGATAGCCTCCAGCGGGCATTCGAGGCGGTATGCTTCCCCAGTTGCGCACGAACTCATCCGAAACCGGCAAGGCTGGCCCCGAACTGCGCGTGGTCGCAATCGGCGGCGGCACCGGCCTCTCCACACTGCTGAAGGGGCTGAAGCGCTACGTCATGACGCCGGCGCTGGCCCCCTCCGGCCAGCCGATCATTCGCGAATTGTGCGGCGTGGTCACGGTAAGCGACGATGGCGGATCGAGCGGCCGTCTGCGCAAAGAGTTCAACATGCTTCCGCCGGGCGATGTGCGCAATTGCATCGTTGCGCTCTCTGAAGACGAAGCCCTGCTGTCGCGGCTCTTCCAGCATCGATTTCAGAAGGGCTCAGGGCTGGAAGGCCACAGTTTCGGCAATCTTTTTCTGGCGGCGCTGACTTCGATTACTGGCGACTTTGCCGAGGCGGTACGGCTCTCGTCAGAAATTCTGCTCACGCGCGGCCATATCTATCCCGCCACCATGGCGAGCGTGGAGCTGGAAGCGTTGCTGGAAGACGGCACGCGGGTTCGCGGCGAGACGCGGATCACGGCGAGCAAGGGCAAGATTCAGGAACTCGTCCTGGTGCCGCACGACGTGGAGCCGCTTCCGCAGACGCTCGAGGCAATCGCCAATGCCAACCTGATCACGATCGGCCCTGGTTCGCTGTTCACCAGTATGATTCCGAACTTACTGGTGCGAGGAATCCCCGAGGCGATCATGGATTCGTCTGCCATCAAAGTGTTTGTTTGCAACTTGATGACGCAGGCCAATGAAAGTCTTGGGTTAACAGCGGCGGATCACATCCGCGCACTCAATAACCACGCCGGCATTCAATTGTTCGACTATGCTCTGATCAATCGCAAGCCAGCATCGCCCGCGATGAAGGCGAAGTATGCGCTGGAGGGAGCTTCGCAGATCGTCGTGGATCTGGAAGCGATCGAGGCGCTTGGCCTGTGCCCCGTGCTCGGGGATTATCTGGACGAGGGCGAAGTGGCACGGCACGCTACCGACCGCCTGGCGCACGACCTGATGGCGCTGATGGCGCAAACGCCGGATCGGCAGACGATCCGCAGTTGATTCTCTCGCGGTATATTGGCTGAGCATGGCAAAAGCGCCAGAGACAAAGATAAAGCCGAAGTCGAAGTCTTCCCCCCCAAATCCGCAGCGCCCGCGCACGGCCATTGCGGTCGCTATTATGGCGGCGGGCAAGGGCACGCGACTTAAATCGAAACATCCCAAAGTCCTGCACGAGATCGGCGGCAAGCCGATCCTGGCGCATGTGATCGCGACCGCGCAAAAGGTAGTGCCCCCGCAGGACATCTTCGTGATCATCGGCCATGAGGCAGACCGCGTGCGCGAAGCGGTTGCCGGCACCGGCGTGAACTTCGTGGTGCAAGCGGAACAGCGTGGCACCGGACACGCGCTCATGGTGGCGCGCGAAGCGCTCTCGGGCAATGGCAATAGGTATGACCAGGTCATTGTGCTTTCCGGGGACGCACCGCTGATTACTGCCGACACTATCAAGAAACTCAGCGACTTCCACACTGCTCAGAAAGCGGCGATGACTTTGCTTAGCGCCGATCTCGACAATCCTTATGGATATGGGCGAGTGATCCGCAAGGGCGCGGCAGGACGGGCGGAAGTACGGGCGATTGTCGAAGAAAAGTCCGCGACCCCGCAGCAGCAGAAAATCCACGAGGTCAATTCCGGATTCTACGCGTTTGACGCGCCCGCCTTGTACGAGCATATTGACTGTCTTTCCACCAAGAATCCACACGGCGAGTATTACCTCACGGACATGGCGGCCGTGCTTCAGCGGGCGGGCAAAAAGGTGGTCGCAATCAAGACCTCGGATGCCGGCGAAGTGCTGGGAAGCAACACGCGTGCGGAGATGATGATGCTGGATGCGCGGCTGCGGCTGGCGAAGTGCCGCGAACTTCTCGATGCCGGCGTGACGATTTTTTATCCACACACCTGCGTGATTGACAGCGACGTGGAAGTTGGCGCCGACACCGTGATTGAGCCCTTTGTGCAGTTGCTGGGTCATACGAAGGTCGGCGCGGATTGCCGCATCCGCTCTTATAGCGTGATCGGAAATTCCGTCCTGGGCGACCGCGTCACGGTAAAGCCGGGAACGATCATGGAAGACTCTCGCGTGGCTGCGGGAGCGGTGCTTGGGCCGTACACTCATATGCGCCCCGGAAGCGAGGTGGGCGAAGACGCTCACCTGGGGAACTTCGTCGAGACCAAGAAAATCAAGCTGGGCAAGGGTTCGAAGGCGAACCATCTCAGCTATCTGGGCGACGCGGAAATCGGTGAAGGCGTCAATATAGGCGCGGGCACCATCACCTGCAATTACGATGGTGTGAGCAAGCACAAGACCGTGATCGAAGATGGTGTGTTCGTCGGCAGCGACTCGACCCTGGTCGCGCCGGTAAAGATTGGACGCGGCGCCTATGTCGCGGCCGCAAGCTGCATCACCGAGGATGTTCCGGCGGATGCGCTGGCGCTCGGACGTGCGCGACAGAGCGTGAAGGAAGGCTGGGCGCGGGCAAAGCGCGAGGAACGGAAAGAAAAGCGCCGCTAGTGGAGTTAGTGTGGGGGACGGGGCTTCGCCCCTGGCGGGGCAAAGCCCCAGCCCCACACAATCCGTCCCTCCACTTTGGAATACACTAGACCCGAAGCGAAAACCATGACTCCGACACATCCAACTCAGGAACTATCTCCCGTCCGCTACGACGTTTCCCTGCTGACCGCCGAAGATTCTTATTTATTCAACGAAGGCAGCCACTATCGCATTTACGAGAAGATGGGCGCGCACCTTGTGGAATCGAAAGGAACCCGAGGCACCATCTTCAGTGTCTGGGCTCCGAACGCCCGCCATGTGTCGGTGATCGGCAATTTCAACGGCTGGAATCCACAATCCCATCAACTGCAGCCTCGCGGCTCGTCGGGAATCTGGGAAGGCTTCATCCCCGGCGTCGGCAAGGGTGCGCTGTACAAGTTCCACATCGACTCGACCCAACTCGGTTACCAGATTGCAAAGACCGACCCGGTGGGATTTTTCACTGAGACACCGCCGAGCACCGCTTCCGTAGTCTGGGATCTCGACTACACTTGGAACGACGCTGCCTTTCTTGAAAAACGCGCTGCCGCCAACTCGCTGCACGCGCCCATGTCCATCTACGAGGTTCATCTCGGCTCCTGGATGCGCGTCCCCGAAGAGGGCAACCGTTCTCTCACCTACCGCGAGATCGCGCCCCGCCTAGCCGACCACGCGAATAAGCTGGGATTCACGCACGTCGAACTGCTCCCCATCATGGAGCATCCCTTCTACGGTTCCTGGGGATATCAGACCACGGGCTACTTCTCGCCCACGTCGCGTTACGGCACGCCGCAGGATTTCATGTACTTCATGGACTACCTGCACCAGCGCGGCATCGCGGTCATTCTCGACTGGGTTCCGTCGCATTTTCCTTCCGACGGACACGGCCTCGCCTTCTTCGATGGCACCCACCTCTTTGAGCACTCCGATTCGCGGCAAGGCTTCCATCCCGACTGGAAGACGTTCATCTTCAACTACGGCCGCACCGAAGTGTGCAGCTTCCTGCTGTCGAGCGCCATGTTCTGGCTGGACAAGTATCATGTCGACGGATTGCGGGTTGACGCCGTCGCTTCCATGCTCTATCTCGACTACTCGCGCAAGGAGGGCGAATGGATCCCCAACAAGTACGGCGGCCGCGAGAACCTCGAAGCCATCGACTTCCTGCGCCGCTTCAACCTCGAAGCGTACAAGGAGCACCCCGACATTCAAACTTTCGCGGAGGAGTCCACCTCCTACGCCATGGTTTCGCGGCCAACTTATCTCGGCGGTCTCGGGTTCGGCATGAAGTGGGACATGGGCTGGATGCACGACACGCTTCAGTACTTCAGCCAGGATCCGATTCATCGCCAGTATCACCACAACAAATTAACCTTTCGCATGCTCTATTCGTGGCACGAAAACTTCGTGCTGCCTCTCAGCCACGACGAAGTCGTGCACGGAAAAGGTTCGCTGATCGGCAAGATGCCCGGCGACGAGTGGCAGAGATTTGCCAATCTGCGGCTGCTATTTGCCTACATGTTCGCGCAGCCCGGCAAGAAACTGATCTTTATGGGCTGCGAGTTTGGCCAAGTTAGTGAGTGGTCGCACGATCGCAGCCTCGACTGGGACGTGCTGCAGTACCCGGTGCATTACGGGCTCATGAACTGGGTTGAGCAACTCAACCGCGTCTATCGCAGCGAATCCGCGCTGCACTGGTTCGATAATGATCCCAAGGGATTTGAATGGGTGGACTGCAACGACGCGCCGATGAGCGTCATCTCGCTGCTGCGCAAGGGCAAAGACGGCGAGAACCCTGTACTCATCGCGTGCAACTTCACGCCTGTGCCCAGACTGGGATATATGGTAGGCGTTCCGACCGGTGGCTACTGGAAAGAACTTCTCAACAGCGACGGCCAGGAATATGGAGGCAGCGGCATCGGCAACGCGGGAGGCGCTGAGGCGCTTCCGGAAACAACTCACGGGCGGCCGTATTCATTGCGTCTGATCCTGCCGCCGCTGGGAGCGCTGTTTCTGAGAAAAGCATAGTGGAGGGACGGGCGCCGTCGCCCGTCCAGTCGCCCGGCTGTCCACCAGCAGCTATGACCTTGCGAGGTTCTGCGTTTTCAAGTAGAGAAACCCGCCCAGCAGCAGCGACAATCCGGGGAGGACAGACCAGAAAAGCGCGCCGGCAAAAACCAAAGGCCACTGGTGCGAGACGTGCGAATATCTTGTGACAACAATGCATGCTACCAACACCACCCACACCCCGAACATCACGATCGCGGGGAACAGGCTCGCGATGAGTTCGGTCAGGCGTTCTCCTCCCGCGCGACGCGACAGATAAGCGCCTGCGGCGCCAAACAAGGGCTGCGAAATAAGCCAAACGAGATACCACATGTACGCGAGTCCCGAGTGCAACCATGGTCCTGGCATACTGGGCTTAAGGGTCGCTCGCTGCAAGATCATCAGCCAAACCATGGAAGCGGTCAGGCCGATTAGACCGGGCAGCCACAGTGTCTTTGTTCGACGGTTCATCGATTGATAGTTCATAGTTTCCTCCCCGCCCCTCGCCCTGCGGAGTTTCCCGGCCAGTCCACGCCAGCCACCGATATCTCCGAGAGCCTGGCCAATGGCATCGGACTCGCACATTCCTTTTCCGCGCGATTCCTCGTAAAGATCTTCCAGATGGGCAGCAAGTTCCGCAATCATTTCCGCCTCTTCGAACGAGGGCGGGTCCGCCGCACGCAAGCGCTCCTGAACCAGCGCATTCCAATCAGGCATCGCTTACTCCGGCCAGGCAGTCGAGTGCCTGAAAAAAGGATCGCCATTCCCGTCGCAGCGGTGCAAGTTGCGTCTTGCCCTTGGGTGTGAGCGAATAGTAGCGGCGGTCACGACCTGTGCTGTTAGTCTGCCATTGGCCTTTGACTAAACCCCGCCTTTCGAGGTCATAAAGCATCGGGTAGAGGGAAGCCAGTTCAAAGCGGAGTGCGCCCTCGGTCCGTTCCTCGATGCGTCTGGAGATTTCGAAGCCGTAAAGCGGCTGCTCCGCCAACAAACTGAGGATGACCAATTCCGTGCTGCCGCGTGCAATGTTGGCTCGAATACGTTTGACCATGTTAGTACAGGATTCCTATATTTAAGTATAGTATTCCTATATAGAGGCGCGGTTGTCAAGAATTTATTTGCTTGGGACAAATAGGTGTACTGAGGGAGCTGCCAGCCTGCCCCTAAGGTTTCCACACTCCCACGTTCTCTACCAAGTCCTCTAATTTCGCGTTCTTCAGGATCTCGCCCACCGCCTCGTGATCGATGTGCGCAGCGATTGGGGTTTCGCTTTGCGCGATGACGTAGGCGGTCACTGCCACAATCGCCTCCCCGCCTTTGAAATCCAGCGCATCGACTTTATCGAGCGTATCGCTCGATTTGTGATGGACCTCCATATACTGCGTCATGTCCACCCACAAATCCAGCGCCGGAATTCCCCGCAAAACGAATGGACCGTGATCGGTGTTGTAGGTTGTCTCCAGCGAAAGCTCGCCGCCGTTCAGGTTTTTCAACAGGCCGTCGCTCCACGGCTGCATCGCCTTTCTCAAATCCTCGCGGCCTTCCACTTTCCATCCCTTCGGATGCCCCGCACCGTTATCGGTATTCAGAACGGCCGCGCATTGGTCCAGTTCGCGCTTGTGGGTCTGGGTGTAGGCGTACGATCCGAGCAGCCCCTGTTCTTCTCCGCCCCAAAGCGCCAGCCGGACGCTGCGCCGCGGCGCTTTCCCCAGGGACATCAGGGCGCGGCCGATTTCGAGAACGCTGACTGCGCCGGTGCCGTTGTCCTGCGCGCCCGTGCCGAAGTCCCACGAGTCCAAGTGTGCGCCGATCAGGATCCATTCGTCAGGCTGCTGGCTGCCTCGAATTTCCGCCACCACGTTGTTGACCGTCGTCTCGCCCGACGTCTTGTTCTCGATCGTCAATTGGATGGTGACGGGGCCGCGCCCCAGTTCCCGCTGAATGAGCTTCGCATCTTCCATTCCGATCTCGGCCGCCGGCAGCGGAAGCAACTTTGCACCCCACAGACTGTCGTGCGCGTTCAAGACGTTGTTCTTCTCGCGATCCGGCATGATTACCGCCAGCACGGCCGCTTTCTGAAATGCCGCCCAGGCTGACTCCAGCTTTGGCAAAGCCCTGCCGTAACCTTCCGCCATGATCCTGGTGGTATCCAGAAGAACGATTTTCCCTCGCAGTTCATCTTTCCGGGATCGCCATGCGTCCGGTTCCACGTCTGCCACCATCACCACTGTGCCCTGCACTCCTCCCGGAGGCGTTGACGGCGCCCAGCCCACCGATGCCACGTACAGGGGACGCGACAAGGGCGCCAGCATGGCACCGCTTGCCGTCCCGCGCTGCCAGCCCGCTGGAATCGTGAAGGGCTCCAGCCGCACATTCTCGATCCCGTAGCTGTGAAACTTCGCCACCGCCCATTCCGTCGCTCGAACATACGCCGGGGAAGCGGTCAAGCGCCCGCCAATGCCGTCCGCAAGTTCGCCTAAGGTGGTCATCGAGGGCCCGTTATAAATCGATGCGGCCAATTGGTCGGTCACGGGTTTCATTTCCGACGGCTGCTGCGACCACACCAGCACTGGGATCGCCCACCAAACAGACAACGCAATTGCACGACGCAGATTCATCTTTTCTCCGGCCCAAGAATTCGTAGCTCCACTTCGCTGATCGAATGGGCATTCTCTCTGAACACGGCGTGTATTGCAAACCTGGTAACCTGACCCGCGTGATGAGTCATATGGTGGAGCGGCGTGCGTCTCGCCCGTCCGGCCTGGCGGGGACGCCCGGCGCTCCACTGGCAAACACGCGGCGCCCCCCTCTCATGCTAGACTCGCAATGAGCCAACCACCCTTGCGGATGCGCATCCTCACCCGCTACATCCTGGGAGAAGTAGTCTCCCACGCCTTGATCGGCGCCGCCGTTTTCACTTTTGTTCTTTTCACCCGCGACCTCGGCCGCATTCTCGAACTGGTTGTCCGCAATAGCGCCCCGCTGCCGAGCGTCGCCGAAGTCTTTTTCTTTACCGTCCCGGTTGCGCTCACCTACACCATTCCCATGGGTGTTCTCGTCGGCATCCTGATCGGACTCAGCCGTCTGGCTGCGGACAGCGAAGTCACCGCCATGCGCGCCAGCGGCCTGGGCGTGTGGACTTTCCTGCGCGTGATCTCAATCTTCGTGTTGGTGGCATGGCTGCTCGCTCTCGGCAATAGCGTCTATCTGGCACCGCGCTCGCTCGCCGCCCTGGGACAACTCGAGGACAACCTCAAGTCTTCGCAGGCTTCCTTCGAAGTTCAGCCCCGCGTGTTTTACGAAGGATTCCCGAAGCTCATCCTCTACGTGCAGGACGTCAAAGCCATGTCCGGCGGAGCCCTGTGGAAAGGCGTGTTCCTCGCCGATTTGAGTGACCCAGCTGCGCCCCGCATCAGCCTCGCGCACGAAGGCCTGCTCGTCAGCCAGGGGCCCGATACTCTGGACTTGCATCTCACCAACGGTTCCACCCACGAAACCGATCCCAAGAATCCGGACCAGTACCAGATCTCCACCTTCGAGACCACCGACATTCCGCTCCAAGTCCCCACGTCGCAAACCAGCCAGGAACACGAACCCACATCGCTGGCTGAGATCAAGTTTGCCGACCTCCTCCGTAATGCGCGAACTGCCGACCCCGTCACCCGGCGCTGGCAACTGATCGAATACCATCGCCGCCTTGCGTTGCCGACCGCCTGCATCGTCCTGGCTCTGGTCGGCATTCCGCTTGGCCTCTCGTCGAAGAAAGGCGGCAAGTCCAGCGGATTTGTGCTGACCATTCTGCTGGTCTTTCTCTACTATTCGATTTCTTTAATCGGAGTGTCTTTCGCGCGCCAGGGTCGCCTCCCTCCGGCCGCCGGTGTTTGGCTCGCCGACTTTATGTTTCTGATCGGAGGAGTGTTTCTGCTCTGGCAATCGGAACGTCGCCCCATCGAACTGACTGCGCTCCGCTCATGGTTCAGAGCTTCCTGGTTCAGCGCCTCATGGGTCAAGGCTTCGAGCTTCACATCCCGGAACCCGAGCCTGCCAGCGGCGGCACTGAACGGCGAGTCCCGCCCGGCCGGGCGCGAGAGCGTCTTCAGCCGCGTGCCCAAGCGCCGGCGCTTGTTCAATCTTCATTTCCCGACCATCCTCGACGATTATGTGCTGCGCGGCTTTAGCCTCTACTTCGCCATGATCGTCGCCGCTTTTCTGATGCTGCTGCTGGTGTTCACCCTGTTCGAATTGCTGAGCGACATTTTGCGGAATCAGATCTCGCCGCTCACCGTGGGCGAATACCTGCTCAACGTGGCGCCCTATTTTCTTTACACCACTACGCCTCTCAGCATGTTGCTGGCGGTGCTGGTCACTTTCGGACTGCTGCAGCGCTCTAACGAAATCACGGCGATCAAGGCCACCGGCATCAGTCTTTACCGCATCATCATCCCGGTGCTGATCGCGTCTACCCTGGTGGCCGGCGTGCTCTTCCTGTCTGACCAACTCTATCTCCCCTACACCAACAAGCGTCAGGACGCGCTCCGCAACCAAATCAAGGGCAAGCCCGCGCAAACCTACCTTCGGCCCGACCGCAAGTGGATCTTCGGCCAGCACTTCGATATCTATTACTATCAATTCTTCGATCCCGACCGCGACGTTTTCGGCGGAGTCTCCGTGTTTCAGTTCGACCCGCACACGTTCCAGATCACGCACCGCATCATCGCCGACCGCGCGCGCTGGTCGAGCTCCATGGGCCGGTGGGTTTATGAGCAGGGATGGGAGCGAAGCCTGAGCGGCCCGGCTATCGAGAATTATCACAGGTTTGACGTAGCCACCTACCCCGAACTGTCGGAACCGCCCGCCTATTTCAAGAAGGAAATCAAACAATCGTCGGAAATGAGCTACGAGGAATTACGCCGCTACATTCACGATCTCGAGGAGAGCGGCTTTGACGTGGTCCGCCTGCGCGTGCAACTACAAAAGAAGATTGCCTACCCGCTGATCACGCTGGTGATGGCCATCCTCGCCATTCCCTTCGCGCTTTCCGCTGGCAAGCGGTCGGCGGTGGCAGGAGTTGCAACCGCCATCGGCATTGGGGTTGTCTATTGGACGATCTCGGGACTGTTCGAGGCGATGGGGAATTTGAGCCAGCTCCCACCCGCGGTCGCTGCCTGGTCCCCAGACTTGGTCTTCGGTTTCATCGGAGGCTATCTCATCCTCCGCACTCCGACTTGAGAATCGGGTGATCTAAGACCATGGGGCCATCGGGTGATCGAAACCAAAGTTCCCAGCGTTGCCAGGGTTTTCGATGACCCGATCTGCTAGTGCACGGCCATCCCGCTCGGCGCCGCCGGGGCGATCACCGTGATCGGATTGCTTATTGTTCCGCTCGTCGTACTCAGCGTAAAGCCGCTAATGTTATCCGAGTTGCTGTTCGACACGAAGAGAAACTGTCCGCTCTGATTGTTGTAGAGAGACTGGCCGATCGAGTTCACGCTGGCATGCAGCGCCATCGACACCGGCTGCGATCCGGTCGGCTGGTATGCCGGGGTACTCAAGGAGCCATTCGCCGTGTTGATGCGATATTCCGCAACCTGGCTCGAGCCGTAACACAGAACGTAGAGAAAATTGTTCGTCGGATCTACCAGCATTGCAACCGGGTTCTGTCCCGTCGCGGGTGGTGGCGGCGTTAACACCGGGAGCAGGAGAGCATTGCTCACATCCTGCTGCATGCATCCCGCATTCCCGACCACCGTGCACATCCGGAAGACACTCAGCGCGCCGGACGCAGATGGCTGACTGCCCACATATACAAAAACGCCGCCGGTATTCTGCCCTACGGGGTTCGTGTTCACTGCCTGCACCGAGACGGGATTGACCGCGGGGGTATACGGCGGGGCTGGCGGGGCCGGTGTCATGTCAGTCAGGTTGCCGGTTGAACTCACACAGTACACGCTGAGCGCATTGTCATTGTGCTGCTGGGAGAGGTCCTGATTGCTGGTAACGTAAAGAAACTCCTCGGATGTGGTAAAGCCACAAGCGGGCGTTGTGCCACTACCAGGCGTGGGAAAGGCGAGGACGGAAAGCGCGGTCGGAATTCTGCCAATGAAGAACGGACTTTGATAAGTAGAACTTTGACTTACAAATGTCAGAGTCGTTTTATTTACGGCAAACACCGAGATCGACGGACAACCCACAAAATTATTAGCGTCCGTAAGGCTATTAGCAGCGGTGCCAACCAATGGGCACGTCGTCTTCGGGGGAAGTTGGCCCTGATCGATCACGAACAAGAACTGCCCTGCGGCGTCCCGCACCATGGCCAGCGGAATGTCGTAGTAGAGAACGTAGGGGGCGGCAACACCACAGGAGCTCCCGTTGGGATAGACGCAGTTCCAACCCGCTGCTGGCGTGCCCGGTGCCGACAGGCTGCCATCCGAGTTCACGGTATAGGGGTAGATGGTTGGAGCAATAGCATCAGCCGGCGTGGCGGAAGGAATGCCCTGGTTGAGAACGAAAGCCGTTGCGCCCGCCGGGTCGAGCAGGATGTCCAGGGGCTGTCCGCACGGTGCGGGATTGGCAGTATTCGCCGCAGTGGGACACGTGCCCGCATTGGAGTTGACCAGCGACAGGTTCCCGCTACTCAAATCAATGGCAAAGGAACTGATGTTGTTCCCAAAGCCCAAGCTGCCCTGGGTCAGCACATACAAAACTCCCGAGGGCCGGGATGAGGAACTGCCACAATTGAGCAGAAATAAACTCAGGGAACACAGGCCCACGAGCGCAACGACTCCGCCTATTTTCTTCGACATCTGTTCTCCCAGCCGCTTCCCGTCGGCGGGCGATGCCCTGCCAGCCGTCACGGAGACTGAAGCTTGTGGCTGAAATATATCTGTGTATCAGGAATGAGTGGGAAGAGCAAACCCAGGAACAGCTGGAATCCGGATTTCGACCTCTAAGCCACCCTCTTTTCGGTTGGATGCGCGAAGTTGCCCGCCATGCAGCCTGACCGCCCGGTCCGCGATCGACAGGCCCAGACCCGCGCCCCCCGTCTGACGGTTGCGGGCATCGTCGAGTCGATAAAAGGGCTCAAATATCTTCTGTAGCGCATCGTCGGGAACGCCGGGGCCGGAATCCAGCACCCGAACCACAATTTCCTCGCCATTCGCCGCCCGCTGCCGCTCCAATCGCACCTCCACTGTTGTCCCTTCAGCAGTATAACGCGTGGCGTTGCGCACCACATTCTCCACCGCGCTCCGTAGCAAGCCGGGGTCAGCTTCCACCAGAAAATCATCCGCGGCGTCGGCCCTCACATGACATTTCCGCCCCGGAGTTTCGTACTCGGCGTCAAGGGCTACCTGATCCACCAACTCCCGCAGTGACAACATGGTTTTTCGCAGGCCGTCAGTCCCCGACTCCAGCCGCGAAATGGTCAGCAGCCGCTGGATCAGTTGATTGAGCCGGTCGGCCTCGACTTCGATTCGGTTCAGCGAACTTTCCAGTTCCGGAGCGACTTCCGGCGTGGCCCGTTGCCGCGCCAGCCCCAGCGCCACGCTCAGTCGCGCTAGCGGAGACCGGAGTTCGTGCGAAACATCCTTCATCAGACGCGATTGCGAATCTACCAGGCCTTGGATTCGTTCGGCCATGCGATCAAAATCGCGCATCAATTCGGTCAGTTCGTCGCGGCGGCCTCCCGCCGGCGCGCCGGTGCGCGCTCCCAAGTCGCCTGCTGCCAAGCTCTGCGCCGCCTTGCGCAACCGCGTCACCGGACTGGTCACCGACCAGGAGAGCAGATAGCACACCAGTCCCGACAAAACTACCGCGATGCCCAGCAAGGGAATGTCATTCGGCCCGAAAAACGCCCTCGGCCCTGGCGGCAGTTCCAACACCAGCGTGTACCGTTTTCCATCCAATGTGAGTGCCTGCCGCATAATGCGGTCGGGCATAAACTTGTCCATCCAACTATGGTGGTGCGGCGGGCCGATGCGCGGGCTTCCGGCCGGTTGTGTTCCGCCCTCCCGTGATTCTTCGATCCAGCTTGGCACATGCCGGCCGGAGAGTTCCTGGCCCGCCGGATCAAAAACGAAGGCCCGCACGTGCTGCGTGCGAAACAGTTCTTCCAGATAGTCGTGGGCCGCGCGTTGTCCACCAGTCTGGTAGGCGTTCACCGCCTCCGCCAAAGTTTGCGGCGCCTGATTCTCGATTCCATGGCGCGCTGGACGCAGCGCAATTGTCACCACAATCGCTAACACCAACGACAGCGCCAGAGCGGCCCAGAACGATAGGAAAATCTTCAGGAAAAGGCTTTTCATTTTTTCGATTTCGCCGCCGGCCGCGCAAACATGTACCCGACTCCTCGAATCGTCTTGATGTGGTCTCCATCCTCTTCGGAGTCGCCCAACTTCCTCCGCACCTTGCTGACGTGCATGTCAATGCTGCGATCAAACGGCATGAACTTCCGGCTGAGCACGGCATTCACCAACCGCTCCCGCGTCACCACCCGCCCCGCCTCGCGCAGCAGAACCTCCAGCAAATTGAATTCCACGGAAGTAAGATCGACCGGTTGCCCCGCCCGCTGCACACTGCGCGTCGCCGGATCCAGTTCCACGTCGCCCACACTCAGCACTTCCGGTACCGCGTCCGCCGCCTTGACGGGCCTGGTGCGGCGCAGGATGGCGCGGATTCGCGCCACCAACTCCCGTGGGTTAAACGGCTTCGGAAGATAATCGTCGGCTCCGATTTCCAATCCCACGATGCGGTCCACGTCCTCGCCGCGCGCGGTTAACAGCAGCACGGGAATCTTCGACACGCTGCGTATCCGCCGCAGCACTTCGAAGCCATTGATCCCCGGCAGCATTACATCCAGCACCACCAGCGCATACTCGCCGGTGAGCGCATGCTGCAGCCCCATTTCGCCGTCGTGGACGGCCTTCAGGCTGAACCCCTCGGCCGTCAGGTATTCCTGCACCAGGGCGCACAACTCGGTATCGTCATCCACCACCAGGACATGATCCATTCTTTTAGTCATCTAACACCTTCGCTTGCCTCTGCGCGGTAAAGATTTGTAAGAGATCGGGTCATCGGGCCATCGGGCCATCTAAAGTCAAAAGGCCTTTGACCTTCGATCAGCAGATCATCCGATGACCCGATCATCTGCGTGCTGTCCTTTGGGATGCGGCAAAGATTGCAACAAGTTCATTTGCCTCCGAAAGCAGATCGGCGAGTAGCTCCAGCTTAACAATTCCCGATTCAATCAGGCATTCAATCCAGAAGACAGCCTCGTCCGCCTCTTCAACGACAATGCCCATTTTCGAGATGAACTCCGCTTTCGACCTCGCACGTCCTGCCGCCCGATAGTTTGCTCCGATAGAGGTTCCCGAGCGGAGAAGCTGTTTGCCCAAAACCTGAGCCTCCGAAGTTCGAGGCAAGTGTCGGAACAACCTGATAATCCGAAGCGCAAATCGCTTAGTCCGATTCCGCAACTCCTCCTGTTTGCTTGGATTCTGTTCCATATACAATCACCCAAGAGCCTTTGATCTCCGATCACCCGATGGCCCGATCAGCGATCGCCCGATATCTTTACAAAACTTTACCGCGCTTGACTGACTCTTTACCCCATATTTTCCAGAATGGTGTTGTTATAAGCATAGATGTTCGGGGCTGCCTCCCGGACCCTACGAGATCAAAGTAGTCGAAAAGGAGAACCATGAAATCTATTCGTATTCGCATGCTCACCATCGGCGCCGCTGTGCTGCTGGCGGCAGCAGCCGCGATTGCGCAGGGCAGGCACGGTTTTGGTGGCCCCGGCGGCGACTTTCGCCGCATGCTCACGCAGCTCGATCTGACCGCCGATCAACACAGCCAGGTCAAGGCGATCTTTGAAAAAGAGAAGCCAACCATGCAGCCTCTGATGCAGCAGATGCGCCAAAACCACAGCGCCATGGAGGCTCTCGAAGCGAGCGGCGCGTTCGATGAAGCCAAAACGCGCGCCCTGGCCACGCAAAACTCGCAGACCATGATCGAACTCCAGGTCGAGCACGCCCGCATCAAGTCCGAAATCATGCAAATTCTGACCGCCGATCAGAAAGCCAAACTGGCTCAGATCGAGGCCAATCGCGCAGCGCACATGAGTAAGCACACAGCGCCTCCGCCCGCGGACTAACGACTAGCTTTTGGGTTCAAAGGGTCTCTCTCCTTCCCGGGTGAGGAACGGAACCTCCAACCTCCGCCCTCGCCCGGCTTTTTCACCGGCTCTTGAAATTGGAGAAACCGAATGCAAGGCGCCGACCTGCTCTACTCGGGAATGATGTTCGCGGCCGGCATGCTGTCGCTCTGGACCGCGCTGCTGCTGACTGCCACCTTCGTTGCCCTCGCGCCCTCGCTCAGAAAATCCGCACCCACCACTGCTACAATTTCATCTACAAGAAGTCGTCTGACCCATCATGGTACCGAAAAAATTACGCCCTCTCGTTCCCTATCTGAAGCGTTACCGCGGCGGTCTATTTTGGGGCGGGCTCTGCGTCTTATTCAATAACGGAATCTGGATACTCTTTCCCCAAGTCCTCCGCCGCGCCGTGAACGATCTGCACACCGGCGTAACCCGCCAGAAACTTCTCACCTACTCACTGCTCATCATTGCCATCGCGCTGATCAAGGGCATCTTCCAGTTCCTGACGCGCTGGGTGGTCATCGGCATCTCTCGCGACATCGAGTTCGATCTGCGCAACGACCTGTTCGCACACCTCGAACGCCTTTCCTACTCCTACTACCAGCGCAATCGCACCGGTGACATCATGGCCCGCGCCACCAACGACCTGAACGCGGTTCGGATGCTGCTCGGCCCGGCCATCATGTACTCGGCCAACACCATCGTCTTCACTGCCGGCGCTCTGGGCTTTATGCTCGCCATCAGCCCCAAGCTCACCCTCTATGCCTTTCTGCCCTTGCCCATCACCAGCATCGTCATCCAGTATTTCGGACGCCGCATTCACGAGCGCTTCGAGCGTATTCAGGCGATGTTCTCCGACATCTCGGCCCGCGCCCAGGAAAACTTCTCCGGCGCGCGCGTAATCCGCGCCTATGTGCAGGAACAGGCCGAAATCGCCGCCTTCGAGGGCGCCAACCGGGAATACATCCGCCGCAGCCTCGGCCTGGTTCGCCTGATGGGAATGCTCTGGCCCACGCTCGAACTCATGCTTGGTGCCGCCGTGGTCATCGTCCTCTGGCTTGGCGGACGGCAAGTTCTCCTCGGAAAGATGAACGTCGGCGATTTCGTCGCCTTCAACACTTACATGGTGCAGCTTACCTGGCCGGTCATCGCCCTCGGATGGGTCATCAACATCTTCCAGCGCGGCACCGCATCCCTGGTGCGTATCAACGAAATCCTCTCCCAGCAACCCGAGATCGCCGACGAGGCCAAGCCCGCGTCAGACAATGGAGCGACGGGCGTTTCGCCCGTCCTGCCGGGCGGAGGTGCCCGGTTCTCCACTAGCATTCAGGGCGAAATCGAATTCCGCAATCTCAACTTCGCCTATGACGGCACCTCTGTGCTTAAGGAGATCAACCTGCGCATTCCCGCCGGTTCCAGCCTCGCTATCGTCGGCCCCACCGGCTCCGGCAAAACGACGCTCGTCAGCCTCATCCCGCGCATCTATGATGCTGCGCCCGGCACCGTGCTCATCGACGGCCGCGCCATCCGCCAATTCCCTCTCGACTCCCTGCGCCGCCAAATCGGCTTCGTGCCGCAGGAAACATTCCTCTTCAGCGACACCATCCGCGAAAACATCGCCTTTGGAATTTCGGCCGAAGCCAAGCAGGAAGACGGCGAACCGTCACTCGACGACATCAAAGCCGCTGCCGAGGCCGCCAACATTGCCCAGGACATCGAAAGTTTCCCGGAAGGCTACAACACCACCGTGGGCGAGCGCGGCATCACGCTCTCCGGAGGCCAGAAGCAGCGGACCGCTATAGCCCGCGCCCTGCTCCGCAGTCCCCGCATCCTTATCCTCGACGACGCTCTGTCCAGCGTCGACACGCACACTGAGGATAAAATCCTCAACCATCTCCGCGAAATCATGCGCGGACGCACCACCATCTTCATCTCCCACCGGGTTTCCACCGTCCGCAACGCTGATTGCATTGCCGTCCTCCACCAGGGACGTATTGTGGAACTCGGCACCCACGATCAACTCATCGGCCGCAACGGTTATTACACCGACCTTTACAACAAGCAGTTGCTGGAAGAAGAATTGGCAGAAGTCTAGCCCGTGTGGGGCCAACACTTCTGCGACTTCCCTTCGGCTTCGCTCGGGGCTTCGGCAAAAGCATGGGAGGCTCTATCCGACAACCGCCGTCGCCGAACAAATGTCAATTTTTGGTAACAAAAGCCAACTAACTGTTCCCTAGGCATACAACCCCGCGCATAATAACTTGATCAGATAGTAAGAAACCATAGATAATGCTTCCCAGTCCCTCACCATTCTGCTCTGTCACGGAGTGACCATGCGAAGTACGCGATCGGCCTTGCTGCCCTCGTCAGAACTTTTGACGCTCATCCTCTGCATCCTGATCTTCTCCACTCTCGGCTTCGCCGTCGCCCCTGACCGCATCACCAGCCCGGTTGCTTCGGGTCAGCTCATTAAGCTTCTGGCTGGCGTGCCTATGAAGGCGAAGCCGCAGTACGATCAGGGCCCAGCCGATCCGTCGCTGAAGCTCAGCTACATGACGCTACTCACTGTGCCTTCGGCCACCCAGCAGAAGGCTATCAACCAGCTTCTGGCGCAGCAGCAGGATCCCCGTTCGCCTCTCTATCACAAGTGGCTAACTCCCGAGCAGTACGCCGACCGCTTCGGCCTCAGCCCCAACGACATCCAGAAACTTACTGCCTGGCTCCAGTCCCAGGGCTTCACGATTGGCAACGTCGCCCGCGCCCGCAACTTTATCGTCTTCAGCGGAACCGCCGCGCAGGCGGAAAACGCCTTCCAGACCCAAATTCACAACTTCGAGGTCAGCGGGGAGAAGCACTTCTCCAACACCACTTCGCCTTCGATTCCTACAGCGCTCTCCAGCGTCGTAACCGGAATTCGCGGATTGAGCAATTTCCATCCCAAGTCGTATCTCCAGCGCAGGAAGCCCAACTACACCTACCCGATCCCCGGCACTAATCCCCAAGAGTACAATCTCTACCTTGCACCCGGTGACATCGAAACCATTTACGACATCGGCCCGCTTTACACTGCGGGCATCGACGGCTCGGGACAGACGCTGGCGGTTGTGGGCCAGACCGATGTGTACCTCGCCGACCTGAACGACTTCCGCACGGGTTTCAGCTTTTCGAATATCCCGACCAGCGGTCCGGGTTCCTGCGCCACTGACGCTAGCGGCCTCATTATCCTCCCCTGCACCACGACGACTCCAGGGGCGGCGTTCAAGTACGTGCTGGTGAACGCCGACCCGGGCGTTCCCACTTCCTCCGACGATCTCGGCGAAGCCGATCTCGATCTCGAATGGTCGGCCGCCACGGTTCCCAACGCGCAAATCATCTTTGTCAACGCCCCCGACCCCAACGGTGACGGTGTCTGGGATTCCTGGTACTACGCCGTCGATAACGATGTGGCACCTGTGATTACCATGAGCTACGGCATTTGCGAACTAGGCGAGGCGCTCACTCCCGGCGGCCAGGGGACCATCAAACCAAACGAAGGGACCTTCTCTTCCGACGAAGCGGAATTGAAGCAGGCCAATATGGCAGGCATCACGTTCATGAATGCGAGCGGAGACAGCGGCGCAGCCGGATGCGATCCAAATGAGACCGATCCGGATGCTCTGCTCGCCACCGGCGGCGTGGCTGTCGGCTATCCCGCCAGTAGCCCCGAAGTCACCGGCGTGGGTGGGACTGCGGCAACCATCAGTGAGATCAGTACGGACGCCGGCAAGTATTGGGAGGTGAACAACGGGCCCAATGGTGGCTCGGCTCAGACCTACATTCCCGAGGCCCCCTGGAACGACGCCTTTGAAATCGGCGCCTTCTGCGCCGCCAACCCCAGCGACTGTACTGGGATAACCAACGCAGAGACTGCACAAGCAGCCATCGGCATGGCTTCCTCCGGCGGCGGCCCCAGCAACTGCATGACGATCAGCGGCAGTGGGGAATGCACGGGCGGCTTTCCCCAACCGATTTGGCAGCAGGGTCTGAGCATTTCCGGCCAGGCCGCGGTCCGCTTCACGCCCGATGTCTCTTTGATGGCTTCGCCAGCATTACCCGGCTATATCTGGTGCACTAACAACGGAAGTTGCGCCGGCGGCATTCCCGCGGCCATCGCAGACAATTCCATCGTCGGAGGTACATCTGCCTCCACGCCCATCTTTGCCGGCATGGTGACGCTGCTCAACCAGTATGTGGCGGTGAACTTTCCAAGCGAGCCCCTCCCCTTTGGCAACATCAACCCAAATCTTTACCAGATCGCGACCTACAATCAGGCCGCGCGACCGTTCAACCAGATCACCGCCAGCGATTTCGCCGCCGCCCCCGGCAGCAACCAAGTCTACTGCCATGCTGACACACCCTCCGGCCAGCCTATGGCGCTCGTCTGTCCCGCAGCGGTAAAACCGGCAACGGAAGGACTGTTCGGCTACCTTTCTTCGGCCTCCGATGCCACCACTGGCTATAACCTTGTGACCGGCCTTGGCTCGGTGGATGTAAGCAATCTGGCGACGGCTTGGGGCGATCTCTATACTGTCACCACGACTTCGGTCTCGATAAAAACAGCACCGCCAATCTTTGAAGGCCAAAGCGTGACCTTTGACGTCGCCGTCACGCCGGCAACCGCGACCGGGGCTGCAGCTTTTTTCAACAATGGTGCGGTTTTCGGCTCGACAACCGCGGCCGTGACGGGAGGCGCAGCGACCTTCGCCACCAGCCAGCTCCCTGTGGGCGCGAACAGCGTCTACGCTGTCTACACCGGGATTTACGCGACGTCCACATCATCCGCACACCCACAAACCGTAACTGTGCTTACTCCGAACTTCACCCTGACGCCGACGACGGCGGCAATCACCGTCGCCCAGGGCGCGACGGCCGGGCCGGATACCATCACCGTCACCAGCAGCAATGGCTTCGTCGCCGATTCGGCGACGGCAGAGGCCCTGACCTATAGCTGCTCGGGCCTGCCTTCCGAGGCAGCTTGCGTCTTCAACCCCACCACGGCGACCACCTCGGCGACGGTGACGGTGAGTATCACAACGACGGCACCGACCAGCGGGCGGTTGCGCGCGCCTCTCGGCCACGGTAACGGGATACGCTATGCCATGCTGCTTCCTGGGCTGGTCGGAATTTTCTTTGCCTTTGGCTCCAGGAAAAGCAGGACTCGCAGTTTGCGACTGTTGAGCCTTCTCGTGGCGCTTGGCCTCTCCACCATTTGGCTTGCAGCCTGCGGCGGGGGATCGGGAGGCGGATCGACGGGCAATCCGGGAACACCCCAGGGTATGTACACCATCACCGTTAACGCCACCACAGGAACGATCCCGGCGACTACGCCTGCAACCGTCATGCTCACGGTGAATTAGGCGGCGACGGAAATTGGCTGCTCTGCACTTTGGGGCGCGGAGAGGTTCCGCGCCCTTTTTCTTTTCGCGCGGCTTGCCTTGTGCATCCAGCCTTCGTCAGTCGTCATCCGGGTCCAACGGGGGCGTCTTGTCATTCAGAAAATACTCCGCTTTCAAGGCTGCCGGGATGGTCTGAAACTGCAAGGGGGTCTGATTGAAGTCGAAGCAATCGGAGAAATCATCCGCCACCGCGTCCGCGTAGCCGAGCGAAGGCAGGTTGAATGTTTTTTCAACGAAATGCAGGATGCTGCCGAAATCATGAACGTACGGCGTCGTCGAAATGTACTGCGCTTTGGCGTACGGCGAGACTACAATCAGCGGCACCCGGAAACCGTAGACATAGCCGCATCCCCACTGCGTACAATTAGCGCCCGCCAGCACTTGCGGCGGCGGCACGTGGTCGTACAAGCCGCCCCAGTCGTCCCAGGTGATGAAGATCGCCGTGTCCGCCCAGTAGGGGCTGTTACCGATCGCGTTCACCACCGACGCCACCCACGATGGCCCGGATCCGTCGGTTGTCCCTGGGTGATCCGAGGCCTGGCCGGTCGGAATCACCCAACTCACGTCCTGCAACTGGTTGTTGGAAATGTCGGTGAGGATCTGCGCCTGATTGAGGATCACATGGTTAGTCCAATCCGATCCCCCGCAGGTGCCATTGGGGTCAGTCAAGGATCCGCAGATATGCTGGATCGCCTCCGGGCCGATCCAGAGCGCCAAACCCGAGCCGCCCGCGTAACCCGAGGAAGTGTAATACCGCCAGGTATTGCCGTTTGCCTCCAACAGATCGGTCAGCGTTTGATGCTCGAAGCAGGGATAGATCGGGGCATTGGATTTTTCGCTGCCGCTCGGATCGATGAGGGCAACCGTGGATCCCGCGGGCGCGTCGCACCCGGCGTCGGGCGGGCCGCTGGTTTTCGGATTCTCCGACGCAAACAGATTGCTGCCGGGGGATGGAGCTGACGTCCCGGAAATAATGAACTGATGCGCCGGCATGCTGGGCCCCTGGTTGGTCTGGAACATGCGGTCCGCGAAGGTGTAGGTCTCGGCCATCTGGAAGTAGGGTTGAACTTCCGACGGGTTCACGTAGGCAAACACGCAATCCTGGATACCCGCAGGGCACTTGACCGGAATCAGGTCTGCCCCATCCATTTGACATTGTCCGCTTACCGAATTCAGATCGCACATGTCCTCGAATGCGCCGTGACTGTGGCTGGGGTCGTAGTTCGCGGCGAGATCCAGTTCCTGCAGCATGATCTTATTCTGCTGCGAGTCGAATCCATAGTTCCGTATGTCCGCGCCCCGGCCGATCAGCACCGGATCCTGGAAAAGATTATCGGTGGAGCGGTTTTCCTGGAAGATCACCACCACGTGCTGAATCTTTCCCGTCGATCCGCCCACAGTGATGGTGGCCGAGGCCGAGTTACCATCTCCGCCTTCATTCGAAGTCACCGCACTCGTCGTGTTGTTCTTGACTCCCTCCGTCGTGCCGGTCACGTTCACCGAGAAGCTGCACGATGCGCTCGCCGCCAGCGCAGCACTTGACAAATTCACGCTTCCCGTTCCAGCGGTGGCGGTTATCGTTCCCCCACCACAACTGCCTGACAAGCCATTGGGAGTGGATACGGCCAACCCGGCAGGTAGCGAATCGGAGAACCCGACGCCGGTCAGCATGGTGCCCGCATTCGCGTTCGAGAGATTGAAGGTTAACGTGGCGGTTCCGTCCAGTGGAATCGCGGCGGCGCCGAAAGTCTCGCCGATCGTCGGCGGTGCGGGGTTGTTCTTAGAGCCGCCGCTTCCGCCACAGCCGGTCAGGCTGACGAGAGTGCCGCCCGCGGCCAGCACCATGATTGTGAACACCAAACTATGAAGCTTGAACATTACAGCGATCACCTCGGGAGACTGAGATTCTTTCGGTTGCGCTGGATGATAACCCGGCCGCGCGGGTTTGGACTCAGAGCACGGGCACAAATTCTTGCGGTCGTTCTTGCCAGCGTCCGAACAAGAAAAGTCCTCTACGTTTTAGGATGCCGGCGCAGGCGCGATTGCAGCCAAAAAAGATTCTCGCGTCGGCGTATCCACTGATTGGTACTGGCGGGCAACCCCTCCCGCTCGCTATTACATTATGGATTTAGGGGAGGGCCACTCTCCAAAAAGGAACAATCGATTCTCGAGCAAGTGGTGGGCAGTGCAGGGCTCGAACCTGCGACCTCCTGCTTGTAAGGCAGGCGCTCTAACCAGCTGAGCTAACCGCCCGCTCGGCGCGGATGCGATCACACGTGTGTCCGCCGCTCGCAAAACAATCTGTGCCAAAACTTATGCTGAGGATACTGGACGCTTCCCTTGCCGGTCAAACCGCGCATGTACCGGCGATGCAAACGTGTAGAAGCGGTTGCTGCACGTTCGCTGCTACACTTTCTGGGTGCGAAGGCTCATCGTCAACGCCGATGATTTTGGTCTGACTGCGGGAGTGAATCGGGCGATTGTGGAAACCCACCGCGATGGAGTCGTGTCGTCAGCCACATTAATGGCCAGCGGCGCCGCGTTTGAGGACGCGGTAACGATGGCACGCTCGGCGCCGAATCTCTCGGTGGGATGCCACGTCGCATTGGTCGACGGAACGCCGGTGTCAGCGCCGGCAGCAGTGGATACGTTGCTGGCGATTCGCTCGGCGGAGCCGGACAAGTTTTACTCCAGCCTTTCGACCTTCGCCGCGCGCGCCATGTTGGGAGGGTTCGATCGCGATCAACTGGTCGCGGAAGTCACGGCGCAAATACGGAAGGTTCAATCCGCCGGTCTGCAGGTTACTCACCTTGATACCCATAAACACGCGCACATCTTCCCCGAGATTCTGGCCGCGCTGCTGCGCGCGGCGCGGATTTGCGGGGTGCGCGCGATCCGCAATCCGTTCGTTCCGGTGAAAGCGATGCCCGCGCGGCAATTCAAAGGAAAGCGCGAACTCTGGAAGCGTTATGGCCAAGCTCGCATGCTGCATACTTTCTCCCGGCAATTTCGCCAGCGGATGAAGCGGGCTGGACTGGTTACGCCCGACGGGGTGATAGGGGTGATCGAGACCGGCACGAGAGATAGTCGTGACGACAGTTCCGGCTACAGTTCCCTGCTCCGCCAGACGCTGGCGAACCTGCCGGACGGGACCTGGGAGTTGGTTTGCCATCCCGGATATAATGACGCTGCCTTGCGCGCCGCCGGCACACGCCTACTCGATTCTCGCGAAGAGGAGCGGCGTCTGCTGACTTCGAGCGAATTGCGGCAGTTTCTGGAAGAGCAACGGATTCCTGTGATCGGTTATCGCGAGTTCGCAGAAGAGTTCGCGGAAAAATTCGCAGGAAACCGTGCTTGAATGACGATTGGGAGATGTCGGAACAGCGGCTCACTTTCTAACGTCGCGGCGCATCAGGGGGGCGGTATCATTCGCATGAATCTCGCATGAACCGGATACGAGGATAAGGCATGGATGACCATCAATCCGAACCGCGCCTGAGTGTGGACCTGCCAGTGCGGGTATGGGGAATGACGGCCGAGGGACGCCCTTTTTCGCAACCTGCTCGCGCGCAGAACATCAGCTCGGAGGGCGCACTGCTCTCGGGACTCGAGAGCGAACTGAAAGTGGGTGACGTGATCGGAGTGCAATGCGAAGAGAAGAAAACGCGCTGCACCGTGATCTGGGTGATGAACACCGGCCCGGTCAAGAAAAATCAAGTGGGAGTGAAGTTGATCGCCGCTCAGGAGTGCCCATGGAAAAGCCATTTGCCGACCGACGGCCCGGCGGTGACGTTTGCTGCCTCCAACCGCCGGCGCTGGCACCGGCACAAGATTGCGTTTCCTCTGGAAATTCGCGCTGAGCGCAGCAAAGCGCCGCTTCGCATCAACACCACTGACGTGAGCGGCAATGGCTGCTACGTCGGGAGCATGATGCCGTTGCCGCCCGGAACTGCGCTGCGGGTGGATCTGTGGCTGGACTCGGAGCACGTCAGTATCACGGCGACGGTGCGGACGTGCGACCCGGGTGTGGGCAACGGAATCGAGTTCACCGGCCTGCCCGAGCGCACGAAGGAGCGCATGCAAGACTACCTGGACGCGATTGACCCGCAGATGGGAATCTCAGGGCGGAGGGCGGAGTAGGGTTTTTTGAACTAGCCCGGAGGATCTGCGTAGCGGGCGAGAACGATCGCGCGAATCAGTCCACCCATGGTAAATTCGCGGGCCTCGATGGCAACCGGCATCTGCAACTCCCGCAGCGTCGCCGATGTTACCGGACCAATCGAAGCGAACTGGACATGATTTTTGATGAGCGAAGCCGAGCTCAGCGAACCGATCTTGACGTTGCCGAGCAGTTCAGCGAAATTCTTTGCGGTAGAGGAACTGGTGAAAGTCACGACGTGCGGGCGGCGCGCTGCATTTTTCATCAGCGCGCGCAAACGGACGCGTGACTTCTCGGGCACTACGGTTTCGTAAGCTTCGACGACGTCGACTTGAGCTCCGGCGGCACGAAGTTCTTCTGGAATCACATCGCGCGCGACTTTGGCTCGTATGAGCACAACGCGCTTGCCACTGACTTTATCGCGCAGGCCTTTCACTACGGATTCCGCGACGTACTCCTCTGGAACCATCTTGACTTTCAGGCCGTGCTTCACGATCGCCTTCTTGGTCGCGGGCCCGATGGCGGCGATCTCGAGATGTTTGAGATTCCGGCGCGGGATGCGAAGTTTCCGGAGGCGCTCCCACATGGCTTCGACGCCATTGGCGCTGGTCAGAATGAGCCAGTCGTAGTTACGGATATTTTTCAGAGCGTTGTCGAGTAGCTGGTACGATTGCGGCTTGCGGATCTCAATGAAGGGGATTTCGATTACAGATGCTCCCAGACTGCGCAGGCTGGTGGAAAGGCTGCCGGCCTGGTGGCGGGCGCGTCCGACCAGAATCCGGGTGCCGGCGAGAGGGTGTTTTTCGTTGGGCTTCATGGATCAGGTATCAGGTCTTAGGTCTTACGCATCAATAAAGGTGCCAGGAGTTAGGGCCTGAGACCTGAGATCTAACACCTGAGACATGCCTCATGGTTGTTGCGGTAGAGCGAACCCTTCTCCGTAGACTTCTTCGAGAATAACATCGCCGCCTCGGCGGAGCAGGGTGTCGCCAACTTCTTCCCCGAGGCGCACGGGATCATCGCCCTCGCGAGATTCGCGCAGAACCTTGGTTCCATCGGGATGGGCTACGAGCGCGTTTAGGCGAATGCGGCCTCCGTTTACTTCGGCGAAAGCTCCGATGGGGACTTGGCAGCCGCCGCCGAGTTTGCTGAGCAGGGCGCGCTCGCACGTGGTGGTAGCGCGTGCGGCATCATCATCGAGAAACGCCAGGAGCGCCCGCGTTGCGCTGTCGCCGTTGCGAATTTCGATTCCCAAAGCGCCTTGTCCGGCGGCGGGGGTCATCACTTCCGCAGGAATCACCTGACGGACCAGTTGCGTTTTCCCGAGGCGGTTCAGGCCGGCGGCGGCCAGAATGATGGCATCGTAATCACCGGATTCGAGCTTGCGCAGGCGCGTATCCACATTGCCACGGAGCGGGTGAATCTGAAGATCGGGACGCAGAGCCTTCAACTGGGCCTGACGGCGCAGGCTGCTGGTGCCCACGTTTGCCCGTTGCGGCAACGCTTCGATGTTGGCAAACCTCACCGAACAAAAAACGTCGCGCGGATTTTCGCGGGTGGTGATGGCGGCAATTTCGAAATCGGCGGCCAGTTCGGTTGGCAAATCTTTCAAGCTGTGCACGGCGAGGTCTACGCGGTTCTCGATGAGGGCCTCTTCGATTTCCTTGGTGAACATGCCCTTGGTGCCGACTTTCGCGAGCGCCACGTCGGTGATTTTATCGCCGGTGGTCTTGATGATCTCCAGCTCCACGGTATGGCCCTGCGCGCACAGCAGATCGGAAATGTGGTGGGCCTGCCACAGAGCAAGTTGTGAGCCGCGGGAGCCGATGCGCAGGCGGGCCATCAGTTTTGTGCTCCTTTATCGGAACTCGATCCGGGGCCGGATTTTGAAACCGCAGCTTCCTTTTCGTCGTGCAAGTTGAAAAGACGGCGCACGAGCTCGACGACGGTGGTGGATTCGGGATCGCGCGCGGCGGTTTTCAGGGTGCTGATGGGGGTGTGCATGATTTTGTTGACGATGCCGCGAGTCAGCGCTTCGACGGCCAGTTCCTGGTCGGTGGTCATGGAACCGAGACGTCCACGAACGCGATCAATCTCGGCCTGGCGGATAGTTTCCAGATGATCCTGCAAACTGACGATGGTCGGAACCACGTCGAGGGTCTGCAGGCGAGCGTGGAATTTTTCGACCTCGCCATTGACGATCGCCTCCGCCTTTTCGGCTTCCTTCCTGCGATCGGCGACGTGCGAAGAAACGGCTTGCTGCAGATCGTCGATGTCGTAGACGAAAATGCCGTCGATCTTGTTCATCTCGGGATCAACGTCACGGGGGACGGCGATGTCGATAAAGAACATGGGCTTGTTCTTGCGCAGCGCCATGAGCTTTTCGCCATGTTCGGGCCGGAAGATGAAGTGGGGCGAGCCGGTCGAGGTAATCACGATATCGGCGCGCTCGCAGGTGTCATAGAGCCGGCTGAACTCGATCGCCTGCCCCTCAAATTTTTGCGCTAAGCGAATCGCGCGGTCGTAGGTGCGGTTGGCGACAAAGAGAGACGCAGCGCCGTGCGCGAGCAGATGCCGGGCCGCCAACTCGCTCATCTTCCCGGCACCCACCAGATAGACGCTCTTGCCGTGCAGGCTCCCGAAGATTTTCTCTGCCAGTTCGACAGCCACCGAAGCAATCGAAACCGACGAAGATCCAACGGCGGTTTCGGTGCGGACGCGCTTGGCCACGGCAAAGGCCCGAGTGAGCAACTGATCCAGTTGCGCACGCACGGCTCCCACGGCGCGCGCAGTGGCATAGGCTTCCTTGACCTGCCCTAGAATCTGGGGCTCGCCGACGACCATGGAGTCGAGGCTGGCGGCGACGCGAAAGATGTGGCGGATGGCTTCGTCCTCCCGAAACTCATAAAGATGACTTTCGAACTGAGCGAGATCAGTTTCGAAATACTCGCGCAGGAATTCGCGCAGGTCGCCGGCGCCGTTCTTCATGTTGGCGATAAATTCGACGCGGTTGCAGGTGGAGACGATCATGCCCTCGACCACAGCGGGATGCTCGGACAATCGCTTGCAGGCCTCGGGCAAGCGCGATTCGGGAATGGCGAGGCGCTCACGCACCTCGACCGGCGCGGTCTTGTGGTTGACGCCGATGAGCTGGAATCTCATGACGTGATAAACCTGTGCATTCCGCTGAAGTAGTTGGAAATCCAAGCCACTATGGCCGCGACGAAAGCCACGCTGGCGAGCAGGGCGGCGCGGCGTCCTCGCCAGCCGGCAGTCAGGCGCGTGAACACCATCAGCAGGTACACGGCCCACATCAGGACGGAAAGCAGAATCTTGGGATCGAAGAAATCGATGCGCCCGTAAGTGGCTTCGGCGACCACGGAGCCCGCGATCAGGCCCAGAGTCATGAAGGGAAATCCGAGCATGAGGGAGCGGTATCCGATGTCGTCAATGACCTGGAGAGCGGGCAGCCGCGAGAACATCCCGCTCGCACTCTTGGACTTCAGTGCGCGTTCCTGCAAAAGATACAGAATGCTGGCGCCGAAGCTGAGGAACAGGGCCGCGTATCCGGTGAAGATCATCAGAATATGGACGGCCAGCCAACCGTGCTTCACGGCGACCGAACCAAAAACGAAGGGCTGCTGACCGGTGGCGGCCACGAAGGTGAGCAGAAAGACGAGGGGAAAAATCACGATGCCGGGGGTAGTTGTCTTATACACCAGATAGGCGAGCATGAAGCCGACCATGATCAGGAAAGCTAGCAGCGATTCCGAGTTGTGTACCGAGGCCGAAGCGATCTGTCCGGTTTGCACCACGGCTTCGGTCAGCGAAACGAAATGAAACACCATGCCGAGATAGGAAGCATGGAGCGCGACCTTGCTGAGGATTTCGGAGGCGCGGGTTAAAGCGACCAGGGCATAGACCAATCCCGCAGCGTAAAAAACCAGCGCGACGCGCAGCCAGATCAGGGTCATCATTGCTTATTTCCGCAGGCGGGTGTCATTCCCCCACCCCGCCTGGGTGATTATAGTTTGCCGGGCGGTAGGAGCGGGGGGAAACGGACGCTGTCACAAGGGTTTGTGACGTGGGTCACATGGGGCCGACAGCTAGGAATCTCACTCCATGGACAACTTCAAGCGCTAGTGGATGGCCGTGATGCTGGGAGGGAAGCTCATGGAAATAGCGTCGTCTGAGAAGAATGAAATGACGATATTGGTTTCGGTCTGCACGGGCTGGCCATCTTTGAGGTAGGGGCGGTAGCGCCATTGACGAACGGCTTGGACTGCCGCCGCGGCGAGCGCACGGTTGCCGGAAACAACTCTCACACTGCGCACGGCGCCATCAGAATCCACCGCCGCTGTCAGACAGACGACACCGCGAGCGCGGATATCCGGATAGACCGGATACGCAAAACGCAACGGCGGTCTCGAGGCCTGAATACCGCTGTTTTGGCCCGAAAGTGGGAGGTTCGGAGTCGAAGCCGCAGGAACGCGAATCTCCCGCTTCGGAGTTGGGATAGGAGCTGAGACGGGAACTGAGGTCTGAACTGGAACTTCTGCGGCGATCGATGCCGGCATGACGGCAGCTTCCGGGGCGGCGGGGATCTGGGCGCTGGCTGGCGGCGGGGCGCTGACGGTGGGGATCTCGGCAATAGTCGCTGGCTCTGCGGGGCGTGGAGAATCCGGCACCGCGATCGCGTTGATCCGCTGAAGCTGAGTCTGATTGTGGGCTTGGGAGGCTGGTACTAACTGCATTCGATGCCAGGCACCCACGGAAATGATGCAGAGGCACAGCGCGCCGATTGTCGTTGCCAGCCTGGAGGTTCTCAGTTTGGACCAGCCGAATATAGACCAGGTGAATCTGGGCGAAGGCGAGGGAACCGGGTTCGGCTGGGGCGCGATTTCCACGGGCTGCGCAATGACCTCTTCTAGCCGTTCCTTTTTCGGGGCTGCTTCCTGCGCCGGTTTTGGCCCCGGCGAAGCATCGATCAGCACTTCAATCGGCGGCGTGGGCGGCACGAAATTCTCAACCACTCCGATTACATGCAATGAGTTGCCCGAATGCGGCACGACGCCCCCATGATTGCGGAAGAGGGCGTTGACCAGTGTGCGCTGGCGCGGGTTCAAGAGTGGGACGGAGAGCTGGCGAAAGTTACGAAACGTCCATAGCAGATAAATGCGTTGCCGGAGAGAAAGTTCAACCCGCACCAATCCCTGCTGTGTTTCAAACAGCAAGAAGCCGGATTGCAGCCTGTCCAGAAACACGCCCTCCGGCATGCAGCTTGGGGGCCACGAAGTCGGATCGTAAGTTATAGATAACGGAGTTGTTAGTCGTTATTGCGGGGAAAATTGGGTAAGCTAGTGCAAAGGATTTCACGTCCGCTTCCCGAAAATGGGTATTTTGACGGCTGGCGGTATGCACTCTCGGATCTCTTTACTCCAGCCCTGTGAGATTTGTCACGATTGCTGCTGTAATCCGGACTTTGCACTCATGACCCGGTCAATGAGTTGCAATCGCGATTTCAAAACCGCAATCGTGGGGATCGGCACGGTTTTGGTATTTGTCACCGCAGTGAGTAAAGACGCCATGGTGCGTTCCGCCTTTCCGGCCGTCGACGGCGACAGTCTACACCTGCGCCCGCTCCGACAGACGAAAGTACCGTGGACCAAAGTACGCTCCACGATTAAATACAATGTTGTGACTAGGAGCCAACCTCCGGTAGACTAAACCAATGTTCGCGCCTCATCCCAACCTCAGCGACGAGGTGAATCGGAATATTATCCAGTCCGAAATCGAAGGAGGCGTGTTCCTTGAAGGTCTACCGCCTGACACCGTGCTGCAGATTCGGACGCAGCACCACTTCTACACCGCGCTAATTCTGGGCGAGGGTTCGGCGTTGATCTCGGGACATCCACAATACTGTCCGCAACCGGTGCAGGTGATCATCGCAGGCTCGACCTGGGGCGGTTCCATGCTCAAGGTGCGCTTCATCGGTCGCGGCATGCAAATGGAGTTTCATCACCCCGCCTACAGCACGCCGATTGTGACCTCTCCTATTCAGGAAATCCACGAGCCCATTAAGTCGGCCAGAGGTCACCACTCTGGGGTAACGGCCGCTGACTGACTGGATTGCGGAGTGGCAGGAGTGAACGAGGCTCTTATATACAAATGCCCTTCCGTTCAGAGGCGAGCGGGAAGGGCATTTCTGTTTGCGATTACCCCTCGGAAGAGATCGCGCTACTGCTTGTCGTATACCGCAGTGGATTTCACTTTCATACCCTTCGCATCGGTTCCGCTCACCGTGACGGTACGGCTCTTGCCGTCGGCCGATATCACAATTCGACCGCTGACAGTAACCTTGCCGCCTTTTTTATTGGTTAGCTCCATTGTGCGGTCATCAACTTTCTTGTACGACCGCGTGTCTGAGATCGGATCGCCGGTGAGGGGGTAATCTTTCCCGTCGAACTTTCCCGTCCACTCGTTGTGCGTGGGCTTGCCGTCGCTGTCGACGCCATCCACCGTGACCTTCACGCTGTCACCCGCGGCCTCGTACACAACCGTGTTGTTCTTCGATGCTCCCGGTGGAAACTTCGACTTGGCCTCGTTCAGCTTCCAGGTGCCCATTTGCGGGCTGGCGAAGGCCACTGTCACGGCAACGAAGCACACAACCAGAGTCGATACAATCGTTTTTATTTTCATCTCTCTCCTGAATTGTGAAGTGAATTATTGGTCTGCTTCAGCGTGGGACATTCTAGTGACGCGTGGCACATTCGGCAACACGTAACTCTCTCGGAACGTTATTTCTTTTCCAGACAGTTGAATGGCCACTTGCCGAATTTATTCCACGCCTAACGACGCCAGCGATTCTTCCAGCGACTGCGAGTCGATCTGAAGTTGGCGGCCATGCGCCTGCATGTCTTCGAGTTCGTCGAAGGCGCGGAAGAGACGCATCTTGACGGCAGCGTACTGCTCGGAATCGGCGAGGGGGCGTCCGTGGGATTCAGCCCAGGCGACGACGACCTGGTGCGGAAGGAAAATACTGACCGCGTAAGTCAGCTTGCGGTCGGAGGTGACATCGAAGATGTACTCGTTGGCTTCGGAGTTATGGACGTCGGATGCCGCAGCTGGGCGTTTCCCGACGAAATAGTATTGGTAAACGTAGCCCTGGGAACCAGCGTAGGTTTTCAGCCGGCGGATGGTCATGAGAGTAACTTCGGGCTACGAACTTCGGGCCGCGAGCGAACACGAATCGCTTGCTCGAAACTTGCGGCTCGTAGCTCGAAGCGCATCGGCATGGATCAGATTTCTGCTTTTCGCAGCCGTTTGACTGCGGTCTCAGAAGTGACCGGAGAATAATAAATCTCTTTGAAAGTGTACGACCTCGCCTTAGCTTCAACGATGGGCAGAATCTCGATGTGCCAGTGATAATCTTCATCGAGTGTTTTCCAGTATCCGAGCGTTGCCGAAGGATGCTGGCTGTTGGGCGAGGTGTGCAGCACCAGGTGGAAATCCTCGGTGACGGTGCGGATACGCTGCAGGGTACGCCGCAGGAGCGCGGCGAGATCCGCCACGCTGCCCACGCGCGATGAACCGGTGCGCTCGAAGGAAGATTCATGGCTGCGCGGCATAATCCAGGTTTCGTACGGGACGCGCGGGGCATAGGGACAGAAGGCCAGATAGTCTCCGCGAATTTCTACCACGCGCACATTCTGCCGCTCCTCCTGCGCCAGAATGTCGCAGAAAACGCAGCGCTCTTTGGTTTCGAAATAGTCGCGTCCGGCGCGGAGTTCGTAGAGGACGCGGCGCGGCACGAAGATGGTTGCGGTGAGCTGGGAAGTGGGGTGTTCGAATTCCTGTCCGGCTCCCTCGCCGTGATTCTTGAAAATACTGATGTACTTGAAGCGACTGTCGCGCTTCAAGTCCTGAATGCGCAATGCGGCCAAACGCAGGAACTGTTCGACTTCGAAGTCGCTTGCATTCCAGAGTTGGCCGTCGTGGCGGGGATTTTCGATCAGAACTTCGTGAGCGCCGACCGATCCCATGCGGTCGTACACGCCATCGGCGCGGCGGGTCGCCTCGCCCTCGATGTGGTAGAGCGCATGGGGATGGACGACGGAGCGCGCCGACCATGCGCTGCCACCCACGCCGGGCAGGTTGGCAATGATATGGGCGGGTTCAGCGGACGGACCGCAAAACCGGCAGGTTTCAGAACGTGGAGTGGACTCGATGACATCGTCACCGGTGATCACCCAGGAACGGGTGATGGGATCTTTACGGAGTTCCATGGCGTAAGGAGAACAAAAGAACTTGTAATTTGCAAATTGGTGATTTGTGATTTAAGGACCCTTACGATCGTTCAGTCCCCTTGCTCCAACACGAATTGCAAATTACCAAATTACACATTACAAATTAGCAATTACCAATTCATCCATGTCCGAGCCCTCGACGCCACTGATGCGGCAATACGCCGCCATCAAGAAAGAGCATCCCAACGCTCTGCTGTTCTTCCGGCTGGGGGATTTCTACGAGCTTTTCTTCGACGACGCCATCTTGGCCGCGCGAGAGTTGCAGATCACTTTGACCTCGCGCAATAAAGAAAAGGGCGTGGACATTCCGATGTGTGGCGTGCCTTACCACGCCGCCGAGGGCTACATCGCAAAGCTGATCCGGCGCGGATTCAAGGTCGCGGTCTGCGAACAGGTAGAAGACCCACGCCTGGCAAAGAAGCTGGTACGGCGCGAAGTGACGCGCGTGGTCACGCCAGGCACGGCGGCGGACTCGTCATTGAACGCGGAGGAGAACAACTTTCTGGCGGCAGTGGCGACGGTCGCGGATCGCGTGGGCTTTGCGGCCTTGGATCTTTCGACGGGCGAGTTTCGGGCGACCGAGTTTGGGGGCGAGTCGGCTGGGCGGCGCGTTCAAGAAGAACTTGAACAATTGCGCCCAAGAGAAATGTTATATGGATCTTCTGCGCCTTTGCTGGAACTGGCGGCTGCGGTGCAACTGCGGAGCTTCGCTCCGCTGGACCCTTCGACTTCGCTCAGGGCAGGCTCGC
Organism: Terriglobales bacterium; assembly: GCA_035272625.1. GTDB lineage: Bacteria > Acidobacteriota > Terriglobia > Terriglobales > Acidobacteriaceae > Acidiflorens. Next base: position 9,336 of record DATEQN010000028.1, on the reverse strand, counting down.
GAGTCATCCGCCCCCACACCGGCACAGCACCGGTTGTTCGGGTCTCCGGCGGCGGGTGGGCCGAGACTCCTTTGGACGACTGGGTCTTTGCTCCCGACCACGCCATTCCACTGCTGGAGAATCACTTTGGGGTGCTTTCGCTGGAGGGCTTCGGGTTGGCGGGCAAACGGGCGGCGGCTTCGGCGGCGGGGGCGATTCTCTATTACATCCGGTCAACCCAGCGCGGCACGCTCGATCATGTGGACCGGATCGGCTTCTACGAGCGGCAGAATTGCCTGGTGCTCGATGCGGTCACGGTGCGCAACCTGGAGCTGATTGAACCCCTGTTCGCGGGGACGGATGCCGGAGTAACCCTGTTCCGCTGCCTGGATGCAACCGTAACGCCCATGGGCAAGCGCTTGCTGCGGACGTGGATGTTGCGCCCGTCCCTGGATCGGGTCGAGATCGAAGGCAGACTCGATACAGTTGAGGTGCAGGTTAAAGATACGGTTCGTCGCGAAGAATTGCGGCGGTCGCTGGACGGGATTCTTGATCTCGAACGTCTCTTGAGCCGCGTCACGCTGGAGACGGCGAATCCGCGCGACGTGCTGGCTCTGGCCGCGTCGCTCGGACGAATTCCCAAGGTGCGAACTGTGCTGGGTGGGCTGTCAGCGTCGCGACTGGCGACGCTGCATATCGCGATTGACGAACTGGGCGACCTGCGGGAGAAGATCGATCGCACGCTGGTTCCTGAGCCGCCGCTCACGCTGAGCGATGGCGGGGTAATAGCCGCGGGTGTCGACAAGGATCTGGACGAACTGCGCGACCTGAGCCGCAACTCGAAGCAGTACCTGGCGCAGGTAGAGACGCGCGAACGCGAGCGGACAGGGATCGGATCGCTCAAGGTAAAGTTCAATTCCATCTTCGGCTACTACATTGAGATTTCGAAAGCGAACTTGCATCTTTCGCCCGCCGACTACGAGCGCAAGCAAACGCTGGTGAATGCGGAGCGCTTCACGACTCCGGAGCTGAAAGAATATGAGTCCAAGATTCTCGATGCCCAGGAGAAGATTGTCGAAATCGAGCGGCGGCTGTTCGCCGAGTTGCGTTCTGCCATCGCGGCCGAGGCCAAGCGCATCCGGCAAACGGCGCTGGCGCTGGCGGAAGTCGATGTGCTGGGCTGCCTGGCACACATAGCGGCGCTGCGAAACTATTGCCGGCCACACTTCGATGAAGCTGAGAAGGCCGAGGACGTGGGCGATCTGGAAATTGTCGAAGGCCGTCATCCGGTGATCGAACTGCAGGAACTGGCGGCAGGGAGCGAGCGCTTCGTTCCGAACGAGCTGTTTCTGGATGCTTCTTCGCACAACATCATTGTGCTGACGGGCCCGAACATGGGAGGCAAGAGCACCTATCTGCGGCAGGCGGCGCTGATCGTGATCATGGCGCAGATGGGCTCGTTTGTTCCCGCGCGTGCCGTGCGGTTGGGGATGGTGGACCGCGTCTTCACGCGCATTGGCGCGAGCGACAACGTCGCCCGTGGCCGCTCGACATTCATGGTCGAGATGACGGAGACGGCGGCGATTCTACACACCGCGACGGCGCGGTCGTTGATCCTGCTGGATGAAGTCGGACGCGGCACTTCCACCTATGACGGGTTGGCGATCGCCTGGGCCGCTGTTGAGTATCTGCATGCGCGAGTGCATGCCAAGACTTTATTTGCCACGCACTATTTCGAGCTAACCGAATTGGCGGAGCAGTTGAGTGGCGTGAAGAATTATCACGTGTCGGTCAAAGAGGCTGGCGGAAGCGTAGTTTTTCTGCGCCGCGTCGAACCGGGCGCAGCCGACCGCAGCTACGGGATCGAAGTCGCGAAACTGGCGGGATTGCCGAACGAGGTCGTGGTGCGTGCGCGCGAGGTGCTGGCGGAGCATGAATCGTCCGAACGCCGGCTTTCAGAACATCTGACGCCGGGATCTTCCACAGTGCCGGAGCGTCCGACGCAGCTGACCATCTTCACACCGCTTTCGCAGCCAGTACTGGAAAAGCTACGCGAAGTCGATTTGAACCGGCTGACGCCGCTGGAGGCGCTAAACTTGCTGGCGGAACTGAAGAGGCAGATCGAATAGCGATGCCGAAAGCCCGCAATGCTGATTTACAAATCGGCCAACTCCTGATCATCGGCTTCGACGGGACGAAGATGTCCCCGCGTCTCGCTTCCCTGCTCACCAAGATTCAGCCGGCGGGCGTGATTCTTTTTGCCCGCAACATCACTGGAGCTGAGCAGACGCATACTCTACTGCGGGAATGTCAAAAGTGCGTGGCCACGCCGCTTTTCACTTGTGTGGATCTCGAAGGCGGCACCGTGGACCGCTTCCGCAACGTGCTAGGTTCGGCGCCTTCTCCGGCAGAGGTTTTTGCCACGGGTAGTCGCGCGCTTTTTCGCAAGCACGGGCGCGTGATCGGCGAGAACTGCCGCGCGCTTGGTTTCAACGTGGATTTTGCGCCGGTGCTCGACTTGGCCTACGAGGCTTCGCGTTCGGTGATGGGCTCGCGGGCGGTCTCGGACGATCCCAAGCAAGTGGTGGCCTACGCGCATGAGTTTCTGCGCGGGCTGGGCGATGCCCGCGTGCTTGGCTGCGGCAAGCATTTCCCAGGACTGGGCGAGGCCGCGCTCGATACGCATCATGAACTTCCGAGCGTCGAAAAGCCGCTGCGCAAACTGTGGGAACAGGATCTGGTTCCCTATTGGTCGTTATCGTCGCGGCGTGAATTGCCTTTCGTCATGGTTTCGCACGCGGCGTTTCCAGCGGTCACGAGAGACCGCACTCCGGCCTCGCTCTCGAAGAAGTGGATCACCGACATTCTATGCAAGAAGATTGGCTACCGCGGGCTGATCTGTTCCGACGATCTGGAGATGGGTGGCGTTCTGGCGGCTGCTCCGATCGAGCAGGCAACAGTCGGCCACATCCGCGCCGGGGGCGATCTTGGGCTGATCTGCCATCAGGAGGATTTCATTCTGCGTGCGCACGAGGCCCTGGGTCGCGAGGCGGAGCGCGATGGCAAATTTTCTCGCCGAGTGCAGGAATCGGCCGGGCGGGTGCTGGCGTTCAAAAGGAAGGCGTTTGATCAGAAATCAGCGGCGCGCCGTCGCAATCCCGCTCCCACTTCCGCGCGGGTTGAGAAGCTGGCACGCCAGCTCTGGGAATTCGGCGAAGAGATCCGCATGGCTACGCTCGTTTGCGAGGATCGCGCATGAGCATGATTGTTGCCGGCGTAATGAGCGGCACCTCGGCCGACGGAATCAATGTGGCGCTGGTGCAACTGTCGGCACGCGGACAGGAGTGTCCGCGCTACACACTTCTTACGCACGAGGAATATCCCTTCCCTGCCCTGGTTCGACGCGCAATTTTGGGAATGATGAACGCGGAATTAGCTCGCGTTGCCGATCTGGCCCGGCTGAACTTCCTTCTCGGCGAGCTGTACGCGGAGGCGGTCGCAAAGACCGCGCGCAAGCATCGCGTGAAACTTGACCTGGTGGGGTGTCATGGACAGACGCTGTATCACCAGGGAGAGGCCGAGCGATTTCTCGGACGAACCCTGGCGGTGACATGGCAAACGGGAGAAGGCGCAGTGATCGCGGCGCGGCTGGGGGTGCCGGTGGTTTCGGATTTTCGGCCCGCGGATATCGCGGCCGGGGGGAAAGGTGCGCCGCTGGTGCCGTTCCTCGATTATCTTCTGTACCGCGATCAGCGCGTGACCCGCATTGCGCAAAACCGTATTGCGCAAAACATTGGCGGCATTGCGAATCTGACGGCGATTCCGGCAGGCGCGTCGCTGCGCCAGGTTGTAGCTTTTGACACCGGCCCCGGCAACATGGTGATGGATGCGGTGATGGAGGAGTTGTTCGGACGACACTATGACCGCGACGGCCGAGTCGCGGCCTCGGGACGCGTACTGGACCAAGTAATTGCACGGTTGCTGCGCGCGCACTTCTTCCGGCAGAAGCCGCCGCGGACGGCGGGCCGCGAGGAATTTGGCCGGGAATACGTGGGCCGATTTCTTCAGATCTGCCACGGCGCCAGTAAGCCAGACATTGTAGCGACGGCCACGGCTTTGACGGCGCGATCGATTGCGCATGCAGTGCGCCGGTTTGTATTGCCACGATTCGGTGCGCGGCGCCACGTTCACCAGATGATTGTCTCGGGCGGAGGCGTGAAGAACCCGACGCTGATGTCTATGTTGCGCGATGAAATCGCTCCGCTCGGGATCGGACTGCATCTCTCGGATGAGTTCGGCCTTCCAGCGGAAGCGAAGGAAGCCGTGGCTTTTGCCCTGCTCGCGCACCAGACTTGGCATCGGCGGCCAAGCAATGTGCCTTCAGCTACGGGAGCGAAGCGGGCGGCGATCCTGGGAAAGATCTCGTATGCGTGAAACGCCATTGCGGGGGCACGCAAGAAACAGGTCCTTCCCCTTCGGCGGGCTCAGGGTCAGGATGGCAACTCTCTGCAGAATGACAATTCTGTTTTTATTCCTCGGCGGATTGGTGCTGCCTCTGCTCTCCTGCTCCCAAGCTCCCGACCCCAACACGCTGGTGATGATTATTGAGAGCAGCCCCACAAATCTCGACCCGCGGGTTGGGATCGACGCACAGTCCGAACGCATCGACGCGCTCATCTTTGATGACCTCCTCGATCGCGATGAGCATCTCAATGTGACGCCGGCGCTGGCGGAGCGCTGGGAGATTCCCGATCCGCTCACCTACATCTTCCACATCCGGCACGGCGTTAAGTTTCACGACGGCCGCGCCCTCACGTCCCGCGACGTGAAGTGGACATTCGACTCTCTGCTCCAAGGCACGATCCGCACCACCCGTGCCGCTGCCTACAGGTACGTCGATCACGTCGACGCTCCGGACGATTACACAGTCGTATTTCGCATGAAGGAGCCGTTCTCGACTTTGCTGTGGAACTTGTCCGGTGGCGCGATGGGAATTGTTCCCTATGGCACGCTGACCGAAATGACTACCCATCCCGTCGGCTCCGGCCCCTTTCGCTTCGTCAGCGCTGAGCAGGACAAGGAAGTCATCGTCGAACGTAACGACCACTACTGGGGGGATAAAGCGCGCGTCTCTCGGGTTCGCTTCGTGGTCGTGCCCGATACCACCACGCGCGCTCTCGAACTCCGTAAAGGCAGCGCCGACATCGCCAGCAACGCGCTTACTTCCGACATGGTGCTGGCTCTCGAAAAGGAGCCGAACCTCGTCGCCCAGCGCGCACCGGGAACCGTGCTCAGCTATCTGGCGTTCAACCTGCGCGATCCGATCCTGCGTGACGTGCGCGTGCGGCAGGCGCTCGCCTATGCTATCGATCGCCAGCCCATGATCCATTATCTTTGGCGCGATTTCGCGCAGCCGGCCGCTAGCATCCTCCCGCCGCAAAGTTGGGCATATGATGCCGACGTACCGAAATATGGGTTCGACCCCGAAAAAGCGCGCCAGATCCTCGATGCCGCGGGATACCTACCTGTAAACGGCGTGCGCTTCCATCTCGCCATGAAAACCTCAACCGAGGAAACCACGCGGCTGATGGTCGCCGTATTGCAACAACAACTCCGGGATGTCGGCATTGCGCTCGACATCCGCACATTCGAGTTCGCTACATTCTTTGCCGATGTCACCAGCGGCGCCTATCAGATATATTCGCTGCGTTGGATCGGCGGCAACGAAGACCCCGACATTTTCGAATACGCCTTTGACTCCGATAAATTCCCGCCGCACGGCGCTAACCGCAGCTTCTATGTAAACCCGCGGCTCGACGCGCTTATCAAAGAGGGCCGCTCGGAAACCGATCCCAGCCGGCGCAAGGCGGTTTACGCCGAGATCCAGACCATCCTAGCCACCGATCTGCCCTACATCAACCTCTGGTTTCTTGATAACGTGCTCGTGCACACGCGCCGCGTGCGGAACATGGCCCTGAATCCTTCCGGAAATTACGACTTTCTGAAGACCGCTGAAATCAGTACCCAGTAGCCGGCAGCCAGTTGCCGGTGCGCGAAGCATCCGCAATTTTTCACCGTGTTACCATCGAATCTTGAAAATTCTTTTTATCGGTGACATTTTTGGACGTCCTGGGCGGATTATCGTCAAAGAGCGCCTGCCTGAACTGCGCCAGCAGCACGCCCCGGATCTGGTCATCGCCAACTGCGAAAATGCCGCGGCTGGATTTGGAATCACGCCGCCGCTTGCGGACGAGCTTTTCGATCTGGGTATCGACGTGATGACCACCGGAAATCACGTCTGGGACAAACGCGAGATCATCGAATACTTCCAGATGGCGGACGGCAACCCCCACAGTCCGGCGCGCCGATTGCTGCGACCGGCAAATTTTTCGCAGGGCTTACCCGGTTGGGGAGTGTACGAAGGACAAAAAGATGGCGTTGGTTATGCCGTGTTGAATCTCCAGGGACGCGTGTTCATGGGGTCGAGCGACGATCCTTTTCGCTACGCCGATCGGCTTCTGGAACAGATCAAAGCGAAGATCGTGTTTGTGGATTTCCATGCCGAGGCCAGTTCCGAAAAAGTCGCCTTCGGATGGTATCTCGACGGTCGCGTCACGGCCGTGGTGGGCACGCACACGCACATTCCCACCGCGGATGAGACGGTGCTGCCGAAGGGCACGGCCTATATCACGGACATCGGCATGACTGGGCCGTACGACAGCGTCATCGGGGTGAAGAAAGAACAAGTGATCGAGAAGTTTCTCAGCGGGATGCCGGCGCGCTTTGAGTCGGCGAACGGCGACGTCCGGTTATGCGCCGTGGTGGTCGAGTGCGATGACCAGACGGGCCGTGCTACACGGATGGAACGGCTGATGTTGCGGTGACCGGTCTTTTCCGCCCGTTACGACGGTAGTTCCCAACACTGAATTTCTCTTGCAAGACAGCTGCAGGCGGGCATTCTATAGTAGTCATATGCGATGGGTGCTAGCAGGATTTGTTTTGTTGCTTGCCGGGTCTTGTTTGGCCGCAGACACTCCCTCGGCCGCTACGCAACCGCCCTGCTCGGATTCCGGGGGTGCGTCCGCTTGCCACGGTCCCGCCAAAGACCTGAAGGCCGCCCGCCAAGCTTTCGCACGCGGCCTCAAACTCGAGAAAGCGCAGAGCGAGAATTTGCAAAATCTCGACGAGGCTCTTTACGAATTTGAGGAAGCGTCCCGCCTGGCGCCCCAAAACGTAAAGTACCTGACTGCGCGGGAGATTATGCGGCAGCATCTGGCCGGAAGACATCTGGAACGCGGAAATAGCGACCTGCTCGATGGCCGGCAAGTTGAGGCGATGGCGGAATTCCGAACGGCGCTGAACCTCGATCCGCAGAACGAATTCGCACAGCAGCGCATGAGCGACGCCTTGGGGTCCATGCCGGTACACACTCCGGACCCGCCGCAGGTGGTCGCCAGCGCCGACGTGCTTAAAGCTAAACCGATCGACGGACGCCATGACATCCACTACCGCGGCGATTCGCGTGGTCTTCTCACCGCGGTCGCCGGAAGCTATGGGCTGACGGTAGTCTTCGACGATACCTTTCCCAGCCGCCGCGTGCGCTTCGATTTGGAGAATGTCGATTTCGCAACCGCCTTGCAGGCGGCCTCCCAGGTCACGAAGAGCTTCAGCGTGGCCTTGGAAGACACTGTTCTTTTCGCCGCGCTTGACACTCCCGAGAACCACCGCCTCTACGATCGCATGGGCCTGCGTTCCTTTTACATCCCTGGCGGCGCCTCTCCTCAGGAGTTGAACGAGTTGATGACCTCGCTGCGGGCGCTATTTGAGTTTAAGTTCGCGGGCCTCAGCACCGCGTCGAGCACGATCACGCTGCGCGGGCCGAAGGCGGCACTGGAAGCCGCAACCCAGTTTCTCGGCCAACTGAATAGTCCCCGGCCGGAAGTGATGCTCGACCTGAAAGTGTTCCAGGTGAGCCACACCTACATGCGGCAAATCGGGCTGCATGTTCCGAACACTTTCAACCTTTTCAACATTCCGGCCTCAGCGCTCGCGGCTCTCGCCGGACAAAATATCCAGTCGCTAATCAACCAGCTGATTGCTTCTGGCGGCATCAACCAGGCAGGCAATCAGACCATTTCCGCGCTTCTCGCCCAATTACAAAGCCAGGCGAATTCGATCTTTAGCCAGCCCGTCGCCACTTTCGGTGGCGGCCTCACGTTCTTTGGACTCAGCCTCGATCAATTATCCCCCGTGCTTTCCATGAACGAGAGTTCCGTCCGGCAGATCAATCATGTCCAGTTGCGCGCTTCCCAGGACAAGGACGCAACTTTTAAACTGGGAGAGCGTTATCCCATCCTCAATGCGAGCTTCTCGCCGATTGCCAACAGTTCTGCGATCTCGCAGGTGCTAGGAAATCAGTCGTACACCGCGCCCTTTCCTTCGGTCAATTATGAAGACATCGGACTCACGCTCAAGGCGAAACCGGTGGTGCACAACAATTCCGACGTGGCGCTCGAGCTGGAGGTGCAATTCCGCACCTTGGGAAGCACCATCACAAACGGCATTCCCGACATTTTGAATCGCGAGTACAAGGGGGGAATGCTGCTCAAGAACGGGGAGCAGGCGGCCGTAGCGGGAATGATCACGAAGTCCGATGAAAAGAGCCTGAGCGGTCTGCCGTTGTTCGCTGGTATCCCAGGCTTCGGCGTCATGACATCGCAGAATACCAAGCAAGAAGAGGACGACGAACTGCTGATCCTGATCACGCCATACGTACTGCTTGACCCGGAGCGGCCCGAGACGCCAGAAATCTGGTTGAGCAAATAAATCGGGTCATCGGGTGATCTTAAACCTGAACTTAACATTTTGGAATGATTGAAAGACATGATTGTCGGCCCGAATCTGTCACCGCAGACCATGAGCGAATCACCGTTGCGTGAGATCTACGTCAGCACGGATATAGAAACCGACGGACCGGTCGCGGGAAAACACTCCATGCTGAGCATTGGATCGGCAGCCTATCTGGCGGACAAAGAGCTGCTGGGGACGTTCTCCGCCAACCTGGAAACGCTGCCCGCATCGGTCCCGGATCCCAAGACCGCCGCATGGTGGGCCACACAGCCGCAGGCGTGGTCGGCCTGCCGGCAAAATCTCGAAGCGCCTGCTGTTGCCCTGAAACGCTACGTTGCCTGGCTCAAGGCGTTTGGCGGACGGCCAGTGTTTGTCGGCTACCCGGCCGCTTTCGATTTTTCCTTCGTCTATTGGTATCTCACCGAGTTCGCGGGCGAGAACCCATTCGGCTATTCGGCAATTGATATCAAGACCTACGCGATGGCGTTGCTGCGCAAACCATATCGA
>DATEQN010000027.1:0-6384 GCA_035272625.1 Terriglobales bacterium | reverse complement strand
GTGCCGGGACTGGTGAGCTCGAGACTGGTAGCGTCGGCCATGGTTTGCGAATCGCCGCTGGTGGGGCGGGCGGCGCGCGCGATTTTTGCCAGGCCGAAATCGAGAATCTTGGCGTGGCCGCGGTCGGTGACAAAAATGTTGGCGGGCTTGATATCGCGGTGGACGATTCCCTTGCTGTGCGCGGCATCGAGCGCGTCGGCTACTTCGATCGCGAGAGTGAGGAGGCGATCGAACTCCATCGGCTTGCCGTTGACCAGATGTTTCAGGGTCTGGCCGCTGAGACACTCCATCACGATGAACAGATGTCCCTCATGCTGGCCGATTTCATGGATGGTGCAGATGTTGGCATGGTTCAGCGAAGAAGCAGCGCGGGCCTCGCGGCGGAAGCGTTCGAGAGCCTGGGGATCCTGGGAAGAATCGTCGGGAAGGAATTTGAGAGCGACGAAACGGCCGAGCTGCGTGTCTTCGGCCTTGTAAACAACACCCATCCCTCCGCCACCAAGAAGTTCAATGATGCGGTAGTGAGAGACAGTCTGGCCGATCATGTTGGTTTCTGTAGGGCGAGCGGACGACGAACCCCAGCGACGGACGAACCGAAATCCGAGTCATCTTAGGCGAATCGTGGGGGTTCGTCAACGGAAGGCTGAGTCAGGAATGCGAGGCGACTGCTGGCTTGCGCAATAGCGAAACAGCCGCAGTTCCCAGCGTCAGCAATGTCATGAGCGAGATATCCGCGAGCGAGATGACGCAGTAGATGCACCAGACGCCGAGGACGCGGGCCTCGATGTGGGCCAGATAAAGAGAGAAAGCCAAGCCGATGAGCGCCGCCAGCAGGAGCAGCCGCCAGGCGCGGCGGGCGGCGAGTGCGGCCATGAGCAGATATCCGGCGATGCCGAGGATGGCCACGGGAATTCCGGCGAGCTTGGCGTAGGGGCTGTGATTGACGATGCCGCAGTCCCAGCGCTCGTTGATGCTACATGGGGAAGTGTCGGTGCGGTAGTGCTCGCGCAGGGCGAGCGCGGAGACGACGATCCCAAGGACCGCCAGAAAAATCAGGATGTACCGCATGTGCTTCTCCTCATTTTCGGAATATTACTTGAGCGACTTTCCATGTCACCCCAGGGGCTAAAGCCCCGATTGTTTAGAGGCTCTTTGTGGCACGGCTAAAGCCGTGCCCTACCCAACCATTTTCACGACACGCTCTCTGACACATTGTCACACGATCAGGCGGCGGGGTGAGCGGCGGCAGCGATATCTTGCAGCAGGTCGGAGGCTTGCCAATCGGCGCCGTGATACCACTTGAAAATTTTTCCGTCGGGAGAGATGACGGCTGTGCTGAGCGTGTGAGTGATCAGGCCGCCTTCTTCTTTGTAGGTGAGAGCGAAATAGTCGGCGAAGGCGGGAAGCTCGGCTTGCGGGATCGCGGAAAATTCCCAGTGGGTGAAGAGTGCGGGATCCTTGCTTCCGGCGCAGGAGAAACCATAGGCGCGCAAAACTTTGGGGGTATCGTGAGCGGGGTCGAAGCTGATGCTGAGCAGGTGAGTTTTGCCGTAGCGAGCGGGATCGGCGCGGACTTGTTGGTCGATCGCGGAGAATTCGTGGCTCACGCGCGGGCAGAAATCGGGAAAGGGACAGCGCGTGTAGATGAGAGTGAGCAGCAGAGTCTGACCGCGATATTGATGCAGCGAAACTTGCTTGCCGCTTTGATTGACCAGCTTGAAGTCGGGGACGTCGTCGCCGGGAGCGGGGATGTGCACGCTCGATGTGGGCTTGTCGGAGGGTGGTGGCGAATGGCCGGTGACTTTCACATTCTCCAGCCAGTACTGGCCGGAATCGACGACGACATCGGCGGTGATGGAATCGCCGGCCTGCAGTTGATTGATCTGCGCCGGCGGCTTGAAGGAGTAGGGCATGACCATGGGGTCCATAAAGCCGGCAATGGGTTCGTTGTCGATGTTGGCCATGCCGACATTTTTATCCACCGACATAACTTTTCCCTTGAGGGCGTAGCGCTTCGCAGAGGATGAAGCAGCCGCGGATTGAGGCTGCGATTTTCCGCGGTTGCAGGCTGGGGAGAATGCGAGTAGAGCGCAGAGTGAGAGAAGGGCCAGGTGCAACGAAAATATCTTGCGAGTTCGCGACATGATCAATTTATTCCTTACTCCGAATACCAGATTCATTTGACCACAAAGGGCGAGGGGCGCACAGCATCGTGCGCGACAATAGGGATGCTTCGACTTCGCCGGATTTCCTTCGGACATCCGGCTCGCTCAGCATGACAATTAGTGGTCCTGCCCGGTTCATCTTTTTCCGCATCTTTTTCTCCCGCAGCTTTCGCATGGTCAACTTAGTAGTGAAATCGATATCGAAACTCCGCATAGATTTGACGGGGATCATTCCAGTGAAATCCGCCGAACGTCAGACTGTTATCCAGTTGCACGCGGCGGTTGGCCACGTTCAACGCGGTCAGGGAAACGGTGTATTTCTCGGCGAAGGTTTTCCCGAGCGCAAGATCAAATGTGGTGTGGCTGGGGAGATAAGGCCCGGGATATTGCGCCTGTGGCGTTCCGAACAAACCGTTGGTGAATCCCGAGCCGTAGTAGACGTTGGTTGAGGCATAGGTATGCCAGGGAAGGTTCGAATTGAAACCGACGTTGAGCGTATTGCGCTGATCGTGATCGACCGGCGCAAGTCCCGGCGGGATGTAGAAGATCAGGCCGCCGGTGATCGGCGAAGTGGCCTGGGCGATTTGATTGGCGTAGGCGAGATGGAGCTGGCCCCGATGCCAGAGATTCGGCGAATGCAGTGTAAGCTCCCAGCCTTGAATCATGGCGTAGGACCAGGTGATGGGCCAGAAAACATTCGACTCGCCAATGTTGTTGTGGTCGAGCCAGTTGTGGGCGCGGGTTTCGTAGTTGTCAGCGCTGAGCATCCAACCCCGCAGCGGAATCGTGACGCCAACCTGCCATTCGATATCGCGTTCACCGCTCAAGGGAACGAACCCACCAAATCCCTGCTGGTGGGCAAGAGTCTGCAGTTGGCCCGTCGCCGTGGAAAGCGGCGGCGCCTGGTAGAAGTAGCCGTAGAACCCGCGGAACGTCCAGTTCAGATGGGGAATTCTGATCGCGGCGCCGAGGCGCGGATCAGTCGCGTGCTCGGAGACCGATGGCAGCGGTGATGGGGGGGAGGAATTGAATTGCGTTTCTCGCAGGCCGGCGATGAGAGTCAGCCACGGTGTGACCTTGAATTTGTCGTTGATGAAGAAAGCGGCCACGCCACCGTTGACGCCGATCGAAGGAAGGGAGACGTTGGGCGTGCCGTCGGTGAAATCGTTGAAAAAGTAGTTGTACTGATGCTGGAAGAATCCGTAGACGCCGGCTTGCAGATCATTCTGCTTGAAGTTGAGGTTCAGCGCCGCCTGAGCTCCGACGTACTGGGCGGTCTGCGTGACCGAGGAGATGACGGGAAAATCGTTCGGGCCGCCGTGATAGTCGGCGCCGTTGTAGTGATAGAACGGGGAAACAGTAAGCAGTGTGTTTGGATCGAAGGTGTGAACCCAGGAGAAGGTCGCGTAGCCATCGGGCTCGACCTCGGCATCATGCAGGCCGTAGCTGGGATAAACGCTGTTGCCGACGGAGTTGGGATTGGGATCGATGGGAATCTGGTAATAGTCCCGACGGAGGGATCCGACCAGACGATATTGATTCTTGGGATCGGGATTGAAGATCAACGAGGTGAATCCACCGATGCCGTTGGCGGCATCATTGACGACCTGCGGGACGGGGGTCTGGAGTCCGTAGTTGCTTCGATCTCCGGTCAAGCTGGAGTAGTAGGCAAATCGCTGGGTATGTCCTCCGCAACTGAGCTGGTCGTTGGTCTGATCGAAACTTCCGGCGCTGATGACGAGATCGCATTCGCGATCGCGCTCAAAACCGGTGCGCGGCGCCACGTTGAAGATGCCGTAGGTGCGGTCTCCGTAGTCGGCGTCGTAGCTGCCTCTCTGAACTTCGATGTAATCGATGTCCTTGGGGTCGATCTGCGGACCCAGATTCGTGGCGATGTTCGTGTTGGGGATGGGGACGCCGTCGATCAACCACTCGACCTGATGGCCGCCGCGCATGTGCAGCATATCGTGGGTCACGTAAGCCGCAGGCACGTAATCGGTGATCATCTCCATGCCGTTGGTGCGGTCGGCCCCGGGAGTTTCCTGGATGTCTTCACGGCTCAACATCGTCGTCGGAGTAACGCTGTCCAGCGTGGCTTCGACTGGAGTTCCGGAGACGGCGATGGACTCCTTCGCGCTTGCGATCGCCAGTTGGTAATGCAGCACCGGGCTGGTGTCGGACTGAACAACGGCGCTTTGCTGGGTTTGCCGGAAGCCCTGCGCTGACACGGTGACCGTGTAATTCCCGATGGGCACGGAAGTGAATTCAAATTCTCCTCGATCGTTCGAGTCCTGCGTCTGTGTCCAGTCCGAGTTTTGCGCTTTCAGCATGATCATGGCCCCTTGCACGGGGCGGTGCTGCGGATCGTGAACGACGCCGCGAACGGAGCCGAAAATCGTGGCAAATGCGGTGGCACTCAAGAAGAAAATGACGGCGGTCCAGTTGAAAACTTGCCTCATAAGAAATGTCTCCGTGGAACTGTTCGCGGCGCAGCTTCCGAGGGAGCTGCTGCGCAGGCTAGTGGCTACTCAGACAGTTCGCGACGCGCAGCGACACGTTCGTAAGAAACACGCGTCGCGCCAAGTAAATGGATTAAGTGAAGCTGGAGGCAGTGTTCAGCAGGCGGGCGGGGCGCGAGTGGACTGGAATTCGACGGAGGCAGCGGTCGGGGAGTGCGGCCGGGATGCGGCTAGACGCACATTGTTGGCTTGCAGGAAAAAGGCTGCGAGTTTCGGTTGGGGGTGGGCCCACTGCGCGGTGGTGACGGCGCGGGCGCAATCCCCATGACAGCAACTGGCGTCCTGGATTATGGGCTGGTCAGACTCCGAAGCCAGCGAATTGTGGCAATGGTGAACGCCCTTGCGGAAGCAGCAGGCATGCGGCGGAGGCGCGGTAGCAGCCAAAGCTATAGGCGCGAGGCTTCCCACGAGCGCGAACAGCAACAGAAATCTGGCAGTCAGGCGGTGCATGGCTTTCTGTCTGAATCCGAACCCCAAGTGCCGCTAGCATAGAACAGAATCGCAAACGGCCGCAACCGAACGATGGGTAATAGACGGCTACCGCATCAGAACGTAAGCGCCACCGTCGGTGAAAGCGATGACCAGGTTCATCAGGACGAACATGAGGTCGTAGTGCCAGCCTGAGCCTTTCTCGCCCCAAAAGCCGGTGTGCCAGGCGAAAATCTTTTTCTGGATCGCGCCGAACATGATGAGGATGAGACCGAAGGCAGCCAGCTGGGTCAACACTCCGAAGGCCACACCCAGACCTCCAGCAACTTCGGCGATGCCGAGAAAGATGGTGAAGCCCTTGCTCATTTCGATGCTCTTGGCGCGGGCCGTGGGATCTTTAAGATGGCTGTAGCCGCTGGTGGCGAAGACCAGGCCGACCATCAGGCGGAGGAGCAGCAAGCCGAGATCGGTGAAGCGGGCGAGTTGAGGAAACATGGCGGGTTCCTTCGATGATGCGGAGTTAGTTAAGGTTGGCGGATCGGAGTTCGGGCTTCGGGCGCGACCATAGGGGCTAAAGCCTGGGATCCCTTGGATGGTCTACGCGGCGCTGAAGCGCCGCTCTTCCACGGTCGCGCGGACTTTTGTTTCATCCGCCCCAAGGCTCCTTTCATCCGGCGCAGCGTTCCTGGGACCGAAGGATCAGGCTTTGCCGTGAATCTTGGCCCACCACCAGCGGACACCGACGAAGAGGAATCGCCAGTCGCTGAAAAACTCCGGCGGCTTGCCCTCGAAGGCATGACCGACGAATTGAAAAATCCATCCCAGGACAAACAGCGCGAGTGCATAAGGCCACAGGCCATGGATAAAAATACTGCCGAGAAAAATCAGGACGGAGAGCAGGATGGTCGGAATGCCAAGCGTGTGGCAGGCTCGGTTCACCGGGTGCTGGTGGCTGGAGGAATATTGCGCGATCCACTGCTCGTTGGTGCGGTTGCCTAACATGGCGAAGGGATCATACAACGGCGGCCAGATCTTTGCACTGGCGGCCGCAGGTTGAGGCTTCCGCTTCCCGCGTGGTAGCATCCTAAGTTTTGGCGGGTGATGTTGGGCTGGCCTGTCTACTGCGCTGATCTCTTCTGGGCCTTCTCTGTCTGCACGCCTGCGAAGGAGCCTACTCGTGAAAGTTTATACCGGAGAAAATATTCGTAATGTTGCGATTGTAGGGCACGGGCATGCGGGGAAAACCTCGCTGCTCTCGGCCATGCTTTATA
>DATEQN010000026.1:0-2018 GCA_035272625.1 Terriglobales bacterium | reverse complement strand
CTCCAAGGGTTTGGCATCACGCGACTCTTCCAGCCAGGTACTGAATGCAATCGCGAAAAGAGTTCCATGGCTGATAGGTGGATCGGCGGATTTGACTCCATCCACCAAGACGCGGCTGGGCTTTGATGGCGCCGGCGATTTTCAGGCCGGCACCTATAGCGGTCGCAATCTCCATTTTGGAATCCGCGAGCACGCCATGGCGGCCACCTTGAACGGGATGAGCCTTGTTAAGGTGCGTCCGTATGGATCGGGGTTTTTCATCTTCAGCGACTACGCGCGAGGCGCCATTCGTCTCAGCGCCTTGATGGAACTGCCGATCATTCACATCTTCACCCATGATTCGATTGGCGTCGGCGAGGACGGTCCGACACACCAACCAATCGAGCAGCTAGCCAATCTGCGCGCCGTCCCCGGCCTGCTGGTGATCCGCCCGTGCGATGCGAATGAGGTGGTGGAGGCCTGGAAGGTCATCATGAAGCAGCGTCACGCGCCCGTCGCCCTGATCCTGACCCGGCAGGCCTTACCGACTTTGGACCGCGCAAAATACGTCCCCGCGGGTGGCCTCGCGCGTGGTGCGTACGTCCTGGCCGATGCGCCGAACGGCCAGCCTGACGTGCTATTGCTTGCCACCGGCAGTGAGGTCGCTTTGTGCGTCCAAGCCTACGAACAGCTTGCCCGCGAGGGAATCAAGGCTCGCGTAGTCAGCATGCCGTGTTGGCGGCTGTTCGAAGAGCAGGATCGAACTTACCAAGAGAGCGTCCTTCCGCCCAAGGTCAAAGCGCGGGTATCGATCGAGGAAGGGTCTACCTTCGGATGGGAGCGCTATGTGGGAGAAAACGGCGAGAGTCTCGGCATGCACTTCTTCGGCGCGTCCGCTCCCTTAAAATCGTTGCAGAAAAAATTCGGCTTCACATCTGAGCATGTTCTGGAGGCCGTCAAGGTCCAGTTGCGGCGTGCCGGATAAGCGGTCGCGCCGGGAATACGGTGGAGGCAAGAGTCTAATGACTTCTCGCGTCATACTATGCCTGAACAGCGGATCATCTTCGCTCAAATTCGCACTCTACCGAATCGGTGATGGAGAAGAACTCCTGCTCGCGCAAGGTGCGGCCGAGCTTGACGATGGGCAACTCACTCGCCTTTGGATTCACAGCCCACACGAGAAAGTCGAGAAGACCGGCAGCGAAATTTCTTCTGCCTCGACACCTCTGTATGCGCTTTCCGTCGAGTTGAAGCGGCTGCGACTCCCGCATCCCGACGCAGTCGGTCATCGACTGGTACACGGTGGCCCGCACCACGCGGCTCCGGAACGAATCACTGATACGCTCTTCAACGAGCTGGGTAGTCTGGTTCCCTTTGCACCGTTGCATTTGCCTGACGAGATCGCCGGCATTGAGGTGGTCACTTCGAACTTTCCGAAGCTGCCGCAGGTCGCTTGCTTCGACACTGCTTTTCACCACTCGATGCCGGAAGTGGCACAGCGCTTCGCGTTGCCGCGTGCCCTTCGGGACGAAGGCATTCGCCGTTACGGGTTTCACGGAATTTCCTACGAATACATTGTGCGGACTTTGGGCGCTAAGCTGCCCTCCCGCCTAATTGTCGCTCATCTTGGCAACGGCGCGAGCATGGCGGCAGTGAGGGACGGAAGTCCGCTGGATACTACGATGGGATTTACTCCCGCCGGGGGCTTCATGATGGGAACGCGTAGCGGAGATCTGGACCCCGGAATCATTCTCTACTTGTTGAACGAAAAGCATTTCAACGCGCATGAGATCGCTCAGCTTGTGAACCATCAATCGGGACTGCTTGGCGTAGCAGGCATCTCGGACATGAAGATGCTGCTCCAACGAAGAGACACTGCACCAGATGCTGCGCTGGCGGTGCAGATGTTTTGCTATCAGCTCCGAAAGCAGATCGGCGCGTTCACCGCCGCGCTGGGCGGACTCGATCTTCTGGTTTTCACGGGAGGTATCGGGGAAAAAGCCGCCCCGGTGCGATGGGAGACGTGCGTTGGACTGGAC
>DATEQN010000025.1:0-23117 GCA_035272625.1 Terriglobales bacterium | reverse complement strand
AACGGATGATCCTGCGGCACTCTCTTGTCGGGTGAGATATAGCTGAACATCCCGTCCTGTTGCTGATCGTCTCCTCGCATTCGCAACTACTACCATGTCACCCTGTGGATTGGGAGTAGTTTTTCAGCAGCCTGCTAGGCCCAAAATCGCAAACGCACCAGACACTAACGGCTGCTCAATACCTTTGTCTTTTTGCCTGCCGGTGCGTGCCATGCGTTGCGTCCTCGGAGGCTCATCATACTACTTCCGGAAGCTATCCGGCTATGCGGACATGCAGCTAAAATGACTGATGTCGGATGCGACGAGCTTCATAACGCCCCAGTAACAAAACTGCGTACCCCCAGATTGGTTCGGTCGACGTGTAGAGAGATTTCTCGTTAGACTCCCCTGGTTGATGTGGCTCGCCCGCCGAGCCGAACCAATCAGGGACTACTCTTCGCGAAGAGAAGAAACAATAACGCTGCAGCCGAACCGACGGAACCAATCCAGAATCCGACCCGGAGCATCCGGTACTTAGCGCTGCAGATCTTGGACAATTCGTAGCAATGCTCCAGTTTCGTCCGGACTAGATCGTCATGCGAACGGGCGAAGACGCCATTCGCATACTCCACGGAATTGTCATACTCGGATATCGCGTTGAAGAAGAGTAGCCCGCGTCTGGACCCTTTAAGCCGAGGGAAGACTACAGCGAGCAAGATAATGGCACCCGCTGCGAGCCCGAGCATGCTGACGAACCCCAGCGCATCCACGAGCGACCACAGCCGCGGATCTTTGAGCCAACGGGTGGGGACGTTCTGTGTATTAAGGAAGGCCAGGATGGCCGTCAGTGCGGCAACAAAGAATGTGGCCTTCTGGTCAGCATTTCGAATCTGTTCTCGGACGTACTCATGGGCGTCATCAGAGAACCATGCGTAGCTGGATTCAGGCGCCGGTTCTGGTGGCGCAACGGTGACCTTGTCGGTGGTTGACGCCATATCGGCCGCGTTTGGGGATGTTTGAGCCACCAAAGGTTTTTGCACCTCTGGCGGGGCTGGCACCGGCCATCCTGTTCCGCCGTCGGATTGCGTGCTTGTTCCACGAGTTGGATGTTTCATAGCTAGGCTGGCTGCTTCCATCTCCCCGTGTACTTATACAAAAGATATGGCGAACCGGTTTTACGGTACACCCAACCCGTCGTGATCGACATTTGCTGTGTGAACTGATGCCACGCCGGAGGGAGGCCATCGCGTACCGTTGCACCAATTACAATGTCTCCAGCCTGCGCAAACGCCAGCATCTTACTCGCAAAATTTGCAGTCGCCCCGATCGCGACGTTCGCATTGAATCGCCTCGCCGCTCCGAGACGCGCAATGGTCACGCATCCGAAGTCGATCGAAATCCTAAACTTGATTTCAGGGACTGGAGTAGCTAAGAGTATCGGCTTGATTAGCTGATCATTCACAGCCATCATTGTTAACGCGGAAGCCACGGCTCGCTTCGATCCGGATTCCGACGGGGTGCCTCCTCCGTCTTCGAAATACGCCATCAATCCATCCCCTGTGTTTTTCTCTACGGTGCCGCCGTATTCTTCCGCGATCTTTATCATCTCAGTAAAAAAAAGATTGAGCACCTTCAACATGAGCGTTTGCTCTTCTTCGGATTCGGATAACCGGCCCGAAAAGTCGCTGATGTCGAGAAAGAGAACCGCCATTCTCAGACGCCGCCCCTCCCCGATTACGAGATCCTCATCTTCCGACACAACCCTTCCGGGCTGATTGGGATTGACCGAGGCGATCCTGTTACGGACCGCCTCGATGCGGGCGATCTGTTGCTGCCAATAGGAGGCCTGTAAGCCGTCGTAGTCCATATCTGCGGAGACAACTCAACCCTTGTATGATCCGTAGGCCACTCTAACGGGAAAGTATAACGCGGTTTGTGTTTTGAGATTGAACGAAATAACTGGGTGGTGCACCACTTCTCACACCGTGAAGCTGTGAAAACACTATCTAAATATAACCCTTGAACAAGAGTGGGAGGATGCCCCGTCCAAGCTCCGCTTGGGCGGGCTCGTTACTGTTGCCTCCGCAATCCGTCCCCTACCTTTTTCATCACAAACGCCCAGTAAGCACCATCACAGACCTCTAACCGCGCGTCGGCGACAATGGAGATCGACCTGTGGCAGGCCAGAGGTGTGCCCGTGACCCCGATGGCCCTCGAAGCTGCTCCAGCCCCACCTGTCGGCGCTCTTTGAAAACGGGGGTATTGGTACTAGCTGGTCACGATCCGGCGATCCGGCAATGATTAAGAATCAGAGTCAAAGGCAGCGGACAGGAGTGTCCGCTCCACACGGGCTCTGCGCTACTCGAAATCCTATGCTTCTCACGCACATGCTGAAACGCTATGCGGCCCACGTCAACGGCCGCGGGCGAGGGCGCCCGCGCCACATGGGATCGGGCCATTTTTATAGGTCTCAACGGCGCGGCTGAAGCCGCGCCCTTTTCAAAACAACTTCAAGATCCCACACGGTCGGCGGACGTGGAATCCCACCCTTGCGCAAAAAACGCGCAAGGATGGGGCACGCCGCAGTGGAGCGGGTAGGGGTCCTTCGACTACGTAGCTGCTTCGCTTCGCGAAGCGGCTACTGCGCTCAGGATGACAAGTTATTTTGCGCTGCGGTTCATCCCTTGTCGCGGGGAGTGTCGGCAGATCGATGGTCGCCAGTTCCCTGCTCATCCTCGTAATCCGCAGGCTCACTCGGCAACTCGATTAGGTGCGCGCGTTCGAGGGCACGGTAATACTCCGGACGGGAATGGCGGTAATGGTCGGCCGGGACTTTGCCGTTGATCCAGGCTGTGTCCATCGGATAGACGAGCGGGTCGAAAATCACCATGTAGAAGTGCCAAATAAGGATAGAAAAGGTCGCGAGCAGCGCCTCGTAGTAATGCACGGCGGTGGCGGCATCCGACACCCACTTGGGAAAATGGGTCAGCGTGAAATTGTTAAACCACAACAAGAAGCCGGAGACCGTCATCACCACCGTCCCCCACATGAAGGCCCAGTATTCCATCTTCTCGGCGTAATTGAATTTCTTGAAGTGCGGTTCGGTCTTCGTGAGTCCGAGATTGTAGGAGAACACCTGCACCAGATCGGTCGCGTCTTTCAAGTCGGGCAACATCGCTGTCAGGAACAAGCGGTCGCGCTTGTTTCTTGCGAGGTGAATCACGTGGTAAATCGTGGAAGCGAGCAGTACAACCGCAGCGGTGCGATGCAACGCGCCGCGGAACCCGAAGATGCCCTCTCCGAGCAACAGCGGCCGCGACCACCATGCTTCTGGATATTTCAGTGCGAACCCAGTGACCACTAGAGTGGGAAAGCTAAGAATCACGCCCCAGTGGGCGATGCGGAAGTTGAGATTCATCCGAGTTACTTGTCCGCCGGTTTCGTGCCGCGGTTGCCGTCGGGTGACTTTCGCCAGATAGTCCAGCAGGTTATGCAGCATCATGAAGCCCAGCGTCACCGGGATCAGGAACAGGTAAGTCCAGCGAATCCATTCCACCACCGGGTGATTGGGGCCCGCTTCGGTCCGCACATGGATGGGACCGATGATGAATTTGTCATCGACCACGCCTTTGTGACATACACCGCAGGTTTTCGGGAGGTTGGCCGCATTGATGGTCGAACGCGGGTCGCTCGAGCGGAGAATGGAGTGCACGCCGTGGCACGAAGCGCAATTCGCCGCAGTCAGTTTCCCTTCTGTGAGAGCCAGCCCGTGATAGCTGCCAGCGTAGGACGGCAGGCGATCCATGGGCAAATCATTGCGCAGCGCTAAACGAGGATCGCCATGGCAACGTCCGCAGGTTTCCTCGGAGATGTTCCTGGCATTCAAGGGCGAGGCCGCGCTCTTCGGATCCATGATCAGGTGCTCGCCGTGGCAGTCGACGCAAACGGGCGCATCCCGCACGCCGGCCTTGACCGCTACGCCGTGGACACTCTCGTTGAACTCGCGTGCGATTTCCTTGTGGCATTGCGCGCAGGTCTGCGGCACTTTCCAGTGATTGACCCTGGATCGCTCATCGGTGGCGGGATAGATGTCATGACTGCCATGGCAACTGGAACAGGTTGCCGCATCTTTGCCGAGCGCGACCGCGCGTCCGTGAACGCTTTGCTTATAAGAATCCACCGGATGCGCCACCGGAATTTTGTGCCGCGACAAGAAGCCGGCGTCGCTGTGGCACTTGGCACAAGTATCCGCCAGATTCTTGCGCGCGATGGTCGAGTCCGCTTCGTTGGAGGATTTCACGGCGTGAATGGGACCGTGGCAGGAAACGCATTTGGGCGCGTCGGGATCGCCCTTCTTTGCGGCTTGCCCGTGGATACTGGATTCCAGATCCTTCGCTTCCTGCGCATGACACTCCGTGCACTTTCCGGGCATCAGTTTTTCGGCGGTGCTGAGTTCATGCACGCTGCCATGACACGAAGCGCAGGACGATTCGCCGAGGATGGAGTGGGCGCTGTCGGGGAAAGCCTTGGCCTCGTCCGCGTGGCAGGTGGCGCATTTCACTTTGGCGATTTTGGAGGGATGAGGAAATTCTTTGATGGCGGTGTGGCAGTCCTTGCAGCCGAGAATTGCGTGGGCACTGTCGGCATGCTTGGCGGGGTCAATCGAAATGCTCTTCCCGGCGTCAGATTTCATTCCCGCCTGGCCATGGCATGCCAGACATTCCTGGTCGCCGGCAGACGAAGCCAGCGCTAATGGCAAAGCCAAAATCAAAATCAGGCAAACGACAGCAACGCGAGTCGCGCGCATTTCAAACACCCTTCTACCCAAGTGAATCGCAATCCAGTCAACGCAATCCGGCTCTAGCGGTAGGCGAACAACACCGCATAGATGATCCACAGCACAATGCTGAATCCCACCGCCAGCGCTGCCCAGGCGAAGGCTCGAATCGTACGGGTGACGATGGGCGGATACGCCTCCTCCATGTGTTCTTCCAGTTGCCCGCTGGCGACCAGCGCTTCATACTCTCTGGGCTTGTCCCTTTTTAGTTCTTCCAGCGGCATGCGGCCGGTGAAGACCGTGATGTCCATGGGAAACTTTTCGGGGCGCAAGTGGGTATTGAAGAAATGCACGGTAAAGATGAAACCGGTGGCGAGCAGCGCTTCGTCGCTGTGAATGATGGTCGCGACGTTGAGGAACGAACCCGGTATGAACCGCGTGAAGAACACCGGGAACCACAGCGTGAGGCCGGTCGAGCCGATCACCGCGATCCCCCAAAACACCGCGAAATAGTCGAATTTTTCCCAGTACGTCCAGCGGCCATAGGCGGGGCGTTTGCCCAGGCCCACAAACCACTTCAGCGTGGCCACCAGGTCAGCTAAATCGGCCTGGTTCGGCATCATGCTGCCCGGACCCAGAATCAGCGAGAGCCACGATGTGTGCTCCCTCTTCTTCAACTTGTACAGGTCCACCAGATGGGTAACAAAGACTCCGAACATCACGACCGCGGCGCTGCGGTGAATGTAGCCCGCGTTCTCGAATCCACCGAGCAGATGAGACAGCACGGAGGCCCATTTCGTGTACGAGAACTTCAGGGTTAGCCCCGTTGTCGCTAGACTCAAGAAGCTCACGATCATGCAAATGTGGAGGATCCGCTGCAGCCGGGTGAAGCGGACGAACTGGCGCTCCACCACTTTGATTTTGGGTGTGCTGCTTGCCGGCGGGTTTTCCAAAACCTCGTCCCTAGGCATTGGGCTTCTCCTTGTCGACGGGTTTTCCAAGCTCGGCAGCGGCTTTCTCTTCCTCGGCGCGCAACTCCTGGCGCATCTGGAAAGCTCGGGGCAGCCAGAGCAGCGTATGAACGCCACCGACCACGAAGGTCACCAGGAGCAGCGTGGTCATGCCCCAGAAGGTATAGAACAGGAACGGGTACTTACGCGGGTCGTGGTGGGTGGCGTGCGTCAGGTATCCAGCGAAGCGGCGGGTTGCGCCCGCATGGCACTTCCCGCAGGTGGTTGCGACGTTGGCCCGACTGAGGTGCGAGCGTGGATCGGTCACCGCCAGCACATCGTGAGATCCGTGGCAGTCGTAGCACTTTGCCGCTTTTGTGTACCCGAGCTTCGAAACCTTCCCGTGATAGGTGTCAAAGTAGGTCTCGGCGATCTTTTCGTGGCAGCGTCCGCAGGTAGCCATCACGTTCAGCCGGAAACTGCTCTCATCGGTGCGATGGATGGCATGAGCGGTGTGGCAATCGTTGCAAACCGGAAGTGGCTTGCTATACCCGCTCACTCGCTTGGCATGGATGCTGTTCTCGAACTGCTCCTCGATGCCGTGGTGGCAGCGGCCGCAGGTGTCCGGCACGTTGTTTGCGTTGACACTCGACGCCGGATCGGTTCGTGGAAGAATCTGGTGAGCGGTGTGGCAACTGGTGCAGGTCGCCGTAACCGTCAGGCCGTTCTTTAGAAGAGTTCCGTGAATGCTTTCCGTGTAGTTGGCGATGATCTCGTGCTGCAATCCGGTGTAGCGCACAGCAGCCTTCTGGCCCTCGCGGTGACACCGCGCACATAGTCCGGGAACATTCATCGCAAACGTCGACGACTGTGGGTCCTGTTTACCAAGGACTGCATGGGTGCCATGACATTCCTTGCAGGTCGGGGCGTTGGGATCATTCTTCCCACTCAGCTGTCCGTGGATGCTGGTAACGTACTGCCTGCCAATTTCATCGTGGCACGAGGTGCAGTCCACTCCCTTGGTTATCGTCTCGCAAGGCCGCACGTGGGAGGCGTTTACTTCCGAGTGGCACTGGCTGCAGGCAATTTTATTGTGGCGCGAGTGGCTCACCTCGCCGACGCTGACGTACATGGATTGCCCGTCGCGCGCGCGACGCAGCTTTTCATCAGCGTGGCAACGCATGCAGTCCGCGTTGGCCATACCCTGGGAGTAGAAGACGTTTCTGATTTTATGGGGCTGATGGCAGTCGGGGCAGGCGGGCAGGACGCTGGCCTGTTTCTCCCACAGCTCTCCTCGAATAATCTTGCGGTGGACGGTTTCGATTTGCGAGTGGCACTTCGTGCAGGTGGCGGCAATGTTCCGGCGATTGATCGAGGACGCGGGATCGGTATGCGGCAAGATCAGGTGCGGGGTGTGGCAGGTGGCGCAGTTCGGGGCCACCGCCAGTCCTTTCTTTAGCAGCGCCTCGCCGTGGATGCTCTCGGAGTAGTTCTCCAGAATATTGTCCTGGGCAATGGTGCGATTGCGCGAAACCGGAGTTCCTTCCTGATGGCACTGGCCGCAGACGAAGGGCACTTTCAGCGGTGCCACCGCTGACCGCGAGTCCTTCACCGGATAGATGTCGTGGTTTCCGTGACAATTCACACAGCGGGGTGCGAGCGCATCGCCGCGTGCACTCGCCTTCCCGTGGAGGGACCGGGCATATTGCTCCTGCTCGGTGGTGTGGCAGGTACCGCACTGTACCCGCGCCGGCGTTGGGTGCGGAAAGTCTTTTCCTTCCAGATCGGCGTGGCAGCCCGTGCACCCGAAGCTGGCATGTATGGAAGTGGCAAACTTCTTTCCATCCACGTATAGCGAAACCGTTTTACCGGCACGCGTCGTGGTCGTGCTCTTGTCGCCGTGGCAGGCGAGACATTCCGCTCCAGGCTGATCGGCGGCGCGCACGGGGCGTTCCGGAAACACAAGGGAGAAGATCGTGGCGAGCAACGTCGCAACAACTACTCCGAAACCAGTCCGCCACTTCCTTCGTGCAATTTCTGTTTCAGCCATGTCCAACTCTCGACTACGTTTACTTCATGCCAAGATCCGTAAGTACTTTCGGGTTTGTTTCCTGAACCGCCAGCAGGTTGTGGCACGCGGAACAGTCATTGGTTATGGTCTGGCCATCGGCGCTGGTATGACTGCCGTCGTGGCAGCGGAAGCAACCCGGCGAATCATTGTGTCCAATGTTATTTGGGTGAACTCCCCAGGCCACACGCATGTCGGGGAAAATGTTGCGCAGGTAGATATTCGCCACTTCCTGGCCCGCCTGTTCGACGACCGTGCGCCGCGTTTGATAGATCTGCGGATAATTGGTGCGGTAGAAATTGTTAAGTTCTTCTTTGATGCTGCGCTGTGCGACATCACGGGCGGAATAATTCGCTTTCAGAACCTCGACCGCCTTTTTCCGGATGTAGGGAAGGTCCGGGCTGATGCGCCCGTTGGCCATCTGCTTGTCCACCGCATTTTCCGGCAAGTCGAAGGCATGGGTGGGCCGGTTATGGCAATCGACGCAATCCATCACGCGATGCTCTCCCTTATCCAATTGCTGTTGCGTGGGCTTCGCATCACTGGAAATGAATTCAGTGGTTTTTCCGTTTTCGTCGGTGTAATAGACCGCCGGGATCGCCTGCCGTTCGTTGTCGGTCGAAATGTAGCGGATGCGCTCGTTGTCGGCGAGGTGGTGCCCGTGGATGCCAACCGAGCCCTGCCAGTTGCGCCCGCCCACTTTGAGCAGCAACACGTCGGTTTGCGGCGTGTTTTTCTCGTCGTCTTTGTAGCTGGTATTCACCAGGAACTTGTCGCCGGTGAAGCGCTGCGGCCAGTGACATTGCTCACAGGTTTCGCGTGCCGGGCGCAGGTACTTTACCGGCGAAGGAATCGGGCGGGAATAGGTGTGGAAGGTTACCGCAAAGACCTGCCGCAGACCGGACAGCTTGGAGCGCACAAACCATCCCGCTCCGGGTCCGATGTGACACTCGACACATTCCACCCGCGAGTGTGGCGAATTCTGATAGGCACTATACTCGGGATCCATCACGGTGTGACAGGTCTTCCCGCAGAAACTGGTTGAATCCATGTACTGCACGCCGCGGTACGATGCGGTCCCAAAAATAAAGATGTTGAGCGTGGTCGCCACGGCCACGTACTCCAAGGTACGCCGCACCACGGGCAGCCCCAGGTCGATGGCAGGGAAAATCGTAGGCAATTCCCCGCTCTCGCGCAGACTTCGCCGCCGGAGCCAGATGCCAAATGGAATCAGCAGCAGGCCAAGTACAAAAATGCCCGGGAGGATCAGAAAGACCAGAAGGCCAATATAAGGATGCGGCGGCCCCGGCAGGAAAACTTCATAGAACCAGAAGGCGATGGTGGTAAGCGCCGCGCTCGTCGTGACCACGGCACCGGTTAGGGTAACGGGATTCTGCCCCAGAAAATAGATGGGCTGCAACCAGTCTTGGACGCGTTCCTGCAGAGTCATTGGAAACCGCTGCTCCTTATCGTCATCGTCATCCTTAAATGCGCTACTGCGTAGATACACCTCTACCTTCGCAGCGGATCATCTGCCGTCCTCGACAATCTTCCTAGTCTTTATGGCTGGAACCAGCCAGGACTATTTTTTCAATGTGCGGATGTAGGCCACCAGTGCCTTAGCGTCCACAGCTGGATACTTGGGCATCTTGTTCTTGCCGTTGGTGATGGTATCCGCGAGCTCCGCGTCGGACATTTTCTGCACTTCAGCGGAGGTGAAATCGTGGGCGCCCATTTTCTTCCCCATCGCGGAACCGGTTCCGTCAGGGCCATGGCACGCGGCACACTTTGCTTTGAAGGTATCTGCTGCGCCTTGCGCATGCGCCGATAGGGGGAGGGCGAGAACAATCGCCAATGCTGTTGCGATAATAAACAGTGGGATGTTAATTCTCTTCATCTTCAAGCTCCATTCGAGTTTTGGTTGCTCAGCATTTGGAACGAAATATATTCATAAAGCCGCATCCACAAACTGCAATTTTGAAGGTTTCGCGGCCGAGGTTCTGTGATCCCGGTCACACTTGCGTGTAACCGCAATGTTTTCCAAGGGCTGGAGGCCGCCATTGGCGATTTGCACGGGCGAGCCGTTAAGCGCCCTCAAAATGCGCTTCGATTTCCTCCAGCGTTTTCCCCTTCGTTTCCGGCAGGAAGACGGCGGCAGTGATGAAGTAGATTACCGTGCACCCGGCAAAGGCAAAAAACATGGTTGAGTAGCCATGCTTGCCGACGGTCGGCAAGAACATCGCAGCAATAGTGGTCGAAACCGCCTGGTTAATCAGCAGGGCAATGCTCATGCCGTTGGATCGAATCCGGGTCGGCATCAACTCCGACAGGGCCAGCCATACACACACTCCGGGGCCGATCGCGAAAAACGCCATGAACACGAAGAGGCTGATCGCAACCAGCCACCCATTGTGAGTGGTCGGCACCGGTGTAATCAGGGCATTGTCAATTCTCAGCGCAGCCTTGCGCGCCGCCTCGAGATCGCTGAACGGATTCGAGAAAAACGCCACTACTTTGTTGGCGGGCACGCAGCTTTCGCGCGTGATCTCAATCGGCTTGGCCGCCTGGTCGTCGGAACGCGCCACCTTGGTCGCAGCGCGAAAATCTCCATACGAATAGATGACGACCAGCGATGTGGGCCGGTTGCCGATCGCGATGGTCTTGCCAGCGTCTCCGCTGGCCGCGAGCAGCGCGTTCGCGGCCTTTTCGTCATAGAGCAACGTGACCTTCTGGTCGGCGTCGGCCATGGATTGAACCGCGTCCCGGGAATCCACCCGCAGTTTTTCCGTTCGTCTGAACAACAGGCCGGTGCAGAGCAAGGAAACGATGATGCCAGCGCTGCCGAGCGACAGCAGAAATTTGCGTCCCTTGCGGTCCACCAGCAGGACACCGCCAATGGTCATCAGGAAATTCACCATCGTGAAAAGTACATAGCCCCAGTGGGCCTGAACATCGGAGAGACCGCCTTGCAAAAGAATGTTGGTGTTGTAGCCAATGATGGAGTTGACGCCGGTGGCCTGGTTGCACGCCAGAATGACACAAGCCAGTACAAACGGAATTGCGTATTTGCGGCGCAGAAGCGATTCCTTGACCATGGCTCCGGCCGAACTTTTTGCTTTCTCCGCCGCGGCCGTCTGTTCCATTTCCGCGAGCTCGGTGTCCGCTTGGTCGTCGGTGCGAGAGCGGAGAAGCGCGGCGTACGCAGCATCCCGTTTCCCGCGGCGAAACAGCCAGCGCGGGGATTCGGAGACCATGAGGCTGCCGATCACAAACAGAATGCCCGGAGGCAGGGAAACCCAGAAAATGCTGCGCCAAGCCGTGCCTTTGAAAGCGAACAGTTTCGCGGGATCGCCTAGCTTCGCCACCTCTTCAACACGGAAACTGAAGAACATGCCAACGATGGCCGCGGCCACGATCCCGAGTGTCAGCAGCCATTGGAAGATGCCCGTCCCCTTGCCGCGGCTCGATGCCGACAGACATTCGGCGAGATAGAGTGGGACAACGACACCGATCAGGCCGGCGCTGATGCCCTGTAAGAGACGGCCAAGAACCAGCGACTCATAGCCATGGGAGAGCGCAATGATGGGAATGCTGCAGACAAACAGCAATCCGCTGATCATCATCATTGGCTTGCGCCCGATCCAGTCTGCCAGCGCACCCGCAAATAGGGTTGAGATCACGCTGCCAAGGAGCACGGCTGCAACGACGATGGAAAGCTGGCCCGCATTCAATCCGGAGGTGGCCTCCAGATAGGGCAAAGCCCCGGCAATGATGCCGACGTCCACGCCGTAAAGCAGTCCGCCCAGTCCCGCGACCAGCAGGAGGAAGCGGTTGTAGCCGGCTTTTTCGTTGCTCACCACCGCGGTCCTTTCGGCTTTCGTAGCGATCAGAAATTAATTGTCCCGGGGCAATATTACGGCCCGTGGCTGCTCGCGAGCGCTTCATACGCTGCACCGAGCATGGGCGCATCTTCATTCACCACAACCGTTATTGGAATGCGCGCCAGCACCGGCGCAAGTTTACTGGCCCCACAAAAGGTCTTGAGGAAAGTGCCGTCCTGAAGCTTGGGTAAGACCTTCACTGCGACGCCGCCGGCGATATAAATGCCGCCAAGGGCCATGGTCTGTAACGCGAAATTTCCCGTTACCCCGCCAAATATCTCAGTCCAGAACTGCAGCGTTTCCATGCAGACCGCGCAAGATTGCCCCAATCCTCGCTGGGTGATTTCGCTGGCGGCATTGCCCTCGGGAGATGCGAACGACTCGTGCCTGAGTGAAGGAGCGAGGAATTCGTGAATCCGGCGGAAGCCACGCCCGGAGACAATCTCCTCGCAAGACACGTGCGGCAGCTGCAGTTTTAAATGACCGAGCAGTTGAATCTCACGCTCGGTTCGCGGCGCAAAATCTGTCTGCCCTCCTTCGGCCGCTGCGACCTGATATTTTTCGCCATCCCAGAAAAGGATGGCCTCTCCCAAGCCAGTTCCCGCCGCAATCACGGCTCTCGTCGCATCGGACACGGCGGTTCCCTGATTCAGCAGCACCAAGTCGTTCCCTGTGAGCCTCTCCAGACTCAAGGCGGTGGCTGTGAGGTCGTTCAGCAATCGTATATTCTTCAGGTTCAGCTTCCGTGCCAGCGCCGAGGAATCTACAAGCCAAGGGAGATTCTCCGAGTAATGGCGGCCCTCCACAACCACGCCCGCCACGCCGAACCCAGCGGCATCGATTGGTGTGCGATTCGCGTAGGCGTCGGCTGCTGTCGCCTGCTTGAGGAAATCTTCGACTAGATCTTCAAATCCCGCGTAGTCCCGAGTCGCGAGACGGCGCTGAAACACGGAACGAAGGGCGCGGCCTTCCTGCAGAAACAATCCAAGGTTGCATTTTGTGCCGCCCACGTCCCCGGCCAGAATCATTGTCGTCCTGATATGCAAAGAAACTTCGCTACTGCAACGAAACTCGCTGCGCCCGAAACCATTCGTTCAGATTGTCGACGTAACCTGGGAAACGCCCATCCCGAGCTCGTTTCTACTCGATCCCTAACTCCTTCGCCAGCGCCTTCCACTTCCCATCCACCAGCGCCCGCGTCTTCGCGTCCATCACGATCTCATCCGGCCAGGGACGCCCGAAGCCTTCCGTTGACCACTTGCGCGTCGCGTCGATGCCCATCTTCGATCCATAGTTCGCGAGGCGTGCGGCGTGGTCGAGCGAATCGACTGGCCCCATCGTGAACTGAATGTCGCGCTCGGGATCGATGTTGTTGAGCACCTTCAACGCCACATCAGCTACGTCCTGAACGTTGACGTCTTCATCCACTACGAGAATGCACTTCGTAAACATCGCCTGCCCCAGCGACCAGACGGCGTTCATCACTTTGCGGGCCTGTCCGGGATAGGACTTGCGAATGGAAACAATCATTAGGTTGTGGAACACACCTTCAATCGGCAGATTGATGTCCACCAGTTCCGGGATGGTCAGCTTCATCAGCGGCAGGAAAATGCGTTCGACCGCCTTGCCCATCCATGCGTCTTCTTGTGGCGGCTTGCCGACAATGGTCGTCGCATAGATCGGGTCTTTTCTGTGAGTCACGCAGGTGACGTGGAACACCGGGTACTCGTCCTCGAGCGAATAGAAGCCGGTGTGATCGCCGAACGGGCCTTCGGTGCGGAGTTCGTCGAGATTGACGTAGCCTTCGAGGATGATTTCGGCATCGGCCGGGACTTCCAGATCGACGGTTTCGCACTTCACCAACTCGACCGGCTTCTGTCGTAGAAATCCGGCGATGATGAATTCTTCTACATCCGGCGGGGCGGGCACGATGGCGGAAAAGGTTAGCGCGGGCTCGGTGCCGATCGCTACGGCCACATCCATTCGGCCAGAGGGGCGGTCGCCGGGGGCCAGCATGGAGCCTCCGGATGAGCGGGCCATGATGTCGACCGCGGCAGTTGCCGGGCTTTGCCCGGCTTGGACGGGGCGCATTCCCGTCACCACTCGATCTTCAGCGGCGGCTCGACGCAGGTGGTCGCGGTAGTGTTCGGCCGCTACTTTCTGCCGCTGCCAATGCATGCCGGTGGTGCGTTCGTCGTAGATCTGCATGCGGTACATGCCTACGTTGCGCTTGCCTGTTTTTGGATCTCGGGTGATCACGCAGGGCAGCGTGATGAAGCGTCCGGCGTCTTTTGGCCAGCATTGCAGGATGGGAAAATCCAGCAACGAGAAATTGTCGCGCTTGATCACTTCTTTACATGGGCCGGTGGCGACGGTCTTCGGAAAGAACTTGCCCATCTCGGCGAGCATAGGCAGCATCTTTACTTTGTCTAGGAAGCCTTGCGGAGACTTCACGTCCATGAAACCGCGGATGCGCTCCGCGATTTCGTCGAGCGCATCGACTTCGAGCGCCAGCCGCATACGGCGGGCGGATCCAAACTGGTTGATAAGAAGTTGCGAGCCGGTGTAGCCCTTGAGGTTCTCAAACAGCAGAGCCTTGCCGCCGACAGTTCCCTGCCGGTCTTTCTCCCTGCCCCTACTCTTCGAAACCCGGTCGGCAATTTCCGTGATCTCCAGAATCGGGTCCGCTTCGCTGCGAATACGCTTCAGTTCGCCGGCTCGGTCGAGCGCTTTGATCCAGTCCCGCAGATCGTCGTAGGCCAAAATTCCTCCAAGAATGACAGACGATTATATGACGGCGCGCTGACGCTGACGGAAACGCCGCTTCCACTCTTCCACATTTCGCGCTCTGCGACTAGGATATGGAAATCAATTCTGCAGCATCCATGATTCACTGAGGTAGTTCGCCGAGGGCAAAATGATCCGTTTTAAAGTGAACGGAAAAGAGCAGACGTTTGACGGCGATCCTGACATGCCGCTGCTGTGGTATTTGCGCGACGTGGCTCAGCTCACGGGAACAAAATTCGGCTGTGGCATGGCGTTGTGCGGCGCGTGTACTGTGCACCAGAATGGCGCAGCCATCCGCTCCTGCATCACTCCGATGAAAGAGGTCGGCGGCTCCGAAATTACTACGATTGAAGGCATCGCGCCCATGCATCCCGTGCAGAAGGCGTGGATGGAGATCCGTGTGCCGCAATGCGGCTACTGCCAGACCGGCCAGATCATGCAGGCGATCGCACTGCTTAAAGAGAACAAGAGTCCCAGCGACCAGGATATCGACACGGCCATGGCCGGCAATCTCTGCCGCTGCGGGACGTATCAGCGGATTCGGGCGGCGATTCATCAGGCTGCCGGGCAAACAGCATGACGCTCATCGAAAATGCCTCCCGGCGCGGATTCCTTGAAGGCGCGCTCGCGACCGGAGCATTCGTGCTCAGCGTCAGATTGGTCCCCAAACCGCTCTGGGCCGAAGGCGAGCCGCCAGCCCCGGCTCTGCAGCCCGGTCTGTGGATGTCCATTGCGCCGGACGGCAGCATCACGATCATCGCGCATCGCACCGAGATGGGGAACGGAATTCGGACTTCCCTACCGATCGTGTTGGCGGACGAACTTGGCGCTGAATGGAATCGAGTCAAGGTGGAGCAAGCGCTCGGCGATCCAAAGTATGGCGACCAGGAAACCGATACCTCGCACTCCGTCCGTGACTTTTTTGATCTGATGCGGCAAACTGGCGCCGCTGGACGTTTGATGCTCCTCCGCGCCGCTGCCACGCAGTGGGGAGTTGCACCCGCCGAGTGTGACACCGGCGAGCCGCACTTTGTGCTGCATCGCCCGAGCGGTCGCAAGCTGGGCTTCGGTGAATTGGCCGAGTCGGCCGCCAAACAGCCGGTTCCGCACCGGGAAGAACTGAAGTTCAACCCGCCGAGCGCGTGGCGATATATCGGCAAAGAGAATCACCATCTTTACGATTTGCCCGATATGGTCGTTGGCAGGGCGCGGTACGGAATCGATCAGAGTGTTCCGGGGATGGTGTATGCCGCCATCGAGCGTCCGGCAGTGCTGGGCGCCAGCGTCAAGTCGCACGACAACAAGGAGGCGCTCAAAGTTCCCGGCGTCAAGCAAACGGTCGTCATCGAAACATTCAAGCCTCCTCATGGTCACCAGCCGATGGGTGGGGTGGCGGTGATTGCCGACAACACCTGGGCCGCGTTCCAAGGCCGAAAAAAGCTGAAGGTCGAATGGGACAACGGTTCGCACGTGGGATACAACTCCGAACAGTTCCGCAAGACTCTGGCAGAAACCGCGCGCAAGCCTGGGAACGTGATTCGAAACATCGGCGATGTGGAGAGCGCCTTCGCTAAGGGCGGAAACATCATCGAGGCGGAGTACTTCACGCCGCACCTGACTCACGCTTCGATGGAACCGCCGGTCGCGGTGGTGGACGTGCGCGACGGCAAGGCATACTGCTGGGTTCCCACGCAAGATCCTCAACAGGTGCAGAAGACGCTCGCTGACCTTCTCGGGATCAAACCAGAAGATGTCATCTGCCACGTTACTTTGCTAGGCGGAGGCTTCGGGCGCAAGTCGTTTCAGGATTTCGTCGCTGAGGCCGCGGTACTCTCGCAAAGGCTGGCAAAGCCCGTGAAAGCGGTGTGGAACCGGGAAGACGACATCCGCTTCGGCTACTACCATCCGTCGGCGGCGATGTACATGAAGGCCGCTTTAGGATCAGACGGCAAGCCGGTCGCCTGGCTGCAGCGTTCGGTGTTTCAGGGGAGTAACTCCACCACCGACGGCGAAGTTCTCTACGCGGGCCAGGATGAAATGGACAACGGGTGGACCGATGTTCCCTTCGATCTCCCCAACCACCGCGCGGAAAGCGGACCGGCGCGGGCCAATGTGCGCATCGGATGGCTGCGCAGCGTTACCAATATATTTCACGCCTTCGCGGTCCAGTCGTTTGCCGACGAACTGGCGAACGCCGCGGGCAAGGATCCGGTGCAGTATCAGATGGAACTGATCGGCGCGCCTAGAAAGATTGACTTCTTTGGCACAAAATACCAGAACTACGGTGCTTCCCTGGATCAATATCCGTACGACACAGCTCGCTTGCGGCGCGTGATCGAGATTGCAGCAGAGGAGTCCGGCTGGGGAGAACACCCGCCGGGGAGAGGACGCGCGCTGGGCTTCGCGGCCCACCGCAGCTTCCTGACTTATGTCGCCACGGTTGTGGAAGTCGAGGTGGACAGCAGGGGACAAGTGCACATTCCCCATGTGTGGACGGCGGTGGATGCTGGGACGGTGGTGAGCCCCGACAACGTCCGCTACCAGTTCGAGGGGGCAGCCGTATTTGGAACGAGCCTGGCGTTGTTCGGCGAAATTACGGCGACCAACGGAGTTATCGACCAGAGCAATTTCCACAATTATCAGATCACGCGCATGAACCGTGCTCCGCGCCACGTCGACGTGCATATTGTGAAGAGCGAAGCGCCGCCGGCCGGAGTGGGCGAACCCGGCTTGCCGCCTTTTGCGCCCGCTCTGTGCAACGCCGTGTTTGCGGCCACGGGCAAGCGGGTGCGCGAACTCCCGTTGTCGAAGACGAAACTGGTGTAACTGGAAACTCCGCATTAATGATGATCACCACGGGAGGCCCGAAATCTCTGCGATGAAAATGTCTGCGATGAGCGGGTTGCTGGTTCTGCTTCTTTTGTTCACAGGAACGTTCGCGGGCGCGCAGGAGATAACCGTCGCCGCGGCGGCTGATATGAGTGCCGCTCTACCGGAACTGGTCGCAGCCTACACGAAGAAAACCGGGCAAGCAGTGAGACTCTCCTTCGGCGCCTCGGGCAATCTGACCAATCAAATTCGCAACGGCGCGCCCTTCGATGTCTTCTTCTCGGCCGATGAAGAATATCCTCAGCAGTTGATCGCCGAGGGACTGGCATCAAGAGATACGCTTTACCGTTATGCCGTCGGCCGGCTGGTGCTGTGGGTGCCGTCCGACTCGCCACTGGACCTATCGCAACTCGGAATAAACGCGTTGCTCGATCCTTCGGTGAAGAAGATTTCGATTGCGAATCCCGCAACTGCGCCGTACGGACGTGCAGCCGTGGCCGCGCTGCGGCACTTCGGAATTTACGATCAGGTTTCGAGCCGGTTTGTAGTGGGAGAAAACGTGTCGCAGGCAGCGCAGTTCGTCGAATCTGGCAACGCCCAGGCGGGACTGATCGCGCTTTCGCATGCGCTGGCGCCTGCGCTTAAAGACAAAGGCCGGTATTGGACGGTTCCGCTCGATGCCTATCCCACGCTGAACCAGGCGGCTGTCGTGCTCTCACGATCAAAGCAGCAGGATGCAGCCCGCAGATTCCTGGAATTCTTGCGCAGCCCCGAGGCAACTGCTCTGCTCACGACATACGGTTTCAGCCTGCCTGCGGAGAAGCATTCCCATGGAGAAAGAGTGAAATGAACTGGGAGGCGTTCTGGTTGACAGTGCGTCTCGCAGCCATCGTCTCGACGCTCTTGATCGCGATTGGAATTCCCATCGCCTACTGGCTGACTTACTCGCGCTGGCGCTGGAAATTCCTGATCGAGGCCGCGGTTGCGCTTCCGATTGTCCTGCCGCCGACGGTGCTCGGTTTTTATGTTCTGGTGGCACTCGGTTCGCGGAGTCCGCTCGGCCGCTGGTGGGAGTCGCTCACCGGCCACACCCTGGCATTCACTTTCGAAGGGCTGGTGATCGGGTCTTTGTTGTACAGTCTGCCCTTCGCCGTGCAACCGTTCGCGGCGTCATTCGGCGCGGTCGATCGCAAGTTGCTTGGCGCCTCGGCATCGCTGGGGCATTCACCGGTGCAGACTTTTCGCCGTATCGTCCTTCCCCTCTCAAAAGGGGGGCTGGTCACGGGATTTGCCCTCAGCTTCGCGCACACGCTGGGCGAGTTTGGAGTGGTGCTCATGGTGGGAGGGAACATTCCCGGCGTGACGCGCACCATCTCGATTGATATTTACGATCAGGTGCAGACGGCCAATTATTCCAGCGCGAACCAGACAGCGCTGGTGTTGCTGATTATCTCGTTCGTCGTCTTATCAGTCGTGTACGGGTTGAACCGGCGTCCCTGGGTGGTGGCTCCATGGCGGTGAGGATCGCTCCGGCACCACCATCCGCGCTGGCGGCATCGGCGACACCTATTTCATCCGAGCTCGAAGTCCGCATCCGCAAGCGCTTTCCCAACCCCGAGGGGAGCTTCAACCTGAATGTCCACTTCCGCGCCCTGGCGGGATTCACGATTGTCTTCGGCGCATCGGGCGCGGGAAAAACGACACTGCTCGATTGCATTGCCGGACTGAGCGATCCGGACGAAGGGCGCATTGCCGTTGGCGGCGAAGACCTTTACGACTCGGAGAAGAAGCGCAACGTCGCCGCCTGGAAGCGGCGCATCGGGTACGTACATCAGGATCTGGCACTCTTTCCTCACCTGACTGCCGCAGAGAACGTCGCCTACGGGCTCCGCGCGCTCAGCACGGCCGAGCGGCAGATGCGCAGCCGCGACATGCTCCAGGCGTTCCGCATCGACCACTTGCGCGACCGGCGGCCGGCGCAAATCTCGGGAGGTGAGCGCCAGCGCGTCGCCCTGGCGCGCGCTCTGGTGACCGAACCGCGCGCGTTACTGCTCGATGAGCCACTGGTTGCGCTCGACCGTCCGACGAAGTCGCTGCTCGTCGGCGATCTGCGGCAGTGGAACCAGCATCACCGCGTCCCGATTCTCTTCGTCACCCACAACGGCGAAGAGGTGTTTGCCTTGGGCGACGAGGTCATTATGCTGGACGCAGGAAGAATCGTGGCGCAAGGACAGCCGCATGAAGTCATGCACGCTCCGCGGCTGGAAACCGTCGCGCACCTGTCAGGATTCGAAAACATCTTCGACGCCACGGTGCTGGCCCTGCACGAAGATCGCGGGACGATGACTTGTCAACTCATTGGCGGCGAAGTGGAGTTAGAAACGCCGCTGGTTCGCGCAGAGGTTGGATCGCGCCTGCGCGTGGGTGTTCGCGCTGGCGATCTACTGCTGGCCACGGAAAATCCGCGCGGGCTGAGTGCTCGCAACATTTTGCCGGGGACGATTCGGCGGCTGGAGCAGAGAGACGTAATGGTCTCGGCGATGGTGGATTGCGCCGGCACGGAGTTCGAGGTTCACTTAACGTTAGCGGCGCGCGACGCTCTCCAACTCAGCCCCGGTAAGGATGTGTGGGTCGTGGTCAAGACACATTCCTGCCACTTGATGGGGATGTGAAGACCTTGCCCGCGCACGTGTAGGAGCGGGGCTCTGCCCCGCTTGGACGGGGCAAAGCCCCGTCCCCACACAAGCACCCCGAGCATCCAGTTCACGCTCCACTGCGATCACAGCGATCCACTGCCCGTTCCGTTCTTTGTGATAGGCAATCGTTCCGCCAAGACGTTGCGCAATATCTTCCGGCAGCAAGTCACGATGGTAGCCGAAGAACTTCTCCTTGGCTCGCTGCCAGCCATCCCAATTCTCGAAAAGGGGATGCGGTGGCTGATACTTCGTGGAGAAGACCAGAGCCACGTCGAAGTGACTGCGGGCTTGGGCAGCCATGTCGATCTGGGAGACGGAGAAATCCTCGATGCGCACGACGCGGAAAGGCTGACTTATGTATCCGAGCCATGGCCGTGTGAGCTCGTCCGACGCGGGCCACGCGGTCAGAATGCGATCGCCTGGATATCGCATCGCCAGGAAGTGGCTGGCTTCGGCATGCATCACGATGTAGTCGCGATAAGCCAGATTGTCTTCGAGAGAGAATCCATACGGTGGATTGCTGAACAAGCCCGCGACGAATGCAATGGCGACCGCCCCCACAATCAATTTCCAATATCGCGCACGCCGCCAAAGAGTTGAGACCAGCGCCAGAATCACCAGCGGGACGACCGGCAACATGTAGCGAGCCAGCACCGCGCCGCCCACTGCCGACATAAAGGCGAGGTAAGCGAGTAGCACGGACAGAAATGCTGCCTGCATCCAGAACGGAATTCGCGGGCGACCAACCCCGTTCATCATCCGAGCTGGACGAAGCATGGACAGCAATCCCGCCAGCGTCAGCTGATAAAGACCGAAATATCCGAAGAGTTGCCAGAGCCTCATCCCCAAGGCCAGGGGAACACGTAAAGGATTGAGCGTGGCGGTAACGTTGTAGCGAAAAAATTCGGGATTGCCCAGCAGGAAGCCCGTCTTTGAATAATGGTAGGCATACCAGCCCGCCAGCGGCACGACCGGAAGCAGCAGATAGAACAAGCGCGTGCGTCTGCCTGCAGGCGGAAGAATTTCCTTCCAGTGGATTTCCTTCGAACTTTCTTTCAGCCGAATTTCTTTCAAATCTGGCCGCATGAAATAACCGAACCATTCCCAGCCAAACAGCACCAGCGGAGCCAGGATCGCAGTTTCTTTCGCCAATGCCGCCAACGAAAACCAGAGTACTTGCTTCCACGGACGGTCTTCTATGTAAGCAGCCAACGCCCAGAACGTAAATCCGGCGGCGGGCAAGTCAACCTGCGCCATGGAACTCTGCGTGAAGAACACCGGATAGATCGCCACCATCGCGGTGGCCACCCACGCCACGGGCAGATTGGCGGCCATTCGTGAAAGTCGAAACAGTCCCAGCAGCGAAAATGCAGCGAGCGCCAGCATGGCCGTGCGCGTGACGAGCGTCGAGTATCCGGCAACGCGCCAGGCCAGCGCCAACCACGCCATCACCAGCGGAGGATGCGCGTTCGATGGCGTGGACTGCGGAATTAACGTTCCAGTCAGAAATAAATCGCGAGCCGCCGGAACGTAATAGCCCGCCTCATCCCAGAAATAAGGAAGGCGCAGAAGCGGCGCGTGCAGGAGCATCAATCCCGCAAAGAACAGCGCGAACAGAAGAAACTGCTGCGCCCATGCGGAAGACGCCGTTTGGGATTTTGTTTTCGGATCGGACTGCGCCACTGGCCGCGCCGCCATCGTTGTACAGAACATCGTTGAACGGTACATCAGTGAACGGGTCCGCCTGGGGCGCGCGGATCAAGTTTGATCTCGCCGAATGCGGCCTCATAGTTGGTCACGTTCTGCTGCAGGAGCGCCATGAGCGCCTTGGCCTGTTGCGGGCTGAGATAAATTCCCTGAAAATTTCGCAATTCCACCTGCGTCTCCGAATTTTGCTGCATCGTCCCGAAAACGAGGAAGAAATCCCAAACATTCACCCGGATCTGCACGCTGTTGGAGTAGGCCTCGCGGTAATCGGCGGTTTGCACGAACTTTACATTCGGTTGGTTCGCTGTGTTCATGTCTCGCAGTGTAACGCCTGGGCCGAGGACAGAGCAAAGTGCTGCAATTCCACTCAAATTCACTCTCCTTTAACATTGCCGCAACATTGCCGCAACAAAGTCCCTCTAGTGTCATTGGTACGGTGAAGCGAGGGGACGATAAAGCACCCTTCCCGCGCGAGGTTTTTTGAGAGCGCGTCCCTCTGACCATGGAACCTTTGGAGGCAGCTGACAAACCGCGTTACCCCGATCTGATCCCCAATCTGATCTATGTCGTCGAAGACGATCCGGATGTGTCTCGCCTGATCGAGCACAACCTGCGCACCGCCGGTTATGAGGTCTCCACATTTTTCTCCGGGGCGCCAGTGGTTCCCCAGGCAGCCATGGCGCAACCGGCGCTGTTTCTTCTCGACATTATGTTGCCCGGGATCAGCGGCTTCGATCTCTGCCGCCAGATCCGCCAGCACGAACGCCTGGGCAAAACGCCCGTCATTTTTCTTTCGGCCAAAGCCCAGGAACCCGACCGTCTGCAGGCCTTCGACGTCGGTGGGGATGGATACATTACCAAGCCCTTCAGCCCGCGCGAGTTGATTGCGCGTGTCCGCAATGTTCTCCGCGCTCAGATGGATGCGCCCAGTCACGAAGTCATTCAGGTGGGAGAGTTGGAAATTGATGTCGCTTCGATGACCGTGCGCGTGCAGGGCCGGACAGTACTTACTACGGTCCGCGAGTTCCGGCTGCTCGAATATCTGGCCCGGCACCGGGGACGCGTCTTTACCCGCGACCAGTTGCTTGACGCGGTGTGGAAAGAAGGCTCTTTCGTGACGCCGCGCTCGATTGACGTGTTTGTGCGCCGTCTGCGGGAGAAAATCGAACGCGATCCACGCCATCCGCGCTACTTAAAAACGTTGCGCGGAATCGGCTACCGGTTCGAGGCCGGGCGCTAGCTGCCTGCGCCTGCTGATTCCCTTGTTCCTTGCCTATATCTGGTCAATGAGTGTAATCGGGAGTGGCTGTTGAAAAACTCCTTCCCGCGAAATTCGCAAAAATGAAATCGCGTCAGGAAGCCCTACAAGCGACTTTCTCAGGTCGCCTAGACATTTTCTATCCCCCAAATTTTGCTTGTTTGGAGCGGAAACGGAGTTTTTCA
>DATEQN010000024.1:0-21561 GCA_035272625.1 Terriglobales bacterium | reverse complement strand
GGCTTCCGCATCGAGATGAACAGCGCCATCGGCCCCTACAAGGGCGGACTGCGCTTCCATCCCTCGGTGAATCTCGGCATTCTGAAATTCCTGGCGTTCGAACAAGTCTTCAAGAATTCGCTCACCACGCTGCCCATGGGCGGTGGCAAGGGCGGAAGCGATTTTGATCCGAAAGGCAAGAGCGATAACGAAGTGATGCGCTTCTGCCAGAGTTTCATGACCGAGCTCTGCCGCCACATCGGCCCCGATACGGACGTTCCCGCTGGCGACATTGGCGTAGGCGGACGCGAGATCGGATTCCTGTTTGGCCAGTACAAACGGCTGCGGAATGAATTCACCGGCGTCCTTACCGGCAAGGGCCTGGCCTGGGGCGGCTCGCTGATTCGTCCCGAAGCCACCGGCTATGGCTGCGTCTACTTCGCAGCTGAAATGCTGAAAAGCCGCAAAGACACGCTGGAGGGCAAAGTGTGCCTGGTCTCCGGCAGCGGCAACGTCTCGCAATACACCGTCGAGAAGCTGCTCGACCTGGGCGCGAAGCCGGTTACCTTGTCCGATTCCGACGGGGCCATCTACGATGCCGACGGCATCGACCGCGACAAGCTCGCTTTCGTCATGGAGCTGAAGAACAATCGCCGCGGCCGTATCAAGGAGTACACCGAAAAATTCAAGAAGGCCATCTATAGCGCTACCGACAAGAAGCTAGACCATAGCTGGCTGTGGGCCATCAAGGCCGACTGCGCGTTCCCGAGCGCCACTCAGAATGAGATCAACGCAAAAGACGCGGCGAACCTCATCAAGAACGGCGTAAAGGTAGTCAGCGAGGGAGCGAACATGCCAAGCACCCTCGAGGCCACCAAAGCGTTCCTCGACGCCAAAGTCCTCTACGGACCGGCCAAGGCCGCCAATGCCGGCGGCGTTGCCACTTCTGGACTCGAAATGGCGCAGAACAGTATGCGCATCTCCTGGACCCGCGAAGAAGTCGATGATCGTTTGCACAAGATCATGATCGCCATCCACAAGAACTGCTACGAAACGGCCGAGAAGTACGGCACGCCCGGCAATCTGGTGAACGGCGCCAATATCGCGGGCTTTTTGAAGATCGCGAACTCGATGCTGGATCAGGGGCTGGTGTAAGCCGAGTTGGCGCAAGCCAAGCCAGGCGGAAGCTAAACAGAAGTGTCTTAGGAGAAGCGACGCGGGAGGAACGATCTCTCCCGCGTTTTCTTTGCGCCGGCCACGGGAGTTGCGCGGCGAAGTGAAGAGATGTGTGGAATAGCGGCCAACGTTGACCTAAGGCAAATCCCACAGCAAATTTCAGGGAGTGGCGAGTGGGATGTCTGTGATGCGACGATGAAGCGACGCCTCTCCGCTACCGCGCCCGCGCCAGCACCAGCGTTATATCGTCGGGCTGTTCGTTGTCGCCGATCCAGT
Source organism: Terriglobales bacterium (assembly GCA_035272625.1). GTDB lineage: Bacteria > Acidobacteriota > Terriglobia > Terriglobales > Acidobacteriaceae > Acidiflorens. The sequence goes on along the minus strand of DATEQN010000024.1, from coordinate 20,130 downwards.
CGGCCACGGCGGTAACGGCAATTTCGGTGATGCGCTCCAGCGGCAAATGGCGATTCTCGCGCACCAGTTGGATCAGCCGCTCTTCGCCGAACTCGCCATAATCGTTTTCCGGCTCGGTCACTCCATCCGTGTAAGTCACCAGCAAATCGCCCGGGCGGAGTTGCACGGTGGCTTCCGGAAAGCTCACGTTGTCGAACAAGCCGATCACGGTTCCACCGCAGCTCAGCAACTGAGACGACCCATCTTTGGAAATCAGGATCGGGGGCAGGTGACCGCCGTTCGCGTAGGTGAACCGGCGCGTTAACCCGTCATAGATTCCCAAAAACAAAGTCGCGTACTTTGCCGCCGGGGTGCTTTGGTAGAGCTGATGGTTCAGCAGCCCCAGCAGCGTTGCTGGAGAAGCGTCCGCCCCCCTCGACTCAGAAGCCAGCATCAATCCCGAGTTCCCTGCTGCGCCGACCGCGGCTGGTTCGCGCAGCATCGGTTCGCGAAGTACGGGTACTTCGTCGATGCTGTACGCGCGCACCGCCGAGTGGATCGTCGCCATCAGCAGCGCGGCCGAAATTCCTTTGCCGCTGATGTCGCCGACTGCCAGCATCAGCTTGTCGGAATTCAGCGCGAGAAAATCGTAATAGTCCCCGCTCACCGTCCGCGCCGGGCGGCAGAACCCGTGCACTTCCAGCGTCTCCAGTTGCGTGATCAACTTGGGATAGAGCTGCGCCTGCACTTCCTGGGCAATCGCCAATTCGCCTTCCAGACGCTGCTTTTCTTTCTGTTCCTGAACCAACTTCTCGATCGACGTGGTCATCGAGTTGAAGGAATTTGCCAAGGTCGCCAGCTGATCGCTCGACTTCACCGTGATGCGGTGGCTGAAGTCGGCCCGATTGACGTGCGTGGTTGCCTCGTAGAGTTGGCCCACCGCCGAGGTGATGCTGCGCGTTAGCTTTGTTCCGACGAACAGCGCCAGCAGTACAACGATCACGAACACAGACATGACCAACTTCAAAATACTCTTCAGGCCTTCCGCGTAATCTCCCCGAGCTGCAAAAAGTTTGGTGGAGATTACAGAGGGCCGGGTCTCGACCTCCGCGATCGCTCCATAGCGCCGGTCTCCCGCTGCCCAATCCACCACTTGCAGCGGGATCCTTAAAGTGACCTCGTGATCGAATGCGCTGCTCGCTTGCGGAAGCGTCCCGGCGGAGAAAACCCGCTGAGGCTGGTTCCCGTCATCAAAGGTCGGGAAGGAGAAGGATAAAGACTTCGAGCCGCCCGGCTCCGCCACCGCGAGCGGCTGCACCGTCGAACCTTCGGTTCCATAGACAACAATGCGGCCGAGGTCCCGGGCGATGTTCTCGACAAACTCTTTGTCGAAGGGCTCACTTACAATCACGCGCAAGGATTCTGGCTCGGCCGCGAGCACGGTCGCTGTCCGAAGATAAAGTGCGCCGTGGTCGCGAACCACGTCGCGGAAATCTTCGGTTATAAATGAAGGAGAGTCAAAACCGGCCGCGCCCTCCGGCCCCGAGCAATAAGGTTGCGGCTGATCCCGATACCACACGCACACTTGCCGCCGCGCCCACTCCGGACGACGCGGCCTTATCCGGCGGAGGATTCCTGCATCCAGCTTTCCACCGTCAGAGATTTGCATCGCCAGGTGATGGGCGATGGCTCGGTTGGCTGCCTCCATGCTGCGCAGGTGAGTGGCGATATCGGAGGTTACGACGAAGCTGGCAAACTGCCCGGCGAGAAGGTAGAGCGTGATCAGCGAAATCACCACCAGCAGAAAAACCGGAATCACGCCGATAAAAACATAGGTTACGATCAACCGGTTTCGCAGCCGCCACAGAAGTTGCGAGCGCAGCCAGCGGAAGCCGGCAATCGCGAGCAACAGAATCGCCAGCGCGCTGAGAAAAGTCACCCAGCCCGTCAGGCTGGCCGACGTTGCCGGACTCGCGCGCCGCGTCAGCCACTGCACCGCGAACAGAAGCAGGTCGAGCGCCAGCACGTAGAGCGCCGCCCACGCGACCCAGCTCTGCGGCCAGAGCCCCTTGTCGCGCAGCGTGCTCTCGACTTCCAGAGAGATGAGTCTCATCCCGTTGCCTGATTTGCCGCCTTGCTATAGGACATCGCGCCTGGGGTCATATCTCAGACGTCATATCTCAGGATAGATGTCGAAAAAGGCCGCCAGACTGGTTTTGAGCTGTTTCTCGATTTCGTCTTTGCCGCCCTCGAGAATGTGCATGGCGACGTGTGCATCCCGCCCATTCTTGAGTTTGATCGTGGCCGCGCCAACCTCCGCCACCTCGTCGGAAGGCAGCAGACGCAGACCATATACCAATGTCAGGTTTGCCATCCCACGATTGTAAGCCAGAGGATGTGCGTCAGAAGAGTGTGAGATGCCGGTGGAGAACCGGGCGTCCCCGCCCGGCCCGCCTAGCTGTCCAAGGACGGGCGAGGACCGCCCGTCGCTCCATCGAATGCTTGTTATGGCGCCGACAAGATCTATCCCGGCGGCCACTGCAGCGAGCGCCCGCCGATCAGGTGTACGTGCAGATGAAAAACCGATTGACCGGCGCGCGCGCCCACATTCAGCACCGTGCGGTAGCCATCTTCAATCGAACGCTGACGCGCAATATGGGCGGCCGTCAGATAACAGCGTCCGACCAGTTCCGCGTCTTCTGCCGCGGCTTCCTTCAAGCCGGCGATATGTTTTTTCGGGATGACCAGCACGTGGGTCGGGCCTTGCGGGTTCAGATCTTCAAAGGCAAATGTGTGCTCGTCTTCAAAGACTTTCTTGGATGGTACTTCGCCGCGAATGATCCGGCAGAATAGACAATCCGCCATAAGTGTCTCCCCTTGTCTGGGATTGCGATCTCCCGGCAAGTCAACACGGAGATAAGTTCTTTATATCTCTGGACGAAACAATACTCCTTATAAGTAACGGCGTCCTATAAGAAATTGTCAGTCGAGCCGTACCAGGAAGACCGATCCCTCCGTCGTTTCTGTCTCCTGTGCCAGTGTGGTAGCACGCCGGCGGTCGTCGTCGAGCACGCGCACTCGCACCCACCAGTCGCCCACGGGACTCACAAACTTCAGGACTTTGGCCGTCTGGTAACGCTTCTGCAGGTGTTCCGCCAATTCCGCGGCTGCATTCTGCCCGGTGAAGGAGCCGATCTGAACCGCCCAACGTCCACCGGCATCGAGAGGCTCGGGCGACTGAAGTACCTCCAGCCGAACCTTGGCAGTGCCTGGCAAGTACACATCCAGCGCCTTCGCGGCGGCGAGCGAAAGATCGACGATGCGTCCCGGGACGAAGGGCCCGCGATCGGTGATCCGCACCACCGCAGAATGTTCGGTTTTCAGATTCGTGACGCGCACGATCGAGCCCAGCGGCAAAGTAAGATGTGCCGCCGTCATCGCATTCATGTTGTAAACCTCGCCGTTCGATCCGCGCCGATTGTGATACGGAGCGCCGTACCAGCTCGCCACCCCGGTTTCTTCAAAGATGGGCTTTGCGCCGGCGGGAACCTCGATCTTCTCGGCTTCGCCTGTCGTTTCCGACGGTCGAGTCGCGGCTGGTTTTTGCTGCGGAAGTGACGGCGGTGGTGGGACCTGCGCCTGCGTATGCTTATGTCCACAGCCGCTCAGAAGCGCCGTGCCCAGCAACAGAAGGAATAAAAGACATGGCGGTGACCATGCCGTCGGCCACCGCGACAGCAGCCCGTTCCTGGGCCGGTAGCTGGAAGGAAGACTGTTCAAGAACTCTTGCGATGGGTTTCCAGATAGTCCGCGAACTCGGAGAGCTTTCCCGCCGCGGTGCGCAGCGCCTTGGAGGAATGCGTTCGCACCGCCGGCACCACCTCGTCGTTCAGATACGTCACCAGTTCCGCCGTCTCTTTCTCCAGAGTCTCGGCGATATTCGCTACCGAGCGGTTGAAGCGCGCGGAAGCCTCTTCCACCTTGCGGTCGAATTCCGTCATATCCATCCTGCCGGTTCGAGTTAATGTTCACGCGTGCGTTGCGGTTACCAAGCTTCATCATTATCGTGGGCCTTCTCCCCGCGGTCAATCCGCTTCGTGTGCAATCTGGTTACTCCCCGCGTGGACGGGGGAAAGCCCCGTCCCCACACAAGCCGGGTCGCGATACAATCACGCCATGCGTCCGAGGATGGCTGTTGAATCTCCGCCGGTTTCTCTGATTTTGATGCTGACTTTAGGTCTGATGTTCACGCCGGGCTGTACCTTTTACGGCGATCATCCAGCGCGCGCGTTGTCGGAAGCGACCGGAGGCGAGGGACTGGAGCGCGTCTTCTGGAAAGAGGTGCAAACGGCGAACTGGGTGGAAGTGGAGCGCGCTCTCGCTTCGAATTACTCAGGAGTAACTCCTGGCGGAACGCTCGATCGCTCCGCTACGCTTGAGCAATATCGCCAGTGGCAGTTGAAAGACTATGCGCTCGGCGATCTGAAGACCGAGTTGAACGGAAACACTATCGTCGTGACCTACACCATCACTCTGAACGGCAGCTTCAATGGAACGGGCGGCTCGCAACCGCTCCCCTCGGCACCTCAGCGCATGATGACCGTGTGGCAGCAGCAAAAAGCGGGATGGGTTGCCATCGCGCACAGCGTCAGCCCACAATAATGCGCGCATCCGGCACCAATGCCGTAGAGACGAGGCTGGCCGCGTCTCCAGGTCCACGGGCCGGCAATAGCCTCGCCGCCTTTCGTCGCGCTCTTCTCCGCTGGTACGATCAGCATCGCCGCGATCTCCCGTGGCGCGAAACCCGCGATCCCTACCGAATCTGGCTCAGCGAAATCATGCTGCAGCAGACACGCGTGGCCGCCGTGCTTGACCACTACCGGATTTTTCTCAAACGTTTTCCGAATGTGCAGGAGCTGGCCGCGGCTTCTGAAGATGCTGTGCTTGCGGCGTGGAGCGGCCTGGGCTACTATCGGCGCGCCCGCATGTTGCATCAGTGCGCAGAAGATGTTGTGGAGAAGCACGGTGGCCGGTTCCCGCGGAATTCCGAAGCCTTGCTCGCACTGCCTGGAATCGGACGCTACACTGCTGCGGCCATCGCCAGCATCGCGTTTGGTAAACCGGTAGCCGTCGTCGATGGCAATGTCGAGCGCGTGTTGCAGAGATTCATCGGCATCGATCTCGCCGGGCCGCAACCCTGGCGACGTGCACAAGCGCTTCTCGATCACTCCCGGCCCGGGGACTTCAATCAAGCCATGATGGAACTCGGTGCCACCGTGTGCGTGCCGCGCGAGCCCCGCTGCCTGGCCTGCCCCGTTCGGAAATGGTGTGCAACTCGGGGAGAAGTTCCGCGACCGGTATCTATTGAGCTCATGCCGGCTTCGCGTCAGAACAAGAAACAAATCTGGTGTGCGCTTGACTGGCGCGATGGCAGTGGCAGTGACAGCGCCCGCGGCAATGGTAAAGTCCGGCTGGTGCAGCGCCCGCGCAAATCTTCCCTCATGCCGGGCATGTGGGAACTGCCGCAATCATCTGAGCCCCCGCGACCGCTGCCGGCCTCAGCACCTTGGCGCACGTTTCGTCATTCCATTACCGTCACCGATTACACTGTTCATGTGCTGCGGAATACGATGTTGCGGAATATGCCGTCGCCCGCTGCTACGCCGGCTGCCGAAGGCAAGTGGATTGCGATTGATCACATCCCGCAGATGCCAATCACGGGGCTGACGCGGAAAATCCTGAAAGCCGGCGGCATCATCTAATTACTGAAGCATTTCTTTTATGAAATGGCTCGATCGACTGTTTGGAGGTCCGAAAGATATGGCTGCGTTGCCGGCCGGAACCAAAGCGCCTGACTTTTCCTTGCCCGCCGTGGCTGAGGGCGGCAAATTCTCCTTGCAATCCGCTCTCCAACAAGGGCCGGTGCTTGCCGCCTTCTTCAAGGTTTCGTGTCCGGTCTGCCAATACACGTTTCCCTTCCTCGAACGCATGCATAAAGCTCACGGCGACAAGAAAATCAAGATCGTCGGCATTTCGCAAAACGACCAGCGCGACACCACCGCTTTTCTGAAAGAGTACGGCGTCACCTTCCCTACTCTGCTCGACGATCCGAACGGCTACGCCGTGTCGAATGCTTACGGACTGACCAATGTTCCCACTTTGTTCCTGATTGGACAGGACGGCAAGATCGAAATCAGCAGCGTTGGATGGGTCAAGCAGGAAGTGGAGGACATCAACCGCACGCTTGCTGCCGCTCAGCAGATTGCGCTTCCTCCAATCTTTCAGCCCGGAGAAGACGTTTCCGCTTTCCGCGCTGGTTGAGGCTCCAAGAACTGATCCCGCGGTCGCGGGACTAAAAAAGAGGCGGCGCCGATGTTTATCGCGCGCCGCGGTTGCACTCAGAGAGCCTTGTATCCTGCCCAGCTTCGCGCTACCGCACTTCGTCTGTACCTACACCGTGGTAACTTTGGCCCCTTCCGCCGACGTGCTAGCCTGCTGCTTAGTTGTGCAATTTCAGTAATTTGCAAGCAGCGTACGAGACTAGAGGCGATGCCCAAGCTCCCGATTTTTCGGCTGCGCAATTCCGCACCGCTTAGCCGCCCCGATCTTCGATACCACGGGGTCAGACTGGCGTTCAGCGACTTGCAACTGGGCGTCGACAATCTCCGCTACGACGTTTTTCTGAGCCCGCGCATCACCTCAGATTTAAGTTTCCATCTGGCGCGTTACATCTGCCGCTTCGGCCAGGTGGAATCACTCTTCGAAATGGATGTCCCGACCGCTACCCAAAGCAAATTCATACGCGCCGCCGAGGGCACGACCAAACTGAGCAAGCCCGGCCCCGCCGACCTGAAGAGTCTGCTGATCTCGATTCATCTCGCGATCCTGAATCGCGCCAAGGCGGAGGGAAATCCGTCGGTTGATTTGCTCGGGCGACTGGCCGTGCTCAAGCTCATACGCAACGAACTGCAGGCGCAGTTTGCCAGGATTCTGGAACAGTGCCGCGCGAAGTCGAAGTCGCTGGAGGGTGTGCGGCAAGCGAAAATGGTGCAGACGCAGGAACTCGTCTCTGCCTTCCAGGTGCGCAAGAAGATCATTCTCCGGCGCGCCGGACAGGAGATGTTTCGTCTCCTCCGCGAAATCGAAAAAGAGACGCTGGCCCGCACTCGGCGCTCGCTGCTCGGCGAATTGCCGGCCGACTGCTATCGCCTGTTCCTCAATCCGTTGATTCTTACCGAAGATGGCCGCGACGATTATCTTTGCGCCGAGCACTATTACATGTTCGGCAACTTCGACCGGGATCCCGACCGTTTCCCCAGTCTCCGCCAGTTCGCTTTGGATTTTCTGCGCGAACTGGGATACGGAGAAGCGGATGACGATGAGCATCTGGAGCAGGCGTTCAACGTTCCCGAAAACGCTGCCGCGCTGGTGGGCACGGGCAGCGGCGAAGACTTGACGCCCGAGGATCGCAACCGAAAAGACCGCCTCGATATCTGGACCCGGATGCTGCAGCGCGAAGGCGTTCTCGCGCACGTGGTTGCTACCTATGAAGCCGTTCCCCTGCTCGCCGAATATGCGCCGCGGGTGAACCCGCAGCAGATCAAAGGGGCGTTGCTTTTCCGCGAAGAATCGGAGCGCGTGGAAAAAATGATTGCCGAAGGCCGTCTCCATTCGGACCGGCTCTTTGCCGCCATCGGACGCGTCGCCTCCTGCCGCGGCTCGGAACGCAGCCGCTTTGCTGCGCGTCTCTTGCACGACCTATTTTGTTATCATCGCGATCTGCGCGGCCTGGAAGCTCTGAGCTCCGGTTTTGACAGGATCAACCTGGTGAGCGACGAGAAAGTCCGCCAACTCTCCACCCTCAACGGCATGCTCTACGAGTTCCTGCCTCCCGAAGAGCAGAAGCCGGCCGAGGATCGGGTGGTTCACCACGTGATCCTGAAGGCCGACGTGCGCGACTCTTCGCGCCTGACCCGCTCGCTGATGGAAAAGGGCATGAATGCCGCTTCGTATTTCAGCCTTAATTTCTACGATCCGATCAACAAGCTGCTGGCAAAATACGGCGCCACGAAAGTCTTTCTCGAAGGCGATGCCATCATCGTGGCCGTGCTCGAACGCGAAGGCGAAGACATGCTCAGCGTCGGCCGCACCTGCGTTCTGGCGTGGGAGATTGTGAGCCTGCTGCGCGACTACAATGAACTTCTAGAGAGCTCCGGTCTGCCGCAGATGGAAGTGGGTTTAGGCATCGCTTATCAGGATTCGGCTCCGCTCTACCTAGTGGATGGCGAACACCGCATCATGATTTCCGATGCCATCAATGAGAGCGACCGTCTTTCCTCCTGCAGCAAGCGCGTCCGCAAGAAACTGGCACCCGATGCGGGAGTCTTCCAGGTGTACTCGGTGCAGATCGGGGGCGGCGGCAAGAACGGAAACCATGGCAATGACAGTGCGAGCGCTGACGCCGGAGCCGAAGAAATGCGACTTAACTACAACGTAGGCGGAATCTGCCTGAGTGAAGCGGCCTTCCGCAAACTGCAGCAGGAAATCTCGTTGTCGGCCTGGGCGCCGGATGCCAGCGAGTCTGGGTTTAATAGCCCATGGATCGACGAGCAGCGTGAGATCTTCGTGGGGACCGTGCCCCTCGGCAATGGACTATTTCGCAAGATTGCCATCCGCAAGAACCGCATCGCCCAAGTGGATGTCCGCGACTTATCTATTTTGCACTGGACCGACCGCTGGTATTACGAGGTCTGCGCCAATCCGGCCGTATACGCCGCCCTTCCAGGAGAAAAATCCGCGTCGGCCCGGCGTTAGAATTCAAGGGTTCTGGTCGAGGGCAGGGTCTCGCCTGTCCGGCAGTTGGGTGGCCGGGCGGGGACGCCCGGCTCTCCACCAGCAAGGCTCCGATCGGATACCTTCAGAAACTGCGCCGAACCCTGAACGGAATCTCCACTACGGCTTCGAGCGCCACTGGTTTCCCCGCTCTTTCCGCAGGCACGAATTTCCAGCGGGCCAGTGCACTCGCGGCAAAGGCATCCAGACGTTCGTCCGGGCTGTTGAGGACGCGAATGTCGCCCACCTTGCCATCCGAGTTAATGATCGCATAAAGCGTGACCATGCCGTGCACGTTGGCGCGAATCAATTCCAGCGGATAGCCGGGGTCCGATTTTTCCGTGGCCACAGGCTCCAGCAGTTCCCCTTCTTTCCGGCCCCCGTCGAGTTCCGCGAACTTTATCACCCAGCTGCCCGTCGAGGAATTCAGATTCGGCATGTTCAACGTCCGCCCATAGACGCGCTTACCGCGAAAAACCTTGCGGTCCATGTCGGTGATTTTATCGTCAGAAACCGGAGAGGCAGCGCGCGCGCTCGAACGGTCGCCGGGCCTGGTCTCCGGCTTCGAAAGGCTGGCCACTTCGCGTGGGTCGTCCGAGTTCACCGCGCCGACGTGGAGTCCGGCAGGCAGAGAGCCGTTTGTCTGGGCGTTGAAGCCGCCGCTGCCGTCTCCACGACTCCCCGCGTTCTTCGCTGTCGATTTCGATCCCGCCAAATCCGGGGTTCCCGACGCGCCTGGTTTTCCCTTTGGAGTTGCGGCAAAGGTTCCCCGGCGATTGCCGCCGGGAACTGCCACGGGACCGGTGGGCGCTACGGGATGAATGCCCAATGCGATCAGCCGTGCATTCGCGCGGCCATTGCCCGAGGCCGCCACGCTCGGCGGAGGGGCCACGGGCTGCGCGCCGCCACCGGGCAAATTTCCTCGTCCGCTGCCGCGCGCCGCCAGTGGATGCTGTTCGGCCAGCGTGAGCTGCGGAGCCGGCGGCACCACGGTACTCGGGCCAATGTTGATGGGCCCAACGTGTCCTTTTGTCGATTGCGTTAATTCCGGAGGCGGTTCCACGACCGCCGTCTCTGGGCCAGCCAAGCCGCGCGTGTGATGGGACGTCACCTCCGGAGGCGGTGCAATAACGTCCGACTTCAGCGCCGATTGAACCACACGGTCGCGCGTTAACTGCACGTCCGGCGCGGGCGCGATGACCTGCGTCTCGGGCGCGACGATTCGGGACAACGAGGCCCGCGTCGCATCCAGCGGAACCGCCGGCACGATGGTCCCTGTGGCCACGATATTAGGCAAGGGGACGTCGTGATTGAGCTTGAGGTCGGGCGGCACGACGATGGTTTGGGAGCGGTTGTCCGCCTCCGGCGGAACCGAAAGGATTGGCTGCTTGGCGTAAGTGGGGTCTCCTTTTTGCGGCTTTGGCGCTTCCGATGCGCCGGTTTCGAGCGGAGGCAAATATTCTTCCGGCGTATAGGTTACCAGCGACGACCGGTCAAACACGGGGCGCTCCAAAATTCTCTGCTGTCGAATCCACACGAACGATATCGTCCATATGAGGGCCACTGCTGCCGTGTGCAACAACGCGGATTGCAGGAAGCGTCCCCAGGGCAGCTTTTGCTGAACGAAGACATCTCGCCACATGTCGAATTCGTAATCGCCGGGGAACTCCGCCCGGCGGAGTACCGCCCGAAGTGCGGCGCGAACTTCCGGGCTCGCGGGATCTTGTTCCACCATAAGTCTCAACAGTCTTTGCTCCGGGGATTCCATCTGGCTCCAAGTTACCCCTTAGCCGACTCCCACGACGGTGCCCCCGGAAGGCGGGATCCGAGGCGTCTTCGCTGGCTCGCCCCGGACGGCTGGTCTTTCCCAAGATTATAACTGACCTCGAGGGGTTGCCGGGCGGGCGTCGCGTTTTACCCGTGTCCCGATCATGACCGCTATACTGACTGTTCCGAGGTGAGCATGCCGATCCACGCCAACCGTTGCCGGACCAGCCCCGCGCTTCAACTTGCGTGTTTTGTTCTTTTTGCTTTAATGTCTGCTAGCGTACAAGCGAACCCCGATCAACAGCACAAAGATCGGCAAAGCCCGGCAACTCCCGGTGCGGATTACTCCGGTATGTACAGTTTTTTGCGCGAAGGGGAGTTTGTGCAGTTCACCGTCGAAGACCATCACGTCATCGGCTTTGTTTCACGCTATGCCGACTCGGAGGGCGATGGCGGGTTTCTCGATCACTTTTTTAAGTCGGGTAAGCTCGATGGCAATCAACTCGCGTTTATTACCGAGACCGTGCATGGCGTATCGTTCGAATTTAAGGGGACGGTCGAGCGGGGCGAGGGGAAAAGCCGGGGCGACGAAGCGTATTACGTGCTCAAGGGAACTCTGGTCGAGAACAACACCGATGCAGCGAAGAAGACTTCTTCCCGGTCGATCGAGGTTGCACTGCGGAGCTTCCCGCAGGATTTGGCGCACCCGCCGGCGGAAAAGAAGTAGGCGGTGAGTCGAACTATCAAACCATTGTTCAAACTGTCGATTGTCCGAACTATCGATGAATTTATCTCGCGAACCATTCAAAAAAGGAGCGTATATGAACAAAAAGATGTTAGTGGCAGTTCTCATGCTGGTCTGCGTGCTGCCCGTTGTGGCCGAAGACAAAGAAGAGAAGGTAGACGAGCGCATCAACAAATCCGCGATCGTTTTCAAAGAAATCCTCGGCATGCCGGATGGGATTCCGAAGGATCTACTGAATAGGGCGTATTGCGTTGTGATCTTTCCGTCGGTAAAAAAGGCGGCGTTTGTTGTGGGGGGCAGCTACGGGCGAGGACTGATCACGTGCCGCAGGGGGCGGGATTTTTCGGGCTCGTGGAGCGCGCCGGCGATGTTTGCGCTGGAAGCCGGAAGTTTCGGTTTTCAAATTGGCGGGCAGGAAACCGACTTCGTGCTGCTGATAATGAATGACTCGGGCGCAAGATCGGTAATGTCGAGCAAGGTGAAGCTGGGAGGGGACGCGTCGGTTGCGGCCGGGCCGGTGGGACGCGATGCTGCCGCGGCAACCGATATCGTCATGAAAGCTGAGATTCTGTCGTATTCCAGAGCACAGGGGCTGTTTGCGGGAGTGTCGCTGGAGGGTTCGACCCTGCGCTCCGACGACGGAGCCAACAAGGCCCTGTACGGGAAAGAACTGAGCGCCAAGGAAATAGTGCGCGAAGGCAAAGTGGCGCCACCGGCGTCGGCGCAGCGTTTGCTGGCGCTCCTCAGGAGAGCTTCTCCAAAACACGTGATGAAGTAGTACCCACGGAGCAATTTCGCGAACAACCCCCCGGCTGGGCCTCCTAGTCCAATCGGGGGGTTGTTTTTTCCCTGCTTATAGGTGAAAAATTAACCCCAGTGTACAGTTTCATTCTTCGCTCGCCTCTGCCACAGCGGTAAGCGGGCTCTTGGGGGCTTGCTCGTATGTCCATCGACGTTCCACTTGCCAGCGTGGCCGCGCGCGTGGCCGTGATGACCACCGACGAGTCGGTCATGCTGGCCGCCCAGGAAAACCTCGCCTCGGACTTTCATATCACCTTATTGGACGCCGGGGAGGGCGTGCTAGCGCTCCAGAATGAGGTTCCGCTGGAAGCTGTAATTCTGGACCTGGACGCGCCCAATGGATCTTCCGAGCCCATGGTCGAACTGGTCAGCCAGCTGCGTGCGAGGGATGAGGACTTGGTGCTGATTGGCCTCATCCAGTCGCTGACCAAGGTGCGGCGACGCAAGTTTCTGGCAGCGGGAATCGCGCATTGCTTCGTGGCCCCGGTGGAGTTCGCTGAGGTGCAGGCATTCCTGCAGAGAGCGCTCGAGCAGCGCCGGCGCGAGATCGAAGGGCGAAAAGTCCGCGAAGATGCGCTAAGCCGGTATTCCTTCGGGGAGCTGATCGGCGGCAGCGAAGCCATGCATCGGGTGTATGACGCGGTCAGCCGCGTGGCGCCGGGCAATAGCACGGTGATGATTCGGGGTGAAAGCGGAACGGGGAAAGAACTGGTAGCGTGCGCCATCGTGGCCAACAGCCCGCGCAGCGAGCAGCCATTTGTCAGCGTAAATTGCGCGGCCCTGCCGGAGACGCTGATTGAATCGGAGTTGTTCGGGCACGAAAAAGGGGCATTTACGGGCGCGCACCAAGTACACGCCGGACACATCGAGATGGCCCATGGAGGCACGCTGTTTCTCGACGAGATCGGCGCCTTGGACCTGGCTCTGCAAAGTAAACTGCTGCGAGTCCTGGAACAGCACGCGGTGCAGCGCCTCGGGGGCCAGGTGCCGAGGAAGATTGACTTCCGACTGATCACGGCGACTAACGAGGATCTTGAGCAGGCAGTGCGTGCGGGAAGATTCCGCGAAGATCTTTATTACCGGATCAACGTGATTCCGATTGTTCTGCCTCCGGTGCGCGAGCGGGAAGGCGACATCGCGCTGCTGGTGGATCATTTTCTGCGTTATTACTGCGCCGCGAACAGTCTGCCGGTGAAGACCATCGACCTCGAAGCGCTGGAAGTGCTGGAGGATTACCACTGGCCGGGCAACGTGCGCGAACTGGAAAACCTGATGCAGCGGCTGGTGCTGATGGTTCCGGGTTCAAACATCGCGGTAAAACATTTGCCGCAGGGGATCCTGTACTCGAGTTCCGCGAAACAGGAGTCTCTGCTGATTCCGGAAGAAGGAATCTCCTTTGATGAGGAGATGGCGCGGATCGAAGCTGCGTACCTGCAGGCAGCCTTGCGGCGGACCGGGGGAAAGAAGACGGCGGCGGCGGCGTTGCTGCGGATCGATGGACAAAAGATGAAGTACCTCTGTCGCAAGTACGGGCTTCGGAGTTGAAGAAGTAGGGTTAAAAAGTGACCTACTGTTGGTTAATTATTAACCTATGCAGTTGATCTGCGCAGCGAAGTGTTCCTCGTTTGGGGAGCCGCTCTCTGTATCTTATTGAAATAATTCAGAGTCGCGTGCGAGAGCCTTGCGATTTGGGAGCTGTGGCGTTTGGCATGGCTCGTGCAATAAGGGATGGCAGACAGGGCGGGGCGAAGAAAAGTTCCCGCGGTCAAAGCATCCCAGACTCAAAAATTTCAGGAGGAAAAAGAACAATGAGCGTCGAAAAGAAATCGCTGATTAACAACATGAAGGCCACCAAGAAAGCTCTCATCGCCAGCAACACGATTTCAGCTAGCCCGCTTGTCTCCAACAAGACGGCCTCGAAGCGCTTCAAAGGTCCCGTTGAAGCCGCGAAGCGTTTCAAGGGTCCCGTTGAGGCCGCGAAGCGTTTCAAGGGTCCCGTTGAAGCCGCGAAGCGTTTGGAACGTCGGTAGCCCTGAGATACAGGCAGGATCGCTTAAGGGCCGTGCTGGGAACCGCACGGCCTTCAGTTTTTTTTTGTAGTTCTTACCAGAGTTTCCGCCTGACAAAATCACTGGCGCTTTGCCAAGCCATTCCCGCGATGCTGCGGCGCACGGTGTAGATTTTGGCGGTGCCGGTCATTCCATATATCAACTTACCTTCAGAGTTCGGTTCCTGGACCGTAACCGGGTAGTAGCGTGGTGCAACCAGCCCCTTGTATTCGGATTTTGGCTCCAGTCCGGGCTCGATCTCCGAGGAGGCCACCGCGATCTCGCCGACCGCACCTGAAATTGACCGGAAAGAAGAATCTGGACGAAGGCTGACTGCCTGCCCGGGCCGCACCTCGGGCATCTCAGATTCTGGAACGTAAAGGCGTGCGCGCAGCGAAGAAAGGTCCGCGATCTCAACCGCGGTGGCTCCGGCTTTGAGATGCGAGCCGAGCAGATCCGCCGGGCGCGGGCTTACTACGCTGCCGGCGATTGGACTGCGCAATTGCAACCGGCTCACTTCCTGAACCAGCAGTTGACTTTGCTGGCGGTCGCGCTGAAATTCCTGATCCATTCCACCCGCACCGGTGTAGTGCATGTGGGCCTCGGTGTTGCGGGAGCGGGCCAGTTGCAGATCGGCCTCCAGCAGCGCTTGTTGCGATTCCAGATCGAGATTGCGCAGGCGCAGGAGCGGAGTGCCAAGCTCTACCTTCTGTCCTTCGTGTACCAGCACTTCGACCACGGTTCCGGGCACTTCGGCGCGTACCACGGCGCGTTGCACCGGCTCGAGAATGAATCGGGCGCCCACCGTGTCGTGAAGAAACGGAACCCAGAGCAGAGCAACCAGAACGATGCTAAGGCTCGCGGCAGGCGCGGGGGTCATGAAACGGGCCCAGGAGGAACGGAGCAGCCGGTCGCGTTTGTCCGTGTAGACGGTTTTCATAAATTTTCCCAACTTGATCAGTCTGGACTTGAAGATCAGGAACGCCACTAAAATCGTAGGGAGGAACGCCCATTCCGGGCTGTAGTGACGGAATACGTTTCCCACAAATCCGGCGGCGGCGTACAGAAGCAGATAGCTGTAAATGCCGGAAAGGATCGCATAGGGCACGAAAAACCAGCGGAGTCGCGGACGAACATAAGGGACTTCCACGGGAAGCCGGAAGATGCGGTTCTGCACCCAGCCCGACATCAGGGCGGTTGAGCGCTCCTTGATCTCGTCAACGCCAACAATTTCCGACAAGATATAGTAGCCGTCGAGCTTGATCAGCGGGTTGAGATTCATGAGTACGACGGCTACTCCGGTGATCAGGACCACTTTGTAGGCCAGATCGTGGATGGCGCCGCCCGGCGGCGTTCCCCACCAGACCACAGTCGCCGCGGCGCAAATAATTAACTCCGTCCAGATGCCGGCCATCATGGTGACCACGCGCTGTAAGCGATTGGCATAGACCCAAGCCTCGGTAACGTCAACGAAGAACGCGGGCGTCAGGTAGATCAGATGAAAGCCCGTGCTGTGGACGCCGCCTCCGTAGTGCTTGCAGGTGACGGCGTGCGACCCCTCGTGAAAAAACGCCATGATGAAGAACAGGATCCAGAACTCGGCAACATCGGCGGCCGACTTGTCGGTGAAGGTGTAGTATTCGAGCGTATCGACGCCGATCTGGGACCAGCGCGTGACGAAGACGTAAATCATGAAAGCAAAAAGGGCGAGCGTCAGGACCGTGAACCATGGGGTGTAGATGAAGCGCAGTTTGCGGGTTGCGGCATCGATCCATATGTCGGCGTCCCAATGAGCAACCGTGATGTGCGCCACGTCCCCGGCTCTCGACTTCTTCTCTTTCTTGCGGCGCTCGCGCAACTTCTGCATGAGCGCAATGTTTTTTTCCTGCGGAGACTGGTACCAGAAGTCGCAGTCCTGCATCATCTCCGCAAAGGTCCGAACATCTTCGGCGCTCATCTGGATCGAATTCTCCGCCAGGAACAACTCGGCAATTTCCGCGTAGGAACGCTGACCATCGAACAGGTGCGCGAGTTTCCACTCTTCGGGGGTCAAGCGGAAGATTTTTGTCGATCCCGGCACATGCGCGAGGATCATTGGCGCGCCTTCCTCGATGTGCTCGCGGCCCACCAGGCGCGGATCCATCTTGCAGATGCGGTTGCTCCTGGTGGGCGTGGTTATCTCGGGAAGAACGTCAAGCGCTTCTGCAAGGTTCATGGCAGGTCGGGAATGCGGATGCTGGTGGTCATGCCGGGCCGCAGATCTTTCGTGGCTCCGACGAGTTGGGCGAGCACTTCGATGGTGCCGCTGGAAGGATCGATGACCGGACTGATTTCCATCACCTTGGCAATGAATTTCGCGTCTCCGGTGTCAACCGAGGTGACTTCGAGGCTTTGCCCGCGCTGGATCTTGCCGGCGAAGCGCTCAGGGAGAGTAAATTGCACCTGCAGTGGCGAAGTCTCGGTGATCCAGAACATGCGGTCGCCGCGGTTGACCCGTTGCCCGGCGCGAACGTAGCGGCGCGCTACAATTCCGGAAAACGGGGCACGGATGCGAGTTTTCTCCAATTCTAGTTCGAGCGAGCGCTCGGTCTGTTGCGCGTTGACGAGCATCTCCTGCACGCGCTTGACGTCCCACTGGTCCGATTCGGCTTTGAAGCGGGCGTGGTCGAATTGCTCCTGGGTGATGAGCTGTGCTTCCCACATCTTTCGCGCGCGTTCGGCATCGGCTTCAAGCACTTTGGCTTCCGCTTCCCAATTCTTAAGGTCGGCTGCGGTGCTGCGGGTGCGGGCGCGCGCCGCATCGAGATCAGCCGTCGCCTGGCGATCGTCCAGTTGCGCCAAAAGCTGCCCGGCGCGAACCATGAGACCCGGTTCAGCATGAATTTCGGCGACGACGCCCTCGCGCTGCGCAGCGACATCCACCTGGTGCTCGACGATGAGCGGACCGGAAGCGATAAAGAACGGCTCATGGTCGGAGGGAGGAGCAGCGGCGGGCACGCTCGCGACGGGGCGAGGCGCGGCTTTGACTTCGGCGGTCCTCGAGTCGCTGCAGCCGGATTGCAAAAGGGCGAGTGTGAGCGTCAGTGTCAGTAAAATCTTCGCCACGGTTTTCAAATTCATCATCGCTTGTTCCTGACTTCTTGCTTTGCTGGTGGAGAGCCAGGCGTCCCCGCCCGGCCGCGTTGCTGCTGGACAAGCGAGACGCCCATCGCTCTACCGTCCCTTACTTATCATCCGACCTTCCCCAGCCAACCTTCACCAGCCGAACCACCACCACAACTTGGAATAGAGCCACATAAACGGACTCCGGAAAAGTACGAAGCCAATGGGATGCCATCCGACAGAAATTTTCCCGCGTCCCTGCATGCCCGGACGCAGGCGGCCGTCGGGATTCGGGACGTTGACGCGGGCGTAGAAGAATCGCGCATCGCCCTCGGCCTGGCTCTTGGGACTGACGACCGCGACATGGCCGCGAAAAGTCTGCGTCGGGAGGCCCTCCACTTTGATGGCAGCGGCGGCGCCGGGACGAAGCAAAGAGATCTCGGACTCATCGATGGCAACATCGACCCGGGCCTCGGAACTGTCCGCAACTTCGGCGAACGTGTCTCCGGCAACTAGGTGGCGGCCGGTCAAGTCTTCGACGTGAGGAGTGGTGACCCAGCCATCCAGCAACGCCCGCAGGTGCGTTCTCTCCAAACGCTCGCGGGCGCGTTCGACTTCGGATGCCCAATACCGCGCTTGCACGCCCTGGATGCCGGCTTCGGCGCCGTCGTTGGCGGCGAGCGCGCGGTTCATCTCCATAGTCGCGGTCTGGTACTTGGCTTGTGCCCCGGCAAGAGCTGAGCGGTAGTCCCAATCTTCGAGGTCAGCCAGCACCTGGCCGCGCTGCACGTGATCGCCTTCGCGAACGTAGACCTGGCGAACCACACCGTCGAGTTCCGGCTGCACCTGGACCGAGCGGGCGGAAGCTACGGTGGAAGTTCCATCCACGCGCATGGGGATGGGGAAAATCGCAAGAAACAATGCGACCGCGGCCGCGCCAGCCACAAACAGCGCCCGGCGACGTTTTTCGAGGGCCAGAAATTTCGTTTTCTTTTGCAGGATGGGCCCGAGGAGCTTGATGAACGGGACTTCCTTGTAGAGTGAAGCATTGCGCACGGCGACGGTCGCCTGCCCGGCAAGAACCCGGATCATCTCGAGATGGGCGGCGCTGAGAAAGTCAGGGTCACTGCTTTCGAATAACAGGAGTCCGAGCCGTCCTTCATCGTCGGCGAGGGGGAGCGCATAAAATGCCCTCATCCCGCTCTCGGCGAAATACTTGCGGAACGGCGCTTTCATCGCCTCTTCCGGAGCGTCGATCCGAGCTTCGTTTTCGTCGCCGCGCTGGGTAATAAAAATGGCGTCGCTGCTGCCAGAGACGACGGGTATCACCGCTTCGAGTTGGGTAATCTCGCGTGCTCCGGGATTGATTTGTTCCATGCCGGAAACGGCCTTCAGGCGCAACCGGCCGCGTTCGTCGAGCGCAACCGAGGCCCGTTCGTACGGAATCACGGCGCTGGGCGTGTTGACGACGGCTTGCAGAACCCGGTCAAGGTTGAGCGTGGAGGTGATCTCGCCGCTGACATGCACCAGTGTTTGCAGAATTTCCACCTTGCGTTCGGCCTGCAGAAGCCCCGCATTATTCAAGGCAATGGCGGCGGTTTCGGAAATCGAATTCAGCAGGAACAGGTCGTCCTCGTCGAACGGACTTCCGTCCATTTTGTTGATGGCTTCGATGATCCCGACCTGTTTTTCATGGGCGACAAGCGGGCAAACAATAACCGAAAACGGTCCACCCTCGACTGCAGACGGATTGCGCCGGGCGAGACGCTCGTCTTTCTCGTCATCAATAACCAGAGGTTCGCCCGAATCGGAGACCTCGGCTATATAGCCTTCGCCGGTTCGCTGCGAGGAGTTGACCGATGCGGTGGGATCGTTTCCGGATTGGCGTATGAGCAGTAGCTCGTTTTCGTCTTTGACCAACCACAGGTTTACGGCCTGGACGTCCAAGACCTCGCGAATCTTGGAGGTGATGAGCGGCTGCAGTTCGTCCATTTCGAGCGTGGAACTGAAGACCTTCTCCAGATCATAGAGTTGAGTAAGCCGCGAAACGGATTCGAGCAGGGAGTTACGCTCGTCTTCATAAAGGATCGCGCTGACCAATCCGGGTCCGGCATGCTCGACGAGATCCACCAGTATCGGCAAGTCCGATGAGGTAATCGTGCCTTCGAATGAGGCCACTTCCAGCGCGCCAATGAGAACGTCGTTCACGACGATCGGAACGCAGGCCAGAGATACCAGGGTGCGTCGTGCATGGAGATGCGCGTAGTCCTCGCGGGTCAACTCATTGCCGGAAAACAGGAGCGGTTGCTGCTCTTGCGCCAGAGTTCCCAGAGTGCCGGAGTCGGCGGGGACGGTCGGATCGTCCAGGCTAATCTCCCCCGCGGTGGCTTTGGCGGTCCACGTTGCGGGGACGGCAGGGGGGTCGCCAGAATTCAGCACATACACGATGGCAGCGCCTCCGGGGACCAATTCGGCAGCCTGTTGCGCCAGCAGCGCGGCCCGCGGAGCAGACTCGCGCTCTCTGAGCATAGCGCTCAGTAACCGGGCTGAAACCTCGACGTCTCCAGAGGGTTGCATTTTTTACGCTGCTTAAGCGCGCGGAATATCGCGAACAAGGGGGAGAGGTCCGAAGAGTACAAGTTGCGGGCCGCCCCCGTAACTTGAGCGGCCAACTTTAGCAAACGGGTGGGGCGCTGTCAATTGATTGTACGCGGGGCTGTCGTTAGCACATGATATGTCCGGTTGAGATAGCAAGTGATCTGTCCGCTTTGCAGGCGGCGAGGGTAGGAGAGCATGGAAGGCATGTTCTCTTACACGCAGGCCGCAATGGAGCGGACGATGAAAGTACAGGAAGTG